>JAEETP010000005.1 GCA_016290415.1 Bacteroidales bacterium
CCGTGGTCAATATTCCCGACACCACCGGCTATTGCTTCCCCGAGGAATTCGGAGCCAAGATCGCCTACCTTATGAATCACGTGCCCAATATCGACAAGGCGATAATATCTACCCATTGCCACAACGACCTGGGTATGGCCACGGCCAACACGCTGGCGGGTGTGATGGCGGGTGCTCGACAGGCGGAGGTCACTATCAATGGTATCGGCGAGCGTGCCGGCAACACCGCCCTTGAAGAGGTTGTGATGGCCATCAAGAGCCGCAAGGAATTCCCAGTTTACACCGATATCAAGATCAAGCAAATCACCAAGGTATCGCATCAGGTTTCGTCTATGATGCGTATGCCGGTCCAGCCCAACAAGGCTATTGTGGGCCGCAACGCCTTTGCCCATTCGTCCGGCATCCATCAGGACGGCGTTTTGAAGAACCGCGAGAGCTACGAAATCATTGACCCGACCGACATCGGCCTGAACGATTCCATCATCGCTCTCACCGCCCGCAGCGGCCGTGCTGCGCTGAACCATCACTTCCACCGTCTTGGGCTGAATCTCTCTGCCCAGGAGCTAGCTCTGGCCTACGAGAAGTTTCTCCGTGTGGCCGACAGCAAAAAGGATATCGACGATGCCGACCTCTACGAAATAGCCGGTGTCACCGAGGGCAATGTCACCCAGAAGATCCGCCTTGCATATCTGCAGGTTGTCTGCGGCAAGAACTCACTGCCTATGGCCACCGTCACCCTTGAGATAGACGGCGAGCCGTGCACCTGCACCTCCGGCGGAATCGGCCCCATAGACGCCGCTTTCTCTGCCGTCAAGACTCTGGTGCACCGCAAGGTCAATCTGGAGGAGATGCTTATCCAGAGCATCAACAAGGGCACCGACGACATAGGCAAGGTTCACATCCAGATTGAGAACAAGGGCCAGATTTATTACGGCTTCGCTGCCGACAAGGATATTATAACTGCGACTGTAGAGGCGCTTGTAAACGCCATCTCTAAGATTCTCTAGTCCAGTTTTTACATAATAGAGGTTTTACGCTGTTTTTTGTTATATTTGTAACAATTAACAGCGTATTTAATATGATTCCCAAGTCAGAACTTCTCATAAATTCCGATGGAAGCGTTTTCCATCTTCACATTAAACCCGAACATCTGGCAGACATCGTGCTTCTGGTCGGAGACCCCGACCGGGTGACTATGATCGGGACCTATTTTGACAGTTTCGAAGACGAGGGGCAGAGCCGCGAGTTCCGTCATTTCACCGGCACCTACAAGGGTCGCCGTATGACCTGCGTGTCGCACGGCATCGGCTGCGACAATATCGACATCGTGGCCACCGAACTCGATGCCCTGGCAAACATAGATTTTGCCACCCGCGAGGTGAAACCACAGCATCGCCGTCTTACTCTGATGCGTATGGGTACCTGCGGCGCCATTCAGCCCGATATCCCTCTGGGCGGCGCAATACTGTCGCACGTGAGCATCGGTTTTGACTGCCTGATGCGCTGGTATGCAGAGGTGGACAAGATCAATCTCAAGGACTACGAAGAGGACTTTGTGCGTCATATGGGTTGGGACGCAGCCGGTCTGCCCAGGCCGTATTTCGTGAAGGCCAGCCAGAAGCTCATCGATCTGATGTCGGGCTGGACGGTGCCCGGAATGACCATTTCCGCGCCCGGTTTCTACGGCCCCCAGGGCCGAGTGCTGCGCCTTGGCCTGGCTATGCCCGATATGCTGGAGAAACTGGAGAGCTGGCGCTACGACGGACGCCGCATCACCAACTTTGAGATGGAATCCAGCGCCCTTGCCGGCCTTGCCGCCCAGCTTGGCCACGATGCCATCACCGTCTGCTGCGCCATTGCCAACCGCTATGCCGGCGACAGCAACACCGACTACAAGCCCTACGTGAGCCGTATGATAGAAACGGCCCTCGACACCTTGGTACAACTCGACTAATCACTTCTGCGTCGGGCAGATGCCTTCGCCTGAATTGCCCTCGCTGGGCTACGAAAAAGGCTTTGCTCCGGGCCAGGGAGAACATAGAACCCCTGTTCCCTACGCAAAGCTTTTTCTTCGCTGTATCGCTCGGGCTTCCGAAGCCAAAGCGGCAGAAAACTATTTCTTCAGGGATTTCTCGTAGTCGCGGAGCAGATTCACCGCTTCTGGGCAGAGGAGCAGCAGCGCTATGACATTGATCCAGGCGGTGAGCCCCACGCCCACATCGCCCAGCGTCCAGATAACATTCGCCTCGCGCACCGAACCGAAGACCACCATAGCCAGCAGCGCAAACCGGAAAATCCAGATGGCCAATTTTTCGCTTCCGGCCTTCTTGCCTTCGAAAATGTGCATTATGCTGGACTCTCCGTAGAAGTAATAAGCCATAATGGTGGTGAATACAAAGAACACCATAGCAATGCTCACGAAAGTGCTGCCAAAGCCGCTGAGCACACTGTCCACCGCCGCCTGCGTATAGCCCACGTAATTGGCCCCAAGCGAAGGGTCGCCGGCCACCAGAATCTCACCTGTCTTCGCATCCAGAATGTTATATGTGCCGGAGCAAAGAATCATCAGCGCTGTGGCGGTACAGATCAGCAAAGTGTCCACATACACGCTGAAAGCCTGCGCCAGACCCTGTTTGGCAGGGTGGGACACCGCCGCCGAAGCAGATACTATGGCACCGCCGCCCTGGCCGGCCTCATTAGAGAAAATGCCGCGTTTCACTCCCATCATAATGGTGGAGCCAAGAATGCCGCCAGCCACCTGCTGAAGCCCTATTGCGCTGGTCACAATCATCTTCAACACGTGTGGAATGGTGTTGATATTGTGGGCCAGGACAATTACAGTTATCACCAGATATCCCAATGCCATAAACGGCGTGATGATGCTGGCTACGCGGGAAATGCTCTTGATGCCGCCGATAATCACCAGTGCAAGCAGGAATGCAAGTGCAAGGCCGCTGTAGAGGGGATTGATGCCGAAAGAATTGCTTAGCGCGCCCGTCATTCCGTTGGACTGGACAGGCGCCAGGAACAAGCCGTAACCGAAGATGCAGCAAACAGAGAAAACAATGCCCAGCCACGGAAGCTTGAGCCCTTTCTCTATATAACTGGCTGGGCCGCCGCGGAAACCGGTTGCGTGGTGGAATTTGTATTTCTGGGCGAGGGTAGACTCTACAAAAGCGGTGGATGCACCGAAAAATGCTATGAGCCACATCCAGAACACCGCGCCCGGACCACCCAGAGCTATGGCTGTGGCCACACCCACAATGTTGCCGGTGCCGACGCGTCCCGACAGTGCCACACAGAAAGCCTCAAACGAGGATATTCCGTGCTTGCTGCCCTCCTCGGACTTCTCTTTGGGGGCAAAAAGACTGCGGATCATAAGTCCGAAGCGGCGTACCTGAACAAAACGGGTGCGGATAGAGAAATACAGTCCGGCGCCAACCAGCAGCGCCACCAGAGCAGGACTCCAGATGATACTGTTGGCTACGGATACGATCTTGTCTATCATAGTTGGGCGGGACTTTGCTGCAAATATAACAATTATCGCCCTTTCCTGAGTCTGTCAACTGCGTGCTCCAGACTCTCGGAAGGCTCAATAATGTTGTAGTCTTTCCAAAAGTCGGGGTCCACGAACTCGCTGGCCTTGTCGCTCAGGATGTCGCTTGTGCGGAACTGCTCCGACCGGGCTATGGGTATGGCCTGGGGACGGATGTCGGTGACAACCAGTTCGTTGATGGCCGAATAGCTGGTGGCGAACAGTTTCTTTTTCCAGTCGCAGTTGAACCTGAAAACAGAGCGGAAATAAGAGATCCGTGCCAGACGGCCGTCGTAGCTATAGTTGACCACTATGGACATCTCCTTTGGCGCAAGTCTTAACGACAGAGGCTTGCGCACCACTATCCTGCGGATGGCCTTGCCCTTGTCTGAAACATCCAGGGACATCTCTATCCTCGTAAAGAACAAATTCTCGCTGTCAATATACAGGGTGCCGCTATATAGGGCCACGTCGGTGATCTGTGGGCCAGGCTTGAAATTGATGACAAACTGCAGCCGGCCGTCAATGTATGTAGGCTGGCCCATTTCAAAGATGTACTGATTGAGAGTTTCCGGGCCGAAAAGGACCTCGGGATTCTTTACTACATCAAGAAATACTGCCTGGGCAGGGCCGCCCTGCACCTTTACGCTTAGTGTATCGCTGGGTTTCTGGCTAAGCAGTACCCGGCTCTTTTCGAGTGCGGTTCGGTCTCCGTAAATACCATCTCCATAGCCGGTCTTGTACATCCGCGCCACCGCCTCGGAAATATATGTATAGCGCGTTCTCTTGCGAACGGTTTCCCTATAGAAGCACTCCAGAAGTTCCGGTTTTGAACTGTAGTTGTCTGGAATCCTTCTGATGGCTGCACAAACCAGATCATATGCGTCTCCAGAGATGATTGTGGCCCCTTCCAGAGCGTAGGACTCCGGTTTAAGCCTGATCCTGACCGGCTTATCCGGGGATGCCTCGCATACTGATGTCTTATATCCAAGAACAGAGACCTGTACTGAAGAGAAAGGCTCTCCTGATTTGATTGTGAATTTGCCGTCTGCGTTTGTTACAGTGGAATAGTTGGTGCCTGGGACAGTTACCAAAGCCGACTCAATTGCCACTCCGTTAGTTGCATCCACAACGGTTCCCCTGACAGAGAATGCAAGGCGCAGGGTGTCACTCTGTGCACTGAGATTCAGCGTACAGCAAATCAGCAGGGACAATATCAGAATGCGTAGTTTCATTGTTTCTACAAATATAAAAAATATATTTGCACCTGCTAAACTGATTGATAATATGCTGAATGTCCTCTTTGTCTGCCACGGAAACATCTGCCGCAGCCCGATGGCGGAGTTCATATTCAAGAAAATGGTGAAGGACGCCGGGAAGGAAGGGGAGTATTACATAGAATCGGCGGCGGTTTCTGCCGAGGACCTGGGGAGTCCCATCTATCCGCCCGCCAAGCGCTGCCTGACTTCTCACGGGATTCCGTTTGACAGCTCCAAGTGCGCACGGCTGGTGACCAGGGCGGATTATAACCGCTTTGACAGAATCATAATAATGGACAGCCAGAACCGCAGGTGGCTGAGCCGGATTATTCCGGATGACCCGGAAGGCAAGGTGCAACTGATGATGTCTTTCTGCGGAATCAACCGCGATGTCGCCGACCCTTGGTACACTGGCGATTTCGAAGCCTCTTACAGAGATATCACCGCCGGCTGCAAGGCGTTTCTGGAACAACAAAAAAGTCGCTGAATCATCAGCGACTTTTTGTTTACTCTACCATCTTTGCCGGCCTGGCTTGTGAGCCCGGAGCCTGCGGCAGGCCGTTGTCGGCCGAGTCGGGCCTGTGGTGACGGTGAGGCCTGCCTTGACCGCGGTTTTGGCGCATCTGCTGCATCTTTATCAGGCGTTCCTGCTCTGCCTTTACCCACTTGCCGTACTGCTCGTCGGTGAGTATTTTGCGCAGTTTCTTGTCCATTTTGATCCTGGACTTTTCGTGAGCTTCTTTTAGCTGCTCCATCTGCTGGGGAGACAGGGGAGTGAACTCGCGCCCCGCCTTTTCCATATCACGTTCAAACTGGGCACGTCCGCCGGGGCCGCCGGGACCCATTCCGGGACGGGGACCCATACCGGGACCAAAGCCCATACCGCGTCGGCCAAGGAACAGAGAGTCGGCCTCCATTTCCTTGACCTGCTTGAGGTTGAGTTTGTAGATTTTCTGATACTGTTTGTCTGTGAGGGTGAGCAAACGGTCCATATGGTCTGTCATCATATGCGCCTTTTGCTGGGGAGTCAACTGAGGCATTTCTCTCTGAGCCACTGCGTTGAACCCTGAGGTTGCAAGCGCAATGGCAAGCATTGTAACGAGTATTTTTTTCATATGTCTATTGTTTGAATATTCTGTTGTTTTGACGCGAAAACCCCGCATAGGTTTAATTGCAATGCCAAATTTATCAATTTCCCCGTTTTATTCGTACTTTTGTAAATTAGGATTTATATGCCGACTATTAATTACTGCTTATGAAAATAAAGTTACGTCTCTCTGTTGCATTTTTGCTGTTGGTGGCAAACATTGCCTTTGCCCAGGATAGTCCCCGCTGGCTTCGGCACAGCGCCATCTCCCCGGATGGGAAAACCGTTGCATTTGCCTTTCAGGGAGATATTTTCACTGTCAGCTCGGCTGGCGGCCAGGCCCGGCAAATCACCAGCTCGCCCTCTTACGAGAGTGATCCGGTATGGAGTGCAGATGGCTCTAAACTTGTTTTCAGTTCGTACAGAGACGGCAGTAAGGATGTCTGGGTGGTATCTTCACAAGGCGGTACACCCCGGCAACTGACTACATATACCGGCCCGGAAACCCCGCTGGCAGCACTTGGCGACGGTACAGTGGTTTATATTACCAGCATACTTCCCGATGCAGAGGCGGCAGTCTATCCTAATGTTGCCCAAGTTTACAAGGTCCCTATTGACGGAGGCAAGAGCGAGATGGTGGTTTCTCTCACAATTCCCAGCCTGAGCGTAGCGCCCGACGGCACAATTATTTATGAAGACTATAAAGGGGTGGAGGACCCTCTCCGCAAACATCACACCTCTTCTGTAACCCGCGATATATGGTGCTACCGCGACGCCAAACCCGGGTTTACGATGGATGCCGAAGGCACTTTTGTGAAGATATCCTCTTTCAAAGGAGAAGACCGCAATCCGGTATTCGCTCCCGACGGGAACCATTATTACTGGCTCAGCGAGCGCGGAGGAAACTTCAATGTGTGGAAATCCTCTCTGGACGGCAGCGAAAAACCCAGCCAGATTACCAATTTGCCCACTCATCCAGTTCGCGGGCTCAGCGTTTCACTGGACGGGAAGTTGCTCTTCTCATATAATGGTGACCTTTACACAATGCGCGAAGGGGAGCAGCCGGCAAAGCTGGAGATAACCATCGCCAAGGACAAACTGGTGAAAGACAAAGTGCGCCGGTCTGTCAATTTCGGAGCGGTGGCAGTGTCTGCCTCTACCAACGACGAAGAGGTGGCTCTGGAGTCCCGCGGCGACATCTTTGTTACTTCCATTGTCCATAAGACAACCCGCCGCATAACCTGCACTCCCGAGCGCGAACGTGGCGTCAGCTTCTCTGATGACGGCCGCGAACTCTACTATGCGGCAGAGCGCGACGGCAGCTGGGGCATCTGGAAAACCAGCCTCACCAACAAGAAAGACAAGTATTTCTCCTATACATTCGATTTTAAGGAAGAACGGGTGACTCCGGCAGGCGTAACCTGCACCAATCCAAAAGTATCCCCAGATGGCAAGTATCTGGCGTTTTTCAAGGACCGCACCGACATCGTGGTCAAAAACCTCAAGTCCGGCAAAGAAAAAACCGTGCTTACCGGCGCCCTGTATTCATATCAGGACGGTGACCTGGATTTCGAGTGGAGTCCCGACAGCCGTTACTTGCTTAGCGAGTATGCCGCTGATGGTGGCTGGAACAACTCTGACGTTGCCCTGATCGAGGTGGAGAGCGGTAAGGTTACCAATCTGACCCACAGCGGTTATTCCGACTCCAGCTTCCGCTGGGCCCTTGGCGGCAAGGCAATGACCTGGACCAGCGACAAGGCCGGCTATCGCAGCCACGGCAGCTGGGGTGCCGAGAGGGATATCTACATTATGTTCTTTGACGGTGAAGAGTATTACAAATTTACCCGCGACAAAGAAGAAGATGAGATAGAGAAACTGCTCAAGGCAGACGACAAGAAGGCCAAGAAGAAAGAAGAGCAGGATAGCTTGAAAGCAGAAAAGGGCAAGATTGACCCGCTGGTGCTGGATCTGGAAAACCGTGAAGACCGTATCATAAGGCTGACTCCCTCCTCCGGCCGCCTCGGAGACCATTTCCTTAGCCCTGACGGCACCAAACTGTTTTACATCCAGCGTCTTGAAAAAGGCAACGACCTTTGCCAGATAGACATTAAATCCCGCTCAGTCAAGGTCTTGGAAAAAGGTGTCAACGGAAGATTTTTCCCTTCGCCCGACGGTAAGTCAATTTTTATGCTAAGCCCGCTCTCTATCAAGAAGCTGGACGCATCCACCGGAAAGGGGAGCTCCATCTCTTTCTCCGATGATTATGACTATTTCCCGGCCGCTGAGCGGGAGTATATCCTTGCACACTGCTGGAAACAGGTCAAGGAGAAATTCTACGACGAAAAGATACACGGTATAGACTGGGACGGATTTTATGAGAATTACAAGCAGTTCCTGCCGTACATAGACAACAACTATGATTTCACAGAGTTGATGTCAGAGATGCTGGGAGAGCTGAACGCCTCCCACACCGGGGCCCGCCTGCGCTCCATAGGCCAGTCAAATGCCGGCTGTCTGGGTGTGCTTTACGACGAATCATTCGACGGCGAGGGCATTAAGATCAAAGAGATACTTCCCGGCAGCTGCCTGGCGATGGTCAAGCCCGACCTGAAGGAGGGAGATATTATTACATCTGTGGATGGAGTCCCCGTTGCAAAGGGCAGCGCCTGGTATGACGTGCTGCGCTACAACTCCGGCAAGAAGACCGTGCTTAATATCCGCAGCGGCAATAAAGAGTCCACTGTGACCGTGATTCCGACATCTTCTGACAGCGAAGGTCTGTATAAACGCTGGATCCGCCGCAACGAGAAGATGGTAGAGAAGCTTTCCGGCGGCCGTATCGGTTATGTCCACGTCAAAGGAATGAATTCCGACAGTTTCAGAGAGGTTTATTCCAATGCCCTTGGCAAATACCGCACCTGCGACGCCCTGATTGTGGATACGCGCCACAACGGCGGCGGCTGGCTCCACGATGACCTGGCCACATTCCTGAGCGGCAAACCGTATATCGACTTTAAACCGCGCGGCCAGTATATCGGCACCGAGCCCTACAGCAAATGGAACAAGCCTTCTTGCGTGCTTATTTGCGAAGATGACTATTCCGACGCATCTGGCTTCCCTTTTATTTACAGGGAGTTGGGCATTGGTAAGCTGATTGGCGCTCCGGTGCCCGGCACAATGACGGCGGTTTGGTGGGAAAACCAGATTGACCCTACCATAGTGTTCGGCATTCCCGAGGTTACCAGCGTGAGCCGCAGGGACGGCAGCGTGCTTGAGAACCAGCAGATTGAACCCGATATCCTGGTGATCAACGACCCTGCCAGCATCCTTCGCGGCGAAGACCGCCAGATAGAGGCCGCGGTGGCCGAGCTGCTCAAACAGATAGAACAGTAAGATTATGAAGAGAAAACACATATTGTTATTGGTAATCGGCCTTATCCTGGCTGCGGCATTCCCGCCGCAACTAAAGGCACAGATTGCAAAGTATACCGTCAGCGGCACCGTGACCGACACCAAGGGTGACCCTCTGGCAGGCGTTTTTGTCTATGTCAAAGGGACCGAAAACGGCACCACGACCGACCTTGACGGCAAGTACAGCATAGGCATTCCGGTGTCCGGCACTCCGGTGCTCGTGTTCCAGTACATAGGGATGGAAAACCAGGAGGTCAAGATATCCAAGTCTCAGACGCTGAACATAAAGCTCAAGGGTGACAATACGCTTGAAGAGGCCGTCATCAGCGCCGGTTACGGTCTTGCACAGAAGCGTTCCGATATGACCGGTTCCGCATTCCAGGTCAATTCCGAGCAGTTCAAGACTTTGCCTGCGTCCCGCGTGGACAATCTTCTCCAGGGTATGGTGCCCGGCTTGGATATCCAGGAGGGCGACTATACCACCGCCCGCACCCGCTATTCCATCAGAGTCAGGGGAGACGCTTCGCTCAACGCCAGCAGCGAGCCGCTCTGGATTGTGGACGGAGTGCCCATCTATACCGGCACCCAAGGTTCGTTAAACGGTGTCAGCTACACTGTGAGCCCGATGTCCTTTATCAATCCCGACGACATTGAGTCCATCACTGTGCTCAAGGATGCCGCCACCACCTCTATCTATGGCGCCGACGGCGCCAACGGCGTTATTCTGATCACCACCAAGCAGAGTAAGGGCGACGGCCATCTGCACGTGAGTGCCTCTATGAAATACGGCATTTCCAGAGTGGATAAATCCACCCTCATCAAGCTGCTCAATGCCGAGCAGTGGTGGACTCTGGCCAAGACCAGCTGGGTCAATGCCGGCTATGACGTGGCCTACTTTCCATATCAGGACAATGAGTATAATGCTTACTCCACTACTGACACCAACTGGTACGATGTATATATGGGCACCGGCAATATGCGGGAGTTCAGCATAAATGTGGATTCCGGCAGTGAAAAGGCCAAGCACTATCTTGCCCTGAACTATTATGGCGAGGATATGGTGCGCAAGGGCAACGACCAGCAGCGTTTTTCAATTCGCGACCGTTCCCAGTTCAAATTCAACAAGCGCCTGTCGCTGGATATGAATCTTGCCCTCTCGTATAACATAAACAACATCGCTACGGTTTCTGATTCATATTTCCGCACCATCCCCATCTTCTCTCCGTACGATTTGGACGGAGTGACCCCGAGGCTGTATAATTACTATAGTGACGCCACTGACTCTTACAGCCCTTCGCTCAGGAAATTTGTTTATTCCGGTGTGGCAAACCGCGATTTGAGCGACAACCAGCAGAGAGGTATGCAGTTTGACGGCAACGCCACACTGACCCTGGATATAATCAAAGGTCTGAAGTTTACCTCTATGTTCGGCGTTAATGCCATCAATGCACTGGAGCTGTTATATTATCCCAAGACTACTCTTGATGGCCAAACCAGCTACGAGCAGGACGGTAGTTCCCGCCGTGCAGGCGTGTTTGATTTTACCTGGAACAACATAGACCGCTTTAACTTTGACCGCACCTTCGGTTCACATCGCGTGGGCGCCCTGCTGGGTATCGAGTTTGTGAATACCGAGAACCGCACTCTCAATGCCACCGGCAGCGGCTTTGCAAACGACCATATCAAAGAAATCACTTACTCTATTGATGCCTCCAGAAAAGGATCTTCCACTGCCACTAATTCCCGCTCCCTTTCTTATTTGGCAACGGTGAATTATTCATTCGCCAATCGCTATTATTTCTCTGCCTCATATCGCAGGCAGGGTAAATCGGGCTTCAGTACCTATGCCCGCTGGGGAGATTTCACTTCTGTAGGCCTCTCGTGGAATGTGCACAACGAGTCATTCTTTAACGTACCGTTTATCAACCGTCTCAAAATCAAGACGAGCTACGGCAACAGCGGCAATTCCAGAGTTGATTCTGGCGCAGCCTACGGTACATATACCTATGGCAGCGGATCATACTACGGCGGGCTGATGGGTGCAACCCAGGGCTCGGCTCCCAACCCGGGTTTGAGCTGGGAAACAACCTACATCACAAATGTCGGCCTGGATTTGGGCTTGTTCAACGACCGCATCGACCTGCAGCTGGAATGGTATGACAAATACACCAAGAACCTACTCTACGACGGACGCGTCTCTTCCATCATCACAGAGGGCAAGGTGACCCGCAACGTGGGTGAGATGGAGAACCAGGGCTTTGAAATCCATTTGAATACCCGCAATATCGATACTCCCGAATTCAAATGGACCACCGACTTCAACGGCTCGGTGAACCGCAACATAATCCGCAAGCTATACAAGGGAACCCACACCGGATTTTTCGATTATGTATGGATGGAAAATGCCAGCAAGGATGCCTGGTGGCTTAGCCGCTGGGCCGGAGTGGATCCCTCTACCGGCGCTCCTATGTGGCTGGATGCCGACGGCAATGTGACATTTGTCTTTGACTACAACAACCGCGTGCTCCTGCCTCAGTACAGCAAGGAGCCCAACCTGAGGGGCGGTATGCGAAACATATTCACCTGGCGTGATTTCACATTCGTGGCATTCCTTACCTATACCCTTGGCGGCTGGGAATTCAGAAGCTACGGGCAGGACGGCTACGACATTATCAGTTTCAACACTGTGGTGGAGGAGCTGGACTATTGGAAAGAGCCCGGAGACGTCACCAACAATCCCAAGCCCATTTATAAGGAATCCACCGGCGCCAGCCGCTCATCTACCCGTTTCCTTTACAGCAAGACCTGCCTGCAGTTGAAGAACCTGGTGGTGACCTACAATATCCCCAAGTCCTTCTGCAACAAACTCTCGCTGAGCAGTGCCACCGCTTCTATCATAGGCGACAATGTTTATATGTGGACTCCGGACCAGAGCCGCACTCGCAACAGCTACAAGACTATGCGTTTCCCAGGCGGTCTGACCCGCAGCGTTTCTGCCCAACTCATTCTTAATTTCTGACGACAATGAAAAAGCTTTTCATAATAATCGCTGCCAGCCTCTCCATTGCGGGCTGCACATCGTTCCTGAACGTTGAGACTTTGGGCAAGAGCACCATATCAGGCTTCTTTGCCGATATAGATGGCCTCCAGGCGGCCGGCCTTGGCCTTCACCGCCTTGTGACCGAGCTCTACGACGACGATTACATACGCCTGGGCGAACTCCCCGCCGACAATATCTTCTTGTATCGCGTCAATTCTTCAGAGGCTATTCAGCTGGTGTATGACTTCAGAAGTATGCCAGCCGACAACTCCGGCTATCCGTATAACTTCTGGAAGCACGCCTACGAAGTTTGCACCAACGCCAATAACATCCTGTTTTACGGCGAACAACTGTTAAAGAGTTTCCCCGAATCGGCCGATATAATCAACCGCCATTTCGGCTATGCATACTTTGCCCGCGCGTTGGCAATCTTCAACCTGTGCAATGTTTATGCGATGCCCTATGACTACACTGCAGATGCTTCGCATATGGGCGTGGTTGCCATCAATTATATCCCGGGCTTCGATGCTGAACTGCCCCGCGACACAATGAAGAAGTGCTATGATCAGATAATAGCAGACCTGAAGAAAGGCATTGAATGCTTTGGCGACGATGCCGCCCGCACCCCCACATACTTTTCCGGCTTGGCTTGCAAGGCACTTCTGGCGCGCGTTTATCTCTATATGAAAGACTATGAGAATGCCGCCGCCTGTGCCAAGGAGGTTATGGACGTTGTGCCATTGACGCCCCGTAGCGAATATGTGGATATGTTCCGCAAGGCGCAGAATTTCCCGGGAGAGGCCATCTTCAGGCTGAACACATACGACAGCGGCAACAGTATGCGCAACTTCTGCAGCCCGCTCTCTCAGCAGGAGGCGGCTCCCGACGCTACTTTCCTGGCCTCCTTCCAGAATGGTGACATCCGCAAGGAATTGTTTACCTATGTGGGAGAGAAGGAAGACGGCGATGAAGATGTCGGTAAGGTATACACGGCCATATGCAAGTATCTTCCCATCAAGGCGGGTGAATCCAAGAAAGAGAACCGCCGCTGCGACCATTTTGTGCTCAGGGTTTCGGAGATGTACCTGATTCACGCAGAGGCGCTGTGCCTGAGTGGGGGAGACCTCAATGCAGCAGCCGATGATGTAAAGGCTCTGAGAGCCCGCGCCCTTGGCAAGAATCCTTCTGAGATAGTGCTAAACTATTCCGGAACCGACGGCTTGGATAAGTTGATACAGGAAGAGCGCAACAAAGAGCTTTGCTTTGAGGGACACCGTTTCTTTGACCTGAAGCGCCGCGGCGAAGATATCGTGCGCCCCGCCACAACGTCATCAACACTTACCAAGCTGGAATATCCTGACTACAGATATGCACTCCCCATCGCCCAATTGGAGATGCAGTCAAACGATTCTATGAAACAAAACCCCGGTTATGAAGAAGAATAGATTATTATTCGCGCTGCTGATATCCTTGGCACTGCTTGCTTCTTGCCAGAAGCACGAGGAGATCTTTTTCGACACCCCGTTTGCCCGCATAGAAGATACCAACGGCCAGACCACTATGGTGATAGACCGCACGCTTGACAATATCCTCACAGAGATACGCGTGGTGATAAGCGCCAGTAAAAACTATTTCACCGAACCCATTACCGTGGAGTATGAAACCATTGTGGGCGGCGGGCTTGAAGAAGGGGTGGATTTCAAGATTCAGCCCAGCCACCGCAGCCCAATCACGTTCGAGCCGGGGACATATGTTATGCCTATCAGGGTTATTTGGTATAAACCGGCCGATTATGACCCGAATAAAGATAATACTTTAACGCTCCGTCTTAGCGGAACCAGCGTGCCCGATATGATGCTGGGCGTGCCCGGTCCCGACAAGAAAAGAAGTGAATTTATTTATAAACAATTATAAACTTTATTAACAACCGTCAAGATGAAAAAACTTATTTCTCTTGCAGCCTGCATTATGGCTGTGGTTATGGTGGCAGTATCCTGTACACCTAAGGACAAACCCGACGGAAAGTGCGAACTTACCTCATTCGACCTTTCTGCAAGCATTGCCGGCACTATAGATGCCGCTGCAAAGACCATTACCGTGGTAATCCCTACATCTGTTACTTCCAACTCTTTTACCCCGACCTTCAAGGTTACCGACTATGACGTGGTGACTATAGGTGGCACTCCCGTTACCAGCGGAGAGACTGCCGTAATTTTAGCCGACGGTACAAAAGTGATTGTTGCCGACGAGGTCTCTGCAATGACCACCGAGTATATCATCAAGGTCATTTCCAACGACCAGAAGGCAGAACTCTTGGGCGTATCTTTCAAGGCTGCCGACAACTCTCTTCTTGCTGAGGATGTCACTCCCGATGCCATCGCTTCCGAGATGGTTGTCCGCGTGCCCGGCGAGGCTTTCCGCCAGGAGCTCACCGTGACAGTCGAGGCCGGTTTCAACGATGTCATCAAAGTCAACAACGAAACTGTTGCCAGCGGCTCTTCCATCAAGGTGGATACCAACTTCCCGATTGACATTACAGTGACCGACTCTGTGGACGGCGCTACTGCCAAGTATGTGCTCAAGGTCGGCAAGATCCTCAACTATGTGGTCTCTAAACTTGGAGTTTATGCAGAAGGTACTATGAATGACTTATCAATGACCTTAAATCCCAACGACAATCTGCCTTATTTCGCATATACCAGAAAACTCGAAGGCGAAAGCAACTGGGGCGTGTCTCTTGCCAAGTGGAATGGAAGTGCTTTTGAGATGGTGGGACCTACAGGCATTGCAGATGCGAGTGGTAGAAGTGCATCCAAACCACAGGTCGCTTTTGCCAAAGACGGCACAACCTATGTCAAGTATCTTGCCGGCGAAGTGGCGTCTAAACCCACAGTTAAAAAACTTGACGCAGCCTGGACTCTGATAGGTGAGGCCGGTTGTGGTCTTACACACAATGCCAACACGAGCTATGCTTATCCGTTCTATGTTGATCCCACAAGCAGCAAACCGGTAATATTTTGGTGCGGAAACACAAAGAATCAGGCTGATTACCGCACTATGAATTATGCCTCAGCCAATGGTGAAAGTTGGTCCACAGTCATTGTCACGGGATCTATTCCTGCATATGGTTCAGGTGCGACAACTACTTCTGGCATGTATTATACATCCTGTGCCGTAGAGAACGACGGGAAAATCTATATTGTTTCTTCGTTCAACCAATTCGGATATTATGTGCACGAAGTAAATGCTGACGGAACTCTTAAGACCATTGTTGATAATTATCTTCCTGACAATGCTCCTTACGGTATAGGCAGCAATCTGCAAATGAAGCTTGGTCCCAATGGGACACTTTATGTGCTTGCAGTCGTCAATGCCGGAGATAATTCAATGCAGGTCTATACTGTCGATCAGAATGCAGGTACACTCAAACCCTACGGCGCTGGAAGTTCGGCAATTTCCATCGTGTCTACCGGTGCAGAGGAAGACTATGGCATGGCTGTCAACCCTATCGATGGTCTTGTAGTATCTGTTTATGATACGGAAAAAGGTAAAGGTGCTCCCGTTTTTGCATATCTCGATGATAATTTGCAATGGAATACATTCGAAGTCGATAACCCGGCATTAAGCACTTCTGCATTTTATATGCAGTTTGACAAGACTGGGGAAAACTGTTATGTGGCATACATGGCAGCAGATGGTATCAATCTCTACCGCATAGGTCTCGAGGCGGATATCCTCCCCGAATAATCTTTATATAAATAGATTAATGCTGAATAACCGGCCGCTGATTTCAGCGGTCGGTTATTTCGTCTATGACGGCGCGGACGCTGCCGTGCTCCAGAAGCAGAGCCTTGGCTTTTTCGTAGTCACTGATGCCGGTTTCCGCCATAATCATACGGGTGCCGCGGTCCACCAGTTTCTTGTTGGTGAGCTGCATATCCACCATACGGTTGCCTTTTACGTGGCCCAGGCGAATCATTACTGAGGTGGAAATCATATTCAGGATCAGCTTGGTGGCTGTGCCCGCCTTCATACGGGTGCTGCCCGTCACGAACTCGGGGCCGACCACGGCGATTATGGGAATCTCGGCGACCTTTTTAGAAGGGGCGTCCTGGTTGCAGGAGATGCAGGCTGTCAGCATCCCGATGTCGCGGGCGTGACGCAGCGCTCCCAGCACGTACGGGGCTCCGCCAGAGGCGGTTATGCCCACTATTGTGTCGTTTGGGGTAGGATTGAAGGCCTGGACATCTTCCCAGCCCTGACGGCGGTTGTCCTCGGCGCCCTCCACGGCCCTGCGGATGGCCCCGTCGCCGCCCGCAATAATGCCTATGAAGGCATCGTCAAGCCCGTAGGTCGGAAAAATTTCGGAGGCGTCGGTGATGCCAATGCGGCCGCTGGTGCCGGCGCCGATATAGAATACACGGCCGCCGCGGCGCATCCGCTCCACAATGCCGTCTACCAGCAGTGATATCTGCGGAATGCAGCCGGCCACAATCTGCGGCACTTTGCAATCTTCTGTGTTTATGCCCTCCAGCAACTCCAGAGTGGACATTTTATCCAGGTCTGAATACAATGAACTCTGCTCTGTCTGTTTCATTGCTGTATCTTTTTTGCGTCCTTTTCAAAGAAGGCTATGCGGGCCAATATCAGGGCGAGGCTGGCCACAACCCAGACGGCTGCCAGTGATGCGATGCCTCCGGAGAGGCCAAAGTTGTCGCTGATGATGCCCAGTATCCAAGGGGCAAGGGAGCCTATGCCAAAGCCGAATAGGATGAGTATGGCAGACGACAGGGAGTAGTATTTGGCGTCGATCACGTCATAGAGCACCGCGTAGGTGCCGGCATCGAAAAAGGCCCTGAAAAAGCCGAATCCGGCCAGCGCTGCGCAGACCAGTACAAAGCTGTGGGAAACGCCCATCAAAACTATGCAGGGCGATGCCAGCAACAGTCCGGCCGCCTGTACCAGCAGGCGGTTTTTGCGGCCGCCGTTTGCAGCGGCAATCCTGTCTGAGATGATGCCTGCCGCCAGCACGCCTATAAATGCTGCTGCGTGTGTCCAGAACATCGAATGGAATCCGGCCGACGAGAGGCTCAGGTCGAATGTATCTTTCATATACTTCGGCATCCAGGTCAGATAGCCGTTCAGGCCAAAGATCAGGCCGCAGTAGGCAACCAGCATACATACGGCGGTGGGCACCTTGAAAAATGCCGCTATGGCAGAGGGCAGGGAAGGCGAATCTGCCTTGACGGCAGCCTGCGCGGGGTCGGCGGGCTTATCCTTGAGCCTTGCCGCCAGCACTGCAGTAAATAATATACCCAGTCCGCCGAAGAGGAAAAACGCATATTTCCAGCCGAAATTCTCTGCCATCCATCCCGCCAGAAAACCGCAGGTGATCACGCCCAGATAGTAGGATGTCTGGTGCAGCGACATCGCCCTGGCGCGGGTGCTGGAGTCGTGGTAACTGGCAATGATGCCGGTGTAGGTGGGGCCGAACATACCCTGTCCCAGTCCCATACCGAAGCAGCGGAACAGAATCAGTGAGAAAATGCCGCCCGAGAAGCCGGTCAGAAGTGTGGCGGTGCTGAATATGAGCACGCTGATCCAGATCTGGCGGCTGCGGCTCAACCGATCGGCATAGTAGCCCGCAAATGGAACCACTATGGCGTAAAATACGTTGAACAGGGTAGAGAGCAGCCCCATTGTGCTGTCTGACGCCCCCAGGTGCTGCTGGATTTGCGGCAGCACTATATTGAATGCCTGCCTGTCGGCCTGATTCAGGAAAAAGGCCACCCAGAGAAGCATCACCACTTCCCACTTGTAGCCTTTGCGAGAAGTGTCCACTTTCATACTAAACGATATGGCTTATCCAACGGTCGCGGTCGCCCGGTAGAAGGTCCACCGGCGGAATCTCTATCATAGTGTAGCAGCCAGGTTTCTGGCGCAATACGGCGCGGGCGGCAGAGACCAGAATCTGCCCTGTGAGGGCGGGGTTGTTGATGCTCATCTTGAACTGGAAGTTCTGGTTCTGGGTCTTGCCCGATACGCCCTTGCGCACAAGATTGACGCCGTGGCCCATATCCTTCACTGCATCTACGCTCTCTACCTGGAATACGTGGGTTTCGTCGGAAGCGAAATAGGGATCGGCCTTCACGGCGGCGGCGATTTTGTTAAAATCGAAACCTGGTTTAACTTGCACATAAACCATACGGCGGTGGACTCCCTGTCCGGTGGGAATTGTCATAGACAGGGCGTCTTCTACACCCTCTATGGCCTTGACTGCCACCGAGTGGCCCATACTCATACCGGGGCCGAAATTGGTGTAGGTGAGGCCTTTGGGGGCGCAGGCCTCCAGTATGGCGCGGACCATAGAGTCTGTGCCCGGATCCCATCCGGCCGATATAATGCAGGCCTTGCCGGCTTTTTCTGCGGCGGCCTTAAGGGTTGCGTGCAATGCGGGAATCTTGGTGTGGATGTCAAAACTGTCCACTGTGTTGATGCCCATTGCGAGGGCCTCCAGTGCATATTCCTCTACTTTGCGGGTGGGGGTTGCCAGGATGGCCACATCCACGCTGTCAAGATCTTTCAGAGAAGAAACCACCTTGATGCCGGCCAGTTCGGCGGGAACCTGTGATGCGTTGCGGCGTACCACGCCCGCAATCTCGAAGTCCTCTGCCGCCTGCAGTGCCTCGATGGCATATCTGCCGATATTGCCGTAGCCCACTACGGCTGCTCTTATTTTTTTCATATTATATCAGGTTAAGGTCTTTAAGGGTCTTTTCCATAAGTTGCATTGTGCTCTCCTGCGCCGGAACCAGCGGCAGTCGGAGTTCGTTCTGTATCATACCCATCAGGTAGAGGGCTGCCTTTGCGGGGATGGGGTTGCTCTCCACGAAGCAGTTCTTGAACAGGTCAAACAGACGGTGATGGATGGGACGGGCAGCCGCCAGGTCGCCGCGGAGCATTGCCTCGGTCATAGCCACCATCTCGCGCGGAACTATATTGGAAGCCACGCTGATTACGCCGGCGGCACCGGTGGCCATCAGGCTAAGTGTTTCGTCGTCGTTGCCGCTGAGCACGGCAAAGCCTTCGGGTGCGTGGGCAATTATCTTGGATATCTGGTCATAGTTGCCGGAAGCCTCCTTAACTGCAATAATGTTTGGGTGCTCTGCAAGGCGGAGGGTGGTGTCGGCGCTGATATTCACACCGGTACGGCCCGGAACGTTGTAGAGTACAACCGGCCTCGGGGCAAAATCTGCCACTGCGGTGAAATAAGAGAACAGACCGTCCTGAGAGGGTTTATTGTAATAGGGAGTCACCACCAGAAAGGCATCGGGATCGTATGGCGTCAGGACCTCGATGTTGTTGCGCGTCATCACTATGGAGTTGGTGCCCACTCCCACCATCACTGGGCGGCCGGCAGCGTGCTCTTTGGCTATCTGCAGCAATTTTATGCGTTCCTGGTCCAGCAGGCAGGGGGTCTCGCCGGTGGTGCCCAGCGGCACCAGGAAATGGATTCCCGCCTCTATCTGCGATTTGACTAGATTTTCAAAAGCTTTGTAGTCGACCTCCTCGTTCTTGAAGGGGGTAATAAGTGCGGTTCCGCAACCTTGCAGTTTCAAATTGTTCATAAAGCTTCTGAATTAAAAAGTAAGTCCTTGAATTCGTGTACGCCGCTCACGCGCTCTGTCATAAGAGCCGCCTCTACGGCGCCCTGTGCCAGCCCTTCGCGGGAAAACGCTTCGTGGCTGAGGGTGATTTTGTCGCAGCTGCCGGTAAGGGTCAGGGTATGGATGCCCGGAACCTCGCCAATGCGCTGTGAAGTGATTTGAGTGTTGAATCCGCCATTCTCGTCCACAATCTTGCCCAGGGAAATGGCTGTGCCGCTGGGGGCGTCAAGCTTGTGGATATGGTGAATCTCTTCTATTGTAGTGCTGTAGTCGCCGTGGCCGGCCGCCAGACGGGACAGGTATGCCGCCGTCCTGAACAGGATGTTAACGCCTATTGAAAAGTTAGAAGCGTAAATCATCGTGGCGCCGCACTTTTCAAAATATGCGACCACATCGTCTTTGATATCATTCCAGCCGGTGGTGCCAATCACCGTCGCCTTGAAGTTCTCTGCAAGGAACTTGTAGTTGGCGCGGATGGCGTCGGGCTGTGTGAAATCTATGCATACGCACTCACGCGCCAGTTCTTTTGGAGTGGCGGTGATATCTTCGCTGCACAGGGCACATTCTATTCCGCGGCGCTTCAGAACGTCCTCTATCATATGGCCCATCTTGCCATAGCCGCTTATAACAACCTTAATTGCCATTTTCGAAGAATGTTTTGTGCAGATTGCGGATTACGGTCATCATTTCTGGCCTGTCCACCACAATACTCAGGTTTAGGAAAGAGGAACCCTGGGACATCATATAAATCTTGCTGTCGCTCACCGCCTCGAATACTGCAGCAACGGCGCCCTTGACACCGATGATATTCTTGCCTATGATGCTCACCTGGCTCTTGTCGCGGTCCACGGTGATGTTGCCAATCTTTGAGAGTTCGGCCACCACCGGATCTATAGGCGCCTTGGCATCTACGGTGACGGATACGCTGGCCTCTGAGGTGCTGATCATATCCACCGAAACGCCGTGCTTCTCAAAGATAGAGAAGATTCTTGTAAGTGAGCCGGTGGTGTTGATCATCTTGGGCGAGTAAATGTTTATCACCCTTATGTTTTCGTTATAGGAAATGCTCTTGACTCCGTCAAAGATGCACTGGCTGTTCATAACCACGGTGCCCTCTCCGTCGGGATTCATAGAGTTGAGCACATACAGCGGAATATTTTTGCCGGCGGCGGGCTCGATGGAGAGAGGGTGGAGGACCTTTGCTCCGAAACGGGCCAGCTCGGCAGCCTCTTCGTAGGAGAGTTTATTGATGCCCTTGGCCTCCGGCACAATGTTGGGGTCGGCGGTGCAGATGCCGTCTACATCGGTCCAGATTTCAATGCGGTCGGCGTCCAGCACCATACCCAGCAGAGATGCCGAATAGTCGCTGCTGCCGCGCCCCATAATGGTGGGGTCGCCCTCTATGGTGACGCCCATAAAGCCCTGGGTGATAACGGCGTCGGCATTTTTGAACGCCTTGTCTATTATGCTGTTGGCGCGTTTGGTGACCTCCGGGATATCGGCGGTGGCGCACAGATAGTTGCGCGAAGTGATCATAAAGTGGCGGGCGTCTATCCAGGCGGTCTTAAGGCCGAATGCATTCATCATAAAGCAGACGATATTGCTGGAGAGATACTCGCCCATAGATATCATATAGGCTTTGTCGGCATCGGGAATCTGGCCGCCCATATGGGCTTTGGACAGAGTCCACAGAGAATTGCACAGATTGTCTATCTTTTGATTGATATCTGTAGTATCAGGGGTGGGGCGCTTGGGGTCTACCATAGAGGCAAGCCCGTCTACAGTGTCTTTGTGACGGTCTTTTATGGCACTTATAATTTGTTCGCTGTGCTCCTTGTCGCCCTGTTCTGTGAAATCCACCAACTGGTGCAGCAAATTGGTAATGCCGGAGCAGGCAGATACCACCACAACGGGTTTGCTGCGCATTTTCTTGGTGATGATGGAGATTGTCCTTCTGATTGCGGCCGCATCTGCGATGGAGGTGCCGCCAAATTTCATTACTATCATCGCTTATATTTTTTCACCCGGCTAAAGTAGTAATTCTTCGGCTTATGAGCGCCTTTTTAACGAAAATAATTACTAATTTTGGGAACTTTTTTAAGCCGTCTATACTAACTGATAACCAAAATACAATGAAAACACTTAAAAGTTTAGTGATTGTCGCTCTTGCAGCCGTTATGCTCTTTGGCTGTAAAAGCGCTCCCAAAGAAGAAAAAATCCCCGTCGGCGTTCAGCTTTACAGCGTTCGCGACAATATGGAGCAGGATTTCTACGGCACCCTCAAGGCCATCAAGGAAATGGGTTATGACGGTGTGGAATTCGCCGGCCTTTTCGGCAATACTCCCGAACAGGTAAAGGCCTGGTGCGATGAACTGGAACTCAACCCCATCTCTGCACACGTGCCCCTGGCCGATATGATGGCTGACATCGACGGCGTCATCAAGACCTACAAGGCCATCGGCTGCCAGTATCTGGCTGTGCCTTATCTTCCCGAAGAGCTGCGTCCCGGCACCGATCTGTTTGAACCCACCGTTGCCGCTATTGCAGAGCTTGGAAAGAAGGTGAAGGCAGCTGGTATGACTCTGCTCTATCACAACCACGATTTCGAGTTCAAGACTCTTGAAGACGGTTCCTACGGTTTGGATTATATCTACAGCACCGTTCCCGCCGACCTGCTTCAGACAGAGCTCGACCTCTGCTGGGTCAAGTATTCCGGCATCGATCCCGCCGAGTATCTCCGCAAGTATACCGACCGCTCTCCCGTGGTTCACTTCAAGGACTATTATTTCGAGGGCGAGAAAGAGGGTGATCCTTATGCTCTTATAGGCATAGAGAAAGAAGAGGATGCTCCCAAGACTGTGTTTGAGTTCCGTCCCCTGGGCTGCGGTATGCAGGATCTCCAGAGCCTGATTGATGCTTTCAAGGATGCCCACAGCAAGTGGATTATTATTGAGCAAGACAACCCCAGTATGGGTATGTGCCCTATGGCCAGCATCAAGAAGGGCCTTTGCAACCTCAAGCATATGCTTTGCCCCGGTGAGTGCGAGCAGAAAGAATGCTGCGATAAGCAGGAAGGCTGCTGCGACAAGAAAGATGGCTGCAGCGAAGATGATTGCGCCAAATGCGACAAGGCAGAAGGCTGCGAGAAGTCTTGCTGCGAAGAGAAAGCCGAGTAATCTAGCGCTACTATATGCAAAAAGAGGTGACCCGTTTGGATCACCTCTTTTTTGCTGCCCTTCGCTAAGGCTCCGAATATGCTTTGCTTCGGGCCAGTCGGCTCGTCGCGCCTGTTCCCTACGCAAACATATTCTTCGCAAAATCGCTCAGGGCAGTATGAGCCGATACTATACGATACCCTGGGCGAGCATAGCGTCGGCTACTTTCATAAAGCCGGCGATGTTGGCGCCCTTGACGTAATTGATGTAGCCGTCGGGCTCGGTGCCGTATTCTACGCAGCGGGAGTGGATGTTGGCCATAATGCCTTTAAGTTTCTCATCCACCTCTTCTTTGCTCCATCCCAGACGCATTGAGTTCTGGGTCATCTCCAGGCCTGAAGTGGCCACGCCGCCGGCGTTGGATGCCTTGCCGGGAGAGTAGAGGATCTTGGCTGCCTGGAATTTGGCGATAGCTTCGGGAGTGGTGGGCATATTGGCGCCCTCTACCACGCACTTGCAGCCGTTCTTGAGCAGCATATCTGCCTGCTCTGCGTTAAGCTCGTTCTGGGTGGCGCAAGGCATTGCGATGTCGCACTTCACGCTCCAGGGGCGCTCGTTGGCAGTGTAAGTTGCAGAAGGATACTTCTCTGCATATTCGCGGATACGGCCTCTCTGAACGTTCTTCAGCAGGAATACATATTTCAGTTTCTCTTCGTCGATGCCGTCGGGATCATAAATGAAACCGTTGGAGTCGGAGAGGGTAACGACCTTTGCTCCCAGAGCGGTGGCTTTCTGGGCTGCATACTGAGCCACGTTTCCACTGCCGGAAATGGCCACTGTCTTGCCCTTGTAGCTCTCGCCGCGGGTTGCCAGCATTGCCTGGCCAAAATAGCAGGCGCCATAGCCGGTAGCCTCGGGACGGATCAGCGAACCGCCAAAACTCAGGCCTTTGCCGGTGAATGTGCCGGTGAATTCGTTGGCCAGACGCTTGTACTGACCGAACATAAATGCCACCTCGCGGCCGCCTACGCCGATATCACCTGCCGGTACGTCGGTGTCGGGGCCGATATGACGATAGAGTTCTGTGATGAAGCTCTGGCAGAAGCGCATAACCTCCATATCGGATTTGCCTTTGGGGTCAAAGTCGCTGCCGCCCTTGCCGCCGCCCATAGGGAGGGTGGTGAGGCTGTTTTTGAATGTCTGCTCAAATGCAAGGAATTTCAAAATAGAGAGGTTTACGCTGGGGTGGAAACGGACGCCGCCCTTGTAGGGACCTATGGCGCTGTTCATCTGGATGCGGTAACCTTTGTTTATCATAACTTCACCGGAATCGGAAACCCAGGGAACGCGGAACATAACCACGCGCTCGGGCTCAACGATGCGCTCCATAACTTTCAGTTTAAGTAGCTGAGGGTTTTCTACGATCATAGGAGCGACACTCTCTACGACCTCCCTGACCGCCTGATGGAACTCCTTTTCACCGGGGTTCTTGGCAATGACATCGGTCATTAGCTTGTCTGCGTACTCTTTTGCTGTCATAAGTGTAGGTGTTATTTGTTGTTTGTTGTTGCAATTTTCAATCGCAAATATATATGATTTATTTAAATAACAAATAAAAGTGCATCTAAATAGTTTTGAACGCACTTTTCAACACATTACAAATTGTAAGTTGATTGCGCCCTGGCGATTGAATTTTTGCGTCTTATGCAAAAAATTCGTAATTTAGTATGATAATTTGCTATCGTTATGATGTATGTGTGGTTTATAGTTGGTGTCGCACTCACTCTTCTGGGTGCATCCTGGTTGGTGGACGGCGCCAGCGGAATAGCAAAACGCTATAAAGTATCAGAATTTGTAATAGGTGTATGCATCGTGGGCATCGGCACCTCTATGCCGGAGCTTACGGTCAGCCTGCTGGGAAGCCTTCGCGGCAGTGCAGAGATAGCCATAGGCAATGTTACCGGCAGCAATATGTTCAACACTCTGGTGATACTTGGCATTACGGCAATGATCAACCCGATAATGTTCACTCGGGACAATCTCCGCCGCGATATGCATCTTAATACACTGGCTTCCGTAATACTTTTGTTGTTCGCGTATCTGCCCATTGCAATCCGTCCCACTGAATCGCCGGTAATATCCCGCCTAGAAGGTTTGCTGTTCCTGCTGCTTTTTGCCGGCTATCTGTATATGACATTCCGTAACGGTAATAAAGCAGAAGAACCCGAGGCCGATACTGAAGGCGGGTCTAAGCCGTTATGGCTGCTTATTTTAATGGTTATAGCCGGCATCGCCGCCCTGGCGGTAGGAGGGAAGCTCTTTGTGGACAAGGGCTGCGAGATTGCAAGGGCTCTGAAGGTCTCTGAGACTGTGATTGCAATAACCTTCATGGCAGGCGGCACATCTCTGCCGGAGCTGGTGACCTGCATTGTGGCGGCGGCCAAAAAACGCAACCAGCTGGCCCTTGGCAATATACTGGGCTCCAATGTCAGCAATATCCTGCTGATTTTGGGCTGCAGTTCACTTGTGCGCCCCCTTATTGTGGATACTGTGAACCTGGACGGTTTCATTATTTTGATAGGTGTGGCTATTCTGCTGTATCTCAGCGCCCTGCTTCCCAAACGCAACGAACTTTCCCGCTACAAGGGTTTCATATTTTTACTCTTGTATGCCGCTTACATTTATTTTGTAGTCCTAGCATAATCACGCAATATGGTATCTATAATTATTTATGCCCTCATTTTCATCTTTATGCCGGCCCTGGTGGTAAAGCTTTGCACCAAGGTCAGCTTTTTCGGAAAAATAGGGCCAATCCTGCTGCTTTATATTATCGGTGTCCTGATAGGCCAGATTCCCGGCCTTAACAATGAAGCCACAATGTCCTTCAAGGATACTGTCACCACAGTAATGATTCCGCTGGCGCTGCCAATGATGCTTTTTGGCTGCCAGTTCAATCTTAAGGATATGAAAGGCATAGGCAAGTCGCTCATCGCTGGTCTGGTGGCAGTGATAGTGGCAACTGTAGTCGGTTATCTGCTGTTCGGCAGCAAGATTGCAGACGGACCAAAGGTTGCAGGTCTGCTGGTGGGATGCGAAACCGGCGGCACCATAAATATGGCTGCCTTGAAGCAGGCGCTGGATTTCCCCAGCGAACGCTATGTGCTGCTCAACTCTTATGATATGCTCATTTGCTTCCTGTATTTTGTATTTCTGCTCAGCATAGGGATCAAATGGTTCAGGAAGGTTCTGCCGCACACTTCTGTCAAAGCCCAGGAAGGAACCGAAGGACAGTCAGATTCTGCCGTACTGGAGAAGCAGGGCTATGATGGTATCTGGACCCGCTCTGGGATTGTGCAGCTTGCCAAGATAATGCTGGCGGTGATTTGCTGCCTGCTTCTCTCGGTGCTCGTAGTGGCAATAGTAGGGGTCGTAATAGGGCTTATAAAAGGTGACGCCATAAGTCTCAAGACCGTGACCGGATCTTTCGGTGCAGGCTGGTTTATGCCCGTGTTCATACTTTCTCTCACGACTCTTGCCATTGCTGCTTCTTTCCTCAAGCCGGTGCGCAAGCTCACCCACAGTTATAATGCAGGCCTTTACCTGATTTATATTTTCTCTTTGGCTGTGGCTTCTATGGCTGATGTCACCAAACTTAGTTTTGGTCAGGAACTCTACACTTTGCTATTCCTTGTGTGCATCATTTTCGGCTCACTGCTCATTCAGCTGCTGATGTCAAAACTGCTGAAGATAGAGGCGGATATGATGATTGTAACCAGCGTCTCGCTGATCAACTCGCCGCCTTTCGTGCCTATGATGGTGTCTGCAATGAAGAATCCCAAAGTGCTGGTACCGGGCATCACAGTCGGCATCATCGGCTTTGCCGTGGGCAACTACCTCGGCATCCTCGCCGAACAATTGTTCGCGCTGTTTTAGCACTTCGCAATTAGCGAAAAAAAGCTTAGCGTAGGGAACAGGGGTTCTATGTTCTCCCTGGCCCGGAGCTAAGCTTTTTTTGCGGTTAAAAGCGAAGTGCGATTAGAATCTGGGGCCGCCTCCGAATCCGCCACGGCCGCCGCCGAATCCACCTCCTCCAAAGCCTCCGCGGCCGCCGAAACCGCCACGGTCACCGCCTCTCTGGTTCTTGAAAGTACCAAAGGTGTAGGTGAGCTTGAATATGATGTAGCGGCCAAGACGGTTGCTCCAGCTGTCCTGCAGGTAGTTCTCGTTCATTGTGCGGGAGATGCTCTTGCTCTGCTCCAGCAGGTCATATGCATTCACTGCCAGGGAAACGGGACCGAGCCTGTAGCTTACGCCCGCATTCCAGATGAATTCCGGATCGTTGTAGCCTGAGGTATAGCCGCGATAGAAGGTGTATGTGGCGTCGCTGCTCAACTCCAGGCTGTTCCAGAGTGTCCAAACGAATGAACCCAGTATGGAATTGTCAAGGGTGTGCTTGTCGGCGGCTGAATTCAAAGAATAAATGGCATTGTTGTAGCGAATCCTGCCGCCAATGGAGGCGTACAGATTGTCGCCGTTATAGCGGAAGCTCAAATCTTCTGACAGGGTATAAGCAGTGGTCTTGCTCTCGCCGAAGCCGCTCTCTCCGCCGTAGAATCTGCTGCCGGTGGGGTCTACTTTACCGTCGCCAGTTACGCCCCAGAAGTCCTTCATAAACTCTTCATAAACGAATGTTTCTGCATTAAGGCCGTCGCGAGCCTCTATGTTCTGGTAGCTGACTGCGTTGGTCAGGTTGGCAGAGGTGTTGGAGGCTATCGAGAAGCTGGACTTGGCAATGGGCGTGTTGTATGACAGGAACATGTTGTATGACTGCGAAGGTTTCTTCGCATTTACCGGAACGGAATAGCTTACACCGTCCTTGTCAAACCAGCTGGCCGTTACAATGCTGTTCAGACCGTAATTGAAGAAGAAGCCTGTGGTCAGGGAAGAGAAGGTGTATTTGTTGTTTCTGTTGAAGAACAACCTGGCGTTGTGGGTGAAGGTAGGCAGCAGATATGCATTACCGGTGCTGATGGCAGTAGGATTGGAAACATCCAGAATAGGCTGCATACGGCTTGTAGAAGGTTGCTGCGAGCGGCCGTTGTAGTTGGCGCGCAAATTCGTGGTTTGGCTGAAATTGTAGCGGGCACGCACCTCGGGTGACCAGTTCAGCTGCCATTCGCCGTCCATATCGTTGGTTACACCGAATTTGGTGGTATGGGTCTCGTTGTAGGTGGGCTGCAGGGTGGCGCCGAACTGGATGAAGTTGCGGTCTTTCTGATACTGCATCATAACACCAGCCTGATGGTTGATGAATATGTTTTCCACACTGCTGCTGTAGTAGAGATTCTCTATCGAGTAATCTCCCTTGTCGTCCATATTGTGCACAAAGTCTGTGTCATCTACCGTGTGTGCTGCGGCACCCGCATAGTCAAATGTGCTCTTTACAGAATTGCTGTGAGTGTAGCCTATGCGGTAGCGAGCGCTCACAAACCAGTTTTCCGAGAGGGGTTCCGTGTATTCCAGGTTGCCGTTTAGCGACATATTTCTGGAGTCGGTGTGGGAATACTGGTCAATGCGTGTAGGGTCGCCTTTGGCGTATTGAGTGTTGGAAAACTCCTTGGCGTCGGACTCGCTGCCGGAGAAGCTGTAACGTCCGCCAAAGGTTATGGTGCGGCCGGGCTTGCCTATTCGCTGGCCCACCATAAACCGGCCGTCTGCCGTGCGGCTCTGACTCAGCCCGTATGAGAATGACCTGGAGTCGTTGAGCCTGGAGTAGATGTCGCCTTCGCCGATTCCGGTCTCGTTGCCGTTGCTGCGGTCGTTTACACTCCATTCCCAGTTAAAGCGGGGCCTGAAGAAGACGCGGGTGCCTTCGGGGGTGTAATTAATCTCTGCGCCTGCCTCTACAAACTGGTTGCCGGAATTGGACTTGCTTTCAGAATCTGTAGTAAGATCATCGCCGTCGTTCACATAGGTGATTTTGTGGTCCTTGCTCTGGACGTCGCTCTTGCGCTGGCCGTATTCTGCGCTGACGTTGGCTTCGAGGTCCTTTACGCGGGAAGTTCCGTAGTTGATGCCGGCCATCCATTCATCGTTTATACCCCTCATTCCGCCAAAGCCGCCGGGACCGCCGCCGCCCTGAAAGCCGCCACGGTTGTTGGTGTTGTTGCCGTTGGCCACGAATGCCAGCTGGTCGGTTTCGTTGAAACGGCCTATGATGCCGTTGCCCTGGTAGCGCCAGTCATTTTTCAAATCGAACTTGCTGCCGTCCACCGGAGCGGTGCGCAGGTCGCGTCCCAAACCGCCGGAGAGATTGCCAAACCAGCCGTCGAACATTCCCTTGTAGGTGCTTACGTCAATGATTTTCTCTGTATCGTCGTCTTCTATGCCGCTGAACTGGGCCTGCTCCGATTTCTTGTCTATCACCTTGACCTTTTCAATCACATTCACCGGGATATTCTCGGTGGCCAGGCTGGGATCGTCCAGGAAGAAAGTCTTGCCGTTCAGGGTGATTTTCTTGATGGTCTCGCCGCCGGAGGTGATGCTGCCGTCGCTGCCGACCTCAATGCCGGGCAGCTTTTTGAGCAGGTCTATCAGCACGGCGTTATCCTTGACTTTGAAAGAAGATGCCGTGTATTCTATCGTATCCTGCTTGATGGTGATGGCATTACCCACTGCCGAAATGGTGGCGCCCTGGAGCATTTCAAAATCCTCTTTCATTGCCATCTCGCCCAGATTGATGTTGCCTTTGTTCACGTCGACCTGCCTGGTCAGTGTCTCAAAGCCCATCAGCTCTGCCTTGAGTATGTACTGCCCGTAATCAACTTTGTCAAACTCTGCCTTGCCGTCAAGTCCCGCAAGGGCGTAATACTTTGCCACGGTATCGTCTTTGGGCAAAAGCATCACCGCCGCATAGGAGGCGGGTTCGCGGGTCAGTGTGTCCAGGAGGGTGAGCTTTACGGTTGCTCTACGTTGTGCCGCTGCTGTAAAAGAAGTTGCGCAAAGCGCGGTGGCGGCAAAAATCAAAGTCAGGATAATCTTTTTCATACGGATATTTGACTGCAAAGATATCCAGAGGTTTAAAATAATGACAAAATATCATTATTTTTGAGCGTAATATTTTTCCCTATGGTAGATTACGAGCACTTTACGTTTGCCGACGAGCAGCGCCACGATTATATGAAATACCGCATACACAGGATTCTGTTGGTATGCAGCAGTTACGACGGTTATACCCTTGAAGAGGACGGCCACATAGATTCTCAAATCAACGGCGAATACAACGAGCTAAATATGAGCAATCCGCCTGCGATTGTGCGCGTGAGCAGCGCTGCTGAGGCTCTTGAAAAGTTGGAGAGCGGGGAAGAGTATGATTTCGTGCTCACTATGTACAATGTGGGCGGGATGACGGTGTTCGATTTTGCCCGTACCATCAAGCAGATGAAGCCCGATATGCCGGTGTTTCTGATCACCAGCTTCTCGCGGGAGATTTATCGCAGGATAGAAGAGAGCCAGTGCGAGGCGATAGACAATATTTTCTGCTGGCACGGCACTGCCGACCTTATAATTGCCATCATCAAGCTGGCCGAGGACAGGCTGAATGCGGAGCGGGACATCCTTGAAGGCGGTGTGCAGGCCATACTGCTGGCCGAGGATTCCTTCCGCTTCTATTCTTCTTATCTGCCTGAGCTATACCGGATATTGCTTCTTCAGAACAGCGAATTCATCAAGGATGCCTATAACGAGCAGCAGATGATTTCGCGCAAGCGCTCGCGGCCCAAAGTGCTGCTGGCCACCAACTACAGCGAAGCGGTGGAACTCTACCGTAAGTACAAGAATAACCTGCTGGGCGTGATCACCGACCTGGGAATGATTATCAACAAGGGTGACCGCAGCGAAACGGAAAAGTCGGATGCCGGCGTGGATATCTGCAAACTGGTCAAGAGCGAGACGCCGTGGATGCCGGTGATAATGCAGTCTTCCCAGGTGGAATTCAAGTCCCTGGCCGAGTCCCTGGGAGCCGGATTCATACCCAAGACCAGCAAGAACCTGCTGGAGAATATGCGCCACGTGATTCTGTCCCGCTTCGGCTTTGGCGATTTCATTTTCACAGAACCAAATTCCGGCCTGGAACTGGGCCGTGCGCACGATCTCTATCAGATGCAGAAACTCATAGAGACTGTGCCGGACGATGTTCTGGAGTATCACCTGAGCCAGATGAACCTCTCCAAATGGCTGTATGCACGCGGTCTTTTCCCCATAGCCAAGGTGCTGCGCAGTATGAACAGCAGCCAGTTCAAGAGCACCGAAGATCACCGCAAGGCCATAGTGCTGCTTCTCAAGGAATACCGGACTCTGCTGGGGCAGGGCATAGTGGCGGCTTTTGACGAGGCCACCTACAGCGACGCCATCTCCTTTGCAAAGATAGGCGAGGGGAGCATCGGCGGAAAGGCCCGCGGCCTGGCGTTTATGAACGGCATCCTGGCCAAGCACGAGCAGTATAAGAAATATCCGGGCGTGCGCATCACCATCCCGCGCAGCGTGGTGATATCCACCGATTATTTCGAAGAATTCATCAATTCAAATTCGCTGCAGTACATTATCGAGAAAGATGTTTCCGACGAAGTTTTGCTAAGCGAATTCCTGAATTCCACCATACCGCAGAGTCTGCACAGCAAGCTTAAAAAGTTTGTCTCTACCTGCCGCCGGCCGCTGGCCATAAGGTCGTCGTCTAAGCTGGAAGACAGTAACTATCAGCCTTTTGCCGGGGTTTATTCAACCTATATGATTCCCCGCTGTGAAGATGACGGACAGATGCTGCGAATGCTTATCCGCGGTGTCAAGAGCGTTTATGCTTCGGTTTATTTCGCCTCTTCAAAGGCCTATATCCAGACCTCGCAGAATGTGCTCAGCGAAGAGCGTATGGCGGTGCTGGTGCAGGAGGTGTGTGGCACCGAGCAGGACGGCTATTTCCTGCCCACCTTCAGTGGTGTGGCCCGCAGCCGCAATCTCTATCCCATCGGTTATGAAAAGCCCGAGGAGGGTGTCTGCAACGTGGTGATGGGTCTTGGCAAGGCGGTTGTGGACGGAGGCAAGACGCTACGCTTCTCGCCGGCTTATCCCGACAAAGCCCTGCAGACCTCTACCGTGGAGCTCACCGTGAGTGACGCGCAGACCGAGGTTATGGCCCTTAATCTGGATCCGGGCAAGTTCCTGCCCTCTACCGACGACGCCATCAACATAGAGAAACTGCCGGTGAGCAAAATAGGCAGCTGGCGTAACGCGAAGTATGTTTGCAGCAACTTTGATTACGCCAACAACCGCATCAGCGAAGGCCCGACATTCAACGATTCTTTCAAGGTTATTACCTTCAACAGCATCCTGAAATATAACTCATTTCCGCTGGCCGAGATTATCCGCGACCTGCTCAAGATAGGCGAGGAGGAGCTCCGCTGCCCCGTGGAAATTGAGTTCGCGGTGAATATGGACGTGGAGCCGGGCGCTCCCAAGATTTTCAATTTCTTGCAAATCAGGCCCATAATCAATAGCCTGGACGAGAGCAAGGTAGATTGGGACAAGATTGATGTTTCCGATGCGATTATCTACTCTGAGTGTGCCCTGGGCGTGGGTGAAATCAAGAATCTGGAGTACATTGTGTATATGAAGTTCGACAAATTCTCTTCGTTGAAGACTCGCGAGATTGCAGAAGAGCTTTATAAGATAAACACAATGATGAAGGGCCGCGGAGTGGAATATATCCTCGTGGGCACCGGCCGCTGGGGTTCTTCCGATCCTAACCTGGGCGTCCCGGTCAAATGGGGCCACATCTCGGAGGCCAAGGTCATAGTGGAGATGGCGCTCAAGGATTTCAATATCGAGTCCAGTCAGGGCACCCACTTCTTCCAGAATGTGACATCGCTGGGCGTGGGGTATCTTTCCATAAATCCTTCGGCCGGCGAGGGCGTTTTTGCACAGGAAGTGCTGGATGCAATGCCTCTTGATTACGATGGCGAGTGGTTTAAAATTGTCAAATTTGAAAAACCTCTCACGGTTTATGTAGACGGTGTTACAAGAAAAGGAATTGTAAAACTTTGAATTTGATAATTGGTGGAATATTTATAATTTTGTGCACAGAATTTTAATAAAAGCATAAAATGGCCGAAGATATTTTCACTTCGCTCTCCGCTAAGGTAGAAAAGCTCATCTCGATGTACGAGAGCGAGCGTGCCGGCAGTGCGTCCCTCCGCCAGGAGCTGGAGGCCAGCCGGGGCCAGATTGCTCAATACAAAGAAAAACAGATACAATTAGAACAAAAAATAAAGACATTAGAAGATAAACTGAATAGCTTACAATTGGCAGGCGCATTTACGGCATCACCGGGAGACAGTGCAGGGGCAAAGCGCAGATTGAACGCTGTTATTAAGGAAATAGACGAGTGCATATCAATGTTGAATATGTAGAGATATGGAAGAGAAGCAGAAGATAACAGTCACGATTGGTGGGCGCAAGTTCACCTTCCACATCCTGCCCGAAAACGAAGAGCGGGTGCGGGAGTCTGTGAAGAAGATAGAAGAGAAGGTGTCTCTATATGCTGCAAGATATTCCACAAAGGATATGCAGGACATTCTGAGCATTGTGCTGATGGAGTTTGTGATGCAGTATATTTCGCTTGAGCAGAAAGACGACGTCAAAGACATAATGGAAGGTGTCAAGGCACTTGACAGCCGTCTGGACGAATACATAAATTCTGGCCGCTAGTAATACTCTTCGCCAAAATCAACATTTTAAACTTCCAAAGAGTCGCGGCTGCCAAAAACGGGCCTAGGTTACCCTAACGGGGATTCCTGGTTCTCAGGGACGGAGGAAGTTTGCGGCATATACCGTTGGCTCAAAATCTTACCTTGCAAGATTTTTGGACTTACAGTGACTGGCGGCCTTTTTATATAAATTATTCTGCTTCAATTGTAGGTTATTATATGTGGAACCCAATATAATAACTATTCAATAATGATTTTACAATTCATCATAGTGGCCCTTCTGGCCGCACCCTTAGGCATCCTGATTTACGAACTTATAAGACGCGGCATCTTGAAGAAGAAGGCCGACGATATCATCAGAAACGCCGAGATAGAAGGGGAGAACATCAAGAAAGAGAAAATCTTCCAGGCCAAGGAGAAATTCCTGCAGCTCAAGAGCGAGCACGAAGAGGCCATCAAAGAGAAGAACAACCAGATCGCCCAGGTAGAAAACCGTCTCCGTCAGAAAGAGAGCCAGCTTGGTCAGCAGAAGGGCGAGCTTGACCGCAAAGTCAAGGAAAACGACCAGATCAAAGAGAATCTTCAGCATCAGCTTGAAATCCTAAACAAGAAAAAGGACGAATACGAGACAATGCGCGCCGACGCCATCCACAAGCTTGAAGAGGTGGCCGGAATGACCGCAGAAGAGGCCAAGGAGCAGCTGATGGACAGTATGAAGGCCGAGGCCAAGACCCAGGCGATGAGCTATATAAATGACGTTATGGACGAGGCCCGTCTCACCGCCAGCAAAGAGGCCAAGCGCATCGTGATCAACACCATCCAGCGCACTGCGCCTGAGGTGGCAATTGAAAATGCAGTCACTGTTTTCAATATTGAGAACGACGAGGTCAAGGGCCGCATCATTGGCCGTGAGGGCCGCAACATACGCGCACTGGAGGCCGCCATCGGCGTAGAAATCGTGGTGGATGACACTCCCGAAGCCATCCTTATCTCAGCATTCGATCCCGTCCGCCGCGAGGTGGCTCGCCTGGCCCTGCATCAGCTGGTAGCCGACGGCCGTATTCATCCCGCCCGCATTGAGGAGGTTGTGGCCAAGGTTCAGAAGCAGCTGGACGAAGAGATTATGGAGATTGGCAAGCGCACCTGCATAGACCTGGGCGTTCACGGGCTCAACTCCCAGCTGGTCAAGATGGTGGGCCGTATGAAATATCGCTCTTCCTATGGCCAGAACCTGCTGCAGCACTCCCGTGAGGTGGCCAACATTTCCGCAATCCTGGCTGCCGAGCTGGGTCTGAATCCCAAGATTGCCAAGCGTGCCGGTTTGTTGCACGATATCGGTAAGGTAGCAGAAGAGGAATACGAGCTGCCGCACGCCATTGTGGGTATGCAGATTGCTGAAAAGTGCAAAGAGAAACCCGAGGTTTGCAACGCCATCGGTGCCCACCACGAAGAGATTGAGATGCAGACGCTCATCGCTCCCATCGTGCTGGTTGCCGACGCCATTTCCGGTTCCCGCCCCGGCGCCCGCCGCGAAGTGATTGAGAGCTATATCAAGCGTCTCAAAGATATGGAAAACATTGCAGCATCGCATCAGGGCGTGGTTAAGGCATACGCCATCCAGGCCGGTCGTGAGCTGCGCGTGATTGTGGGTGCAGATCAGGTATCCGACGCAGAATGCGACGAAATCAGCAACGAGGTTGCACGCCGCATCCAGGATGAAATGACCTATCCCGGTCAGGTTAAAGTTACGGTAATCCGCGAGGTGCGCAGCGTCGCATTCGCAAAATAACATTCGATATGGACAATCAGAACACCAAGCAGATCAACATTGAAATAGCTCCCGAAATGGCGGGAGGAACATATTCCAACCTTGCAGTCATCACTCATTCCCACAGCGAATTCATTGTGGACTTTGTGCAGATGATGCCCGGCATCCCCAAACCCAAGGTTGCCAGCCGCATAGTGATGACTCCCGAACATGCAAAGCGCCTTCTGCTGGCACTTCGCGACAACATCTCCAAGTTCGAGTCGGAAAACGGCGAAATCAAAATCCGCCAGCAGGGTATGACCATCGCTCCTCTGGGACTGGGGGAGGCGTAAGAGATAAAACGCATTTGTGAAAATGGAGGTGCGATTGGCGCCTCCATTTTCATTTTATTTTGTTAACTTAGTCACATATTTGCACTTATGACTCGCGAGAAGGAAATATCCAGGGTGACGGTGGCCGGCGGGGTTGTGAACCTGCTGCTGGTGGCGCTTAAGTTTGTGGCCGGTATCGCCGGCCGCAGCTCCGCTATGGTGGCCGACGCCGTGCACTCGCTGTCGGATTTTATCACCGACATCGTGGTGCTGGTGTTCGTGGGCATCAGTGCAAGGCCGCAGGATGCTTCGCACGACTATGGCCACGGCAAGTTTGAGACTATCGCCACTTTCTTTATAGGGCTGGCGCTGGCCGGCGCCGCCATCGGCATTGTTGTGTCCGGCGCCACAAAACTCGCCGCCTGGCTGCAGGGAGAGGATATTCCTGTGCCGGGCACTCTGGCTCTGTGGGCTGCATTGATATCTATCGTTGTAAAGGAAATCCTATTCCAATATACCGCCAGAAAAGGCAAGAAGCTGGAATCGCAGGCACTGGTGGCCAACGCCTGGCACCATCGCAGCGACGCGCTCTCTTCCATTGCGGCGGCCATCGGTATCGGGGGCGCCATAATCTTTGGCAACCGCTGGACGGTGCTGGATCCGCTGGCATCCATTGTGGTTGGCGCAATGCTGGTAAAGGTCGCCTGGGATTTGCTGGGCCCGGCAATTGGCGAACTCACCGACAAGTCGCTGCCTGAAGAGGTCGAGAACGAGATACTTGGCATTATAGAAGAGGCGCCCGGCGTAAGCGAGCCGCATAACCTCCGCACCCGCCGTATAGGCAACCGGGTGGCGGTTGAAGTCCACATACGACTGGACGGCAACCTGACTCTGGCAGAGGCCCACGAACGTACGTCACAGATAGAAAAGCGGCTCAAAGAGCGCTTCGGCTCAGATTCGCACATTACAATTCATATGGAACCCGTGAAAAACTCATAAAGATGTTTACTCAAAAGGATATTGCCCAGATAGAGGCCCGCGGCGCAAAGCTGCAGACAATCGAAGAACAGATTGACCGTTTCAAACAAGGTTTTCCCGCAATGAAGATTGCCGGTGCTGCTGTGCCTGGCCGCGGCATCAAGGTGCTTTCGGACGCAGAAACTGCCGCTGCGGCTCAGTATTACTCCACGGCCAAGGTAGATGGCAAGTGCAAGTTTGTGCCCGCAAGCGGTGCCGCTTCGCGTATGTTCAAGGATATGTTTGCCGGTCTGGACAAGTTGGAGGCAGGTGAGGATCTTCCCGCAGATGCCCCCGGATCCAAGCTCGCTGCCCGCATCAAGGACTTTGCCTTCTACTCCCCGGAGCTGTTCTCAGAGCCCGAGGATTCTGCGGCATACCGCAAGGCCACCCTGGCCACTATGCTGCGTGAACCCGGCCTCGGCTATGGCGTAAAGCCCAAAGGCGTGTTGAAGTTCCACCGCTATGCCGACGAAGTGCGCACCGCTATGGCAGAGCATTTGGTAGAGGCGGCCGATTATATGCGCGGTGCCGACGGCGTCTGCAATCTGGTGTTTACAATTTCGCCGGAGCACAAGCAGCTGTTCGAAGATGCGCTTCGCGATGTGAAATCTTTATTTGAGCACCGTTACGGAGTTTATTACAACATCACTTTCACCTATCAGGACAAAGCCACTGACACCATTGCGGTGGATATGGACAATGAGCCTTTCCGCACCGAGACCGGCGAATTGCTGTTCCGCCCCGCAGGCCACGGCGCGCTGATATACAATCTCGATCACGTTGATGCGGAGCTCGTCTCCATAAAGAATATTGACAATGTTGCGCACGAGAAACTGCTGCCCGCCACTTCGCTCTACAAGCGTGTTCTGATGGGAGAGGCGCTGAGGCTGCGCGACCGCATTTTTGACTATCTGCGCCGTCTTGACGATGCTCCCAGCGAGGCGCTTTGCAGCGAGATAGAAATTTTCCTGAGCCGCGAGCTTTGCGTCAAGATGCCCAAGGCGTCTTCTTTGGAGGCCCGCGTTGCCGCGCTGCGCGCCAAACTGGACCGTCCTATCCGCGTTTGCGGTATGGTGCGTAACGAGGGCGAGCCCGGCGGCGGTCCGTATATCATTGAGGGCAAGGACGGAAGCACTTCGCTGCAGATTCTTGAAAGCGTCCAGATTCCCAAGGATGACCCCAAGGCTATGGCTGCGATGTCAGGCGCTACGCACTTCAATCCGGTGGATCTGGTGTGCCTGCTCCGCGACTACAAGGGCCGCAAGTTTGACCTGCTCAAACGCGTTGATCCCGACGCTGGCTTTATGAGCAGCAAGAGCTATCAGGGACGCGACCTCAAGGCGCTGGAGATGCCAGGCCTTTGGAACGGTGCTATGAGCGATTGGAACACCCTCTTCGTAGAAGTTCCCGTAGAGACCTTCAACCCCGTAAAAGTTGTCCTGGACCTGCTAAGACCTGCTCATCAGGCGTAAGATTAGCCCTCGCTAGGCTACGAAAAAGCTTTGCTCCGGGCCAGGGAGAACATAGAACCCCTGTTCCCTGCGCAAAGCTTTTTCTGCGCTGTATCGCTCGGGCATAAGCTGCGCTGCAGAAAGTCTAAAGTAGTGCAAGAAGTTCTTGCATCGAGTCAATGATGGAGTTGGCGCCGGCGGCGGAGAGTTGCTCGCGGGTGCCGTTGCCCCAGGTTACGCCGCAGGTGCGGCACTTGGCGGCGGCTCCCATCTTGATATCGACAGCCATATCGCCAACCACCAAAGCATCATCTGCATTTACCCCAAAGTGCTCCAGGCACTGCAGCACCGGGTCGGGATTCGGCTTCGGCTTGCGCTGAAAATCCACGCCAAGCACATACTCTATAAAATCGCCAAGGCCCATATCCTTCACAAAAGCCTCCAAAGACACAGATAGCCTGGAAGAAGCCACCGCCATCTGTATTCCCTTGGCCTTGATGGCCGCCAGCGTGTCTATGACACCGGGAAACGCCTTGGGCTGAAGCTGAGCCTTGTATTCATCAAACACAATCCGGTACAGTGCGGCACATTCCAGACACTTTTCCCTGGTGATGCCGGGCGCCATGATCACGAAACCATCTTCCAGCGGAAGCCCTATGGTAGAGGCGATTGTGGCCTCGTCTGGTATAGGGAATCCCATCCGCCGCATAGTCTCCTGCATTGTCTTAACGATATTCTCTTTGGTATCGCCCAGCGTGCCGTCAAAGTCAAAAACAATAAGCCTTGTCATATTCTCTCTTTTTCTGCGCCCAAATGTACGCAAATGCCGCCAATTCTTTCTACATTTGTGTTTATACATTCATTCGCTATGAAACGGATTTTGACATTTATAATATGCGCAATGGCCACTTTGGCTCTTGACGCTCAGGAGATTAACAGAGTGCAGGTGACTGCCGCCTTAAAGGCTGACGGCTCGGCGCACATCACCCAGATCTGGGACGCCAATATATCTTCAGGTACCGAATTCTACATTCCTATGGAGAATCTCGGGCCTATGGAGGTCTCTAACCTGCAAGTCAGCGAAAACGGCCGCCAGTACCTAAGCGAAGGTAACCGGTGGAAAGTGAAACGCTCCCTTGAAGAAAAGGCGGGCCGCTGCGGCATAGTGGAGAAAAGCGACGGCGTGGAACTTTGCTGGGGGCAGGGCAGTATGGGCCGCCACGTCTGGACGGCCGAATTTGACGTCACCAACCTGGTGCAGGGCTACGAAGACTACGACGGTTTCAACTTTATGTTTGTCAACCCCAACATTGGCCCGATAAGCGAGGCGTCTGTGACAATAGTAAATGAGACCGGCGGCGACCAGTGGACCAGCGACAATGTCAAAGTCTGGGCCTTCGGTTTCGAAGGCAGCATATCCGTTACAGATGGCAAGATCGTTTGCTCTTCTGCCGGCTATATGCCCAAATCCCATAAGATAATAGTGATGGCCCGCTTTGACAAGGATATGCTCCAGCCGGATGTGGAGCACGACAAGTCCTTCGAAAAGCTCCAAGACAAGGCATTCAAGGGTAGCGATTATATAGAAGAGGATGACGGAGACTTCAAGAAATTCCTGCTGGTTATGCTGCCGGCTTTCCTTTTTGGCCTGGGTGCCATTATATGGCTGCTTTGGGTCTCCGCTACAGGCCGCACCCTTTCAAAAAAGATTTACGGCGTGAACAAGATCACCGACTGGTGGCGCGACGTGCCGCAGGAGGGCAATTTGTTTGCCAGTTATTATATTCTGGACAAAGGCGAGCGGTTCCAGCCGCATCAGCACGACAAGGACCTGATTGGTGCCTGCTTCTTGAAGTGGGTTCTGGAAAAGAAGGTCGTGCCGGTGCCGGATGTCAAGCATCCCAAGCGTATCAATTTGGAGCTGAACCCTGCAGCGCTGTTTGACGACGCTTCAGAAGGCGAACTCTATTCTATGGTAGTGGAGGCCGCCGGCGACAATATGATACTTGAGACGGGTGAATTTGAGCGCTGGTCCAAACGCAAATACGAGCGGGTTATGAACTGGCCGGGCAAGGCGTCCGAGAGCGGCCGCAGATATCTGCAGGATAGGGGCCGTCTTGACTTTGCCGGCCGCACCACAGAACAGGGCATCGACAAGGCCCAGGAGGTGATCAAGTTCAAGAACTTCCTCAAAGACTTTACCCTTAACAACGAGCGCAGCGTGCCCGAGGTCCATCTCTGGAAAGACTATCTGGTATTCGCCCAGCTGTATGGCATTGCCGACCAGGTGGCCGAGCAACTCAAGAAACTCTATCCGGCAGACTTTGCACACTATGCCCAGAGCCTGAATATGGATACATCATATCTGCCCACCATCATCAATATGAACCGCAATCTGGCCAACAGCGCATACACCAACGCCGCTGCAAAACTCACCAGCGTCCGCAGTGGTGGTGGCGGCGGCTTCAGCTCGTTTGGCGGCGGTGGCGGCTTCTCCGGCGGTGGTTTTGGAGGCGGCAGCAGATAAAACTATTCCTCAAACACTGTGTTGTTGAAGACGAGGCCCCCCACGTTCTCTATGTGGGAGCCGCGGCAGTCGCCTTCTCCCATTGCGTCGCGGCGCTTCTGGGTGTCTTCGTCCAGGGTGAATTCACTGGGCGCCACCTTGGTGAATGAGCAATTAGTGAACACCAGATTCTCGAACGGATGGTCTTCGGGAGAGAATATCTCGATTCCGCAGAGGCTGCGGGCGTGGATATCTGTGAAGCGGATGTTGCGGATGCCCTTGAACAGCACATCTTCCGGCGCGACATACATATGTATGGGGCACTCGTAGATGTAGTCCATAATGATGTTTGAGAAGAGAATATCCTCGATATAGCTGTATTCCTGACCAAAATCGTTGTTGTAGCCGGCGCGGGGGAAGTCCATCCCTATGCCCAGCCAGCTGTGGGTGATGGTCAGGTTAGAGAAAATGCAATTGCGCATAACGCCGTCGTTTGACCAGCCCAGGCGGATGGCATAGGCCCAGGACTTTAGGGTGCAGTTGGTGACCAGAACCCTCTCGCAGCTTTTGGGCTCTTTGAGCGAGCGGCTGTTTGCGCGCACTATTATGGCATCGTCGCCAGCCTCTATAAAGCAGTTGGAAACCGTCACGTCCCTGGAGCAGTTGATGTGGATGCCGTCGTTGTTGGGATATTGCATATCCGACAGTATCTTGCAGCGGTCAAAAACCACATAGTCGCAGTCGTGTATCCAGTAGCTCCAGCCGGCGGGCTGGTTCACCATTGTGACGTCGGTCACAGAGACATTCCTGCAGCCGGCAAAGAATACCACCCGCGGCAGTGTCTTCTCTGTGGGGTGGATGCGGCGGAAGGTCCATCCTCCTGTGTACTCTTCGTCAGGAATCCTGGTGACGTGATGCTGTCCGTTGCAGTCTATGGTGCCGCGGCCGCCGATGGCGATGTTCTCTGCCTCGTCGGCAAAGATGAAGGCGGCATTGCGCTTGCGCGGCAGATTATCAGAATTATAGTGCCGTGCATCGGTCCGGTCGGGGAAGTCGTTGATGTCGGGCGAGGCCAGCAGCACCGCGTCCGCGTCTATAAAAAGCTCCACACCGCTTTTGATTTCGATGGGTCCGGAGAGGAAGGTGCCGCCGGAGAGTGTCACCCGGCCGCCGCCGGCAGCAGAAACTGCGTTAATCGCCTTCTGGATGCTCTTTGTGACCTTGGTTTTACCGTCGGCCTTGGCGCCTAACGACTTTACGTTGATATCCTTTGCCTGGGCCGGGAAGGCCAGCAGAGAAAAGGCAAGAGCTAGTATGGCGATTCTCTTCATAGCTTATCTTGAGATGTTGGGTTTGCCATCTACGGTGATGTTGCTGCAGTGGACTTCCCTGATGCCGAAGTCGGTGCAGACATTGTCGTAGAACTGGCAGTTCTCGCAGTCGTTGAGCACTACTTCGGTGCCGTAGTTGTCGGTAAAGACATTGTTGCGCACCACAAGGCCGGAATTCACATAAGGTCCATGCCTTTCTACATCGGAGGTGACGTATATCACAGAACCGTCCCAGTCCGGGCCGGTGAACAGTGTGTAAAGTATATTGCAGTTGGCAATGTAGTTGTGCTCAACAACCATATCGCGCATAGGGCCGGCCTCGTGCCACCAGAGTTCGCCGCCAAGTTTGAGAGCGCTCATAGAGGTCTTCATAATCTTGTTGTAGCCCACGTAGGCGCGGGGCACCTTCACGTAGAATGCCCGGCCGCACTTGGATATCACTGTGTTGTTCACTATGTTGGCGTAGGCAAAGGTATTGTTGTAGAGGAAGCAGCTGTCGCACTGCTCTTTGGTAATGGGCTTATCCAGAGTTACGACCACCTTCCAGTCTACCCAGGATGTGTCCACGTCGCGAACCACAAACTTATCAAAATGCTCCAGGTCGTGGCGGTTTATCAGATGCAGGGTATCGCCTTTGTTGGGATAATCCAGTGACTGGGCGTGAAGGTCGGCCTTCTCTACGCGGATTTCAACCTTATTGGGGTCTTCCTGTGCGTATGGGTACCAATAGTAATTGTGGATATTTGTGCAGTCGTCAAGGCAGCCGCGGAACATACAGTTCTGGATGGTGATGGTGCCGCGGCAAGATGTGAAGTGGGTAGCATCGGTGGTGGTGCTGGTGTAGCGGCCAGGGTAGGGTACTATCTGGATGTGGTCCAGAAGGATGTCGGTGGTTTCGTGGCCCACGACGCCCATTCCGGGGAAACTGTAAATGATGATATCCTTGAGAGTGACATTCTCGCTCTCGCGCAGCATATAGCAGGGGCGGTAGTGACCGCCGTGCTTGATGACCAGAATGTCGCCGACCTTGGCGGTGCACTTGGTGAACTTGTAGAGCACCTTGCCGGGCGAGGGGGTGCCGGCCAGTCCGCCGTCGGCATCAAAGAAGAAGCCTGTTGCAGGGCTGTAGAATTCGGTGCGGCCCTGGACCACCTTGTCGCTGTATTTGTAATACTCGGGGTCGAATTCGGCCTCTAAGGTGTCGCCGTTGATTGCGGTGATCACTGCCTCTATGTTGTTGTGGCGCTTGTAGTCTATCTGAAGGCCCTTCACGGTGACATTCTTGCAACGGATAAAGGCCAGCAACTCCATCCATCCCTCTACCATAAGCTTGGCGCCGTAGGCCTCTATTGTGAGATCTTTTGCTCCGGTAAAGTCCAGACCGGTGACATAGGGCTTTGTGGGGATAAACAGGTAGCGCTGCACCTGAAGGCCAAAGCCGTAGGTGCCGTCTATCGCCTCGCGCTCTATCCTGGCCGCTTCGGGGTCGGAGAAATCATATACGCCGGCCGGGAAAACCAGCGTGGTGCCGGCGTGCTCGCGGCAGTATTCTGCCGCCTTGCGCAGCGCCTCAGCGTCGTTTATTCCATCGTCCGGAATAGCTCCGAAATCCTTTACAGAAACGGTTTTACCATTGCAGGCGCAGATGATGAGCGCCGCCACTGTGCATAAAGCAAAGAGAGTCTTTTTCATAGCTGGTTTGATATTTTGACAAAGTTAAGCAAAATCCGTAAATTCGCAGCCTTATGAATCTCAACGGCAAGAAAGTTATTCTGGCGAGCAATTCGCCGCGGCGCAGGGAACTGCTCGCCGGGCTGAACGTCGATTTTGAGGTGGATACCCGAAACAACTTTGAGGAGTCCTTTCCGGAAGATATGCCTCACTGCGATGTGCCGGCGGCGATGTCGCTGGGCAAATCGATGGGTTTCTGGCGCGAACTGGAGCCGGACGAAATTCTTATTACATCTGACACCATGGTGCTGCTGGACAGCCTGATTATGGGCAAGCCGCACGACCGGCAGGAGGCGATGGAGATGCTCCGCAGTCTTTCCGGCCGCACTCACGAGGTCATCACCGCGGTTACTGTGCGCGACCGGAATCATTGTGAGACGGTGTCAGACACCACGCTGGTCACTTTCCGCAACCTGACTGATGAAGAGATTGAATATTACATTGACACTTGCCATCCGTTTGACAAGGCGGGCGCATACGGCATACAGGAATGGATAGGTTATGCCGCCTGCACCTCCATTACCGGCTCATTTTATAATGTAATGGGCTTCCCGGTGCATAAAGTTTACGATGAATTGATTAAATTTGCAGGTTATTAGAATATCGACAGATGGAGTTAGAAGCAAAGTATAATCCTACGAGTGTAGAAGACAAGTGGTACGCCTATTGGCTGGACCACAAATTCTTTCATTCAGAACCGGACAGCCGCGAGCCATATACGATTGTGATTCCCCCGCCAAATGTAACGGGAATCCTGCACATGGGCCACGTGCTTAACAATACCATAAACGATGTGCTCATCCGCAAGGCACGTATGGACGGCAAGAACGCCTGCTGGGTGCCCGGCACCGACCACGCCTCAATTGCAACTGAAAACAAGGTGGTGGCAAAGCTGCGAGATATGGGCATAAGCAAGGAAAGCCTGACACGTGAGGAATTCCTTAAATACGCCTGGGAGTGGAAGGAGGAGCACGGCGGCATAATCCTAAAACAGCTTCGCAAACTTGGCGCAAGCTGCGACTGGGACCGCACCAAGTTCACGATGGATCCCGAACTGAGCAAGGCGGTGATAAACACCTTCTGCTATTTCTATGAGAAGGGATACATATACCGCGGCGCCCGCATGGTCAACTGGGACCCCGTCGGCCTGACAGCTGTCAGCGACGAGGAGGTGATCCACCGAGACACCCAGAGCAAGTTCTACCACCTGCGCTATTTCATCAGCGACGGCAACGGCAACCCCACCGACAAGTTCCTGGTGATTGCCACCACCCGTCCGGAGACCATTATGGCCGATGCTGCAATCTGCGTCAACCCCAAGGATGAACGTCATTTCTGGCTGCACGGAAAGAAGGTACTGATTCCGCTGATCAACAAGGAAATCCCCGTGATCGAGGATGACTATGTGGAGATGGATTTTGGTACCGGCTGCTTGAAGGTGACCCCGGCCCATGATGTGAACGACCATGAAATCGGCCTCCGACACAACCTGGAGGTTCTGGATATAATTGACGACCACGGCCGTCTGAACGAGAAGGCTCAGATTCTGGTGGGCGAGGACCGCTTTGTGGCCCGTAAGAAGATAGAGAAGATGCTGGAAGAGGCGGGCAATCTGGTCAAGACAGAAGACTACGTTTCTCCAATCGGTTACAGCGAGCGTACAAACGCCGTCATAGAGCCCAAGCTCTCTACCCAGTGGTTCCTCAAGATGGAGGCGCTGGCGAAGGACGCCCTCGAAAGCGTGGAGAGCGGCAAGGTTAAACTCCTGCCCGACAAATACCGCAATACATATCGCCACTGGATGGAGACTGTCCGCGACTGGTGCATCTCCCGTCAGCTCTGGTGGGGCCAGCGCATCCCGGCTTACTATCTGCCTGACGGCCGCTTTGTAGTGGCACCCGATGCCGAATCGGCTCTGGCAAAGGCCCGCGTGCTGGATGCAAATGTCACCGCCGCCGACCTTCGTCAGGACGAGGATGTTCTGGACACCTGGTTCAGCTCCTGGCTGTGGCCCATCAGCGTATTTGACACCGAGAGGCCCGGTCATCCAGATTCCAAGCCCAATAAAGACCTGGCATACTATTATCCCACCAGCGACCTTGTAACCGCTCCCGATATCCTCTTCTTTTGGGTTGCCAGAATGATTATGGCGGGCAACGAGTTCATGGGAGAGGTGCCTTTCAGCAATGTATTCCTCACCGGTATCGTCCGTGACAAACTTGGCCGCAAGATGAGCAAGAGTCTGGGCAATTCACCCGACCCGCTGGATCTGATTGCAAAATACGGAGCCGATGCAGTCCGTCTGGGAATGATGCTCTGCACCAGCGCCGGCAACGACATCCTCTTTGACGAAAGTCAGGTTGAGCAGGGCCGCAACTTCTGCAACAAGGTTTGGAACGCCTTCCGTCTGGTTCAGATGTGGAAGGTAGAGGACAAGCCTGCTGCGGATGTTAACAAGATTGCCGTCAAATGGTTCCACGAGCGCCTCTGCGAGACCGTCAAGGCGGTTGAGGACCACTACGGCAAGTACCGTATCAGCGATGCCATTATGGCGGTTTACAAGCTCTTCTGGGACGATTTCTGCGCCTGGTATCTGGAACTTGTCAAACCCGCCTACGGCGAAGCCATGGACAAGGATACCTACTTATGGACCATCGGATTCTTTGAGTCGCTGCTCAAGATGCTCCATCCGTTCACTCCGTTCATCACCGAGGAACTCTGGCAGAATATCAAAGAGCGCAAGGAGGGTGAGACCATTATGTTTGCAGAATCTCCCAAGCCGTACGACTTTGACGCCAAGGTCATCAGCAACTTCAACACCGCCGCCGGCGCCGTGGTAGAGATCCGCGCCCTCCGTCAGAAGAAGAACATATCGCCCAAGGAGGCGCTCAGCCTCAAGTACAAAGGTGCATTCCCGGCAGAGATGGCGCCCGTCATCACAAAGATGGCCAACATCAGCGACATTGCGCCTGCAGATCAGAATACTTCAGGCGAATCGTTCATGGTTGGTACCGTGCAGTTCTTTGTTCCTCTGGAGGGTATGATAGACGTTGAAGCTGAGAAAGAGAAGATACGGGCGGAGATCACCCGCTACGAGGGCTTCCTAAAGGGCGTCAATGCCAAACTAGGCAACGAGCGCTTTGTGGCCAACGCCCCCGCCGCAGTGGTCGAGAACGAGCGCAAGAAACAATCCGACGCAACCCAGAAGCTGGCCGCCCTCAGGGAACAGCTGGCAAAACTATAAGATTATTAATCCTTTAAAACTGATATTATGACTGCATTATCCATGTTGATACTTCCCCTGGGCGTCATCGGCCCCTGGCAGTGGGTTATCATCGCCCTGGTTATCCTTCTCCTCTTTGGCGGCAGAAAGATTCCCGAGCTTATGCGCGGACTTGGCAAAGGCGTTAAGGAATTCAAGACCGGCATGAAAGATGCCGAGAAGGAAATTAACGAAATCAAATCTGACATAGAGAAGGAAGAGCCCAAGAAAGAGGAGTAATATCCTATGGCAGAAGAGAAGAGGCTGGACGAATCCAAGGACATGAGCTTCTGGGACCACCTGGAAGACTTGCGCCATGGACTGTTCCGGGTAGTGATAGCACTGCTCGCGGCCTTTGTCGTACTTTTCTTCTTCAAGGACTTCTTGTTTGACAGGATAATACTGGCCCCTACAAAGTCGGACTTCTTCTTTTACAAGTGGTTCGGCATGACCACCGGACTGCAGCTTGTCAACATAGAGCTCTCCACACAGTTTATGGTGCACATGAGGGTCACCTTCATGTGCGCCTTTATTGTATGTTGTCCCTACGTGATTTTCGAGATATGGAGGTTCATCGCCCCGGCGCTCTACAAGAACGAAAAGAGGGCCACAAGGCGGGCGTTCATATTCGCATCGTTCTTGTTCTATCTCGGTATCGTAGTGGGCTACAGCATAATACTGCCGTTGATGATCAACTTCTTTGACGGCTACAAGGTGAGTCAGGAGGTGTTAAACACCATCTCCCTGAACTCATATATTTCCACGGTCAATTCCACGGTCCTGATATTCGGCATCGTGTTCGAAATTCCCACCGTTGTGGCAATTCTATCTACCATTGGCCTGCTGTCCCGCCAGACTCTTATCAGCGGCTGGAAATATGCAGTGCTGGTAATTGCCGTTCTGGCGGCCATCATCACTCCGGCCGACCCGTTCTCCATGCTGATCGCCTCCATCCCGCTGGCGCTGCTTTACGGCCTGAGCATCCTGGTGTGCAAGCCGGCCAAGCCCGAAACGGAAGAAGTTGAAGAGCCGGAGGCGGCCAAATGATTTCCATAACCGATCTTACCGTGGCGTTCGGAGGCACCGTGCTTCTGAACAACATCTCTTTGCATATCAGTGAGAAGGACCGCATCGGTCTGACGGGCCGCAACGGTGCAGGCAAATCGACTTTGCTCAAGCTGATTGTGGGTGAGCAGCATCCTACTGAAGGCAAAGTTATGGTGCCACAGAATCTGACTATCGGATACCTGCCGCAGGTGATGCAGCATCACAAGGGCCGTACCGTGATGGAGGAGACCATGACGGTGTTTGCCGATTTCTTTGCCCTGCACCGCCGTGTGGATGAGATTTCTGCCGAACTGGCTACCCGCGAGGATTATGACTCCAAGGAATATTCAAAGTTGATAGTGGAGTTGAACACTATCAACGACCGTCTGGCCATGGCTGAAAGCGAATCGCCGGAAGTTGCTGCCAAGAAGACACTGCGCGGCCTCGGCTTCCGCGACACTGAACTCGGACGCGCCACAGAGACTTTCTCCCAGGGCTGGAACATGCGTATAGAGCTGGCCAAGATTCTGCTTCGCAAGCCCGACGTGCTGCTGCTTGACGAGCCTACCAACCATCTTGACATCGAATCCATACAATGGCTGGAGGATTATCTGCAGACGTTCAGCGGTTCCATGGTGCTTATCTCCCACGACCGCCGTTTTCTGGACAATACCACCAACCGCACGGTGGAAATCATGCTGGGCCGGATTCACGATTATAAGGTTCCTTATTCCAAGTATCTGGTATTGCGGGAAGAACGCATCGCACAACAGAAAGCGGCATACGAAAACCAGCAGCGAACAATCGAGAAAACCGAGGAGTTCATAGAGCGGTTCCGCTACAAGCCCACCAAGAGCAATCAGGTGCAGAGCCGGATCAAGGCTCTGGAGAGGATGGAACGGATTGAGTTGGAGGTCGAGGACAAGAGCGCCCTCAGCGTCAAGTTCCCGCCGGCGCCACGCAGCGGCGACGTCGCCTTTAAAGTTACAGATGCATCAATAAGCTATCCCGACGCTCCGCAGAAGATAATCCTCTCCGGAGCCAATATAGAGATAAAACGTGGTGAAAAGGTAGCCTTTGTGGGCCGAAACGGCGAGGGTAAGACCACTATGATGAAGACTTTGATGGGAGCGCTTACGCCGATAAAAGGCAGCGCCACCGTCGGCTATAACGTTAAAATAGGATATTACGCACAGAACCAGGAAGACGTTCTTGACCGCAACGACACCGTCTATGGCACGCTGGACAAGATTGCCGTAGGCGATATCCGTATGAAGCTGCGCGATATACTGGGCGCATTCCTGTTCCGCGGCGAGGATATCGACAAGAAGGTAGCGGTGCTCTCCGGCGGCGAAAGGGCGCGTCTGAACATGGCCCGGCTGATGCTGGAGCCCTACAACCTGCTGGCACTGGATGAGCCGACGAACCATATGGACATCCGCAGCAAGGATATCCTCAAGCAGGCGCTTATGAAATACGACGGCACCATGATTGTCGTCAGCCACGACCGTGACTTCCTGACCGGTCTGGTAGATAAGATTTATGAGTTTGGCGACGGACGTGTCCGTGAGCATTTGGGCGGAGTGGATGATTTCCTGCGACGCAAGAAGATAGAGAACTTTGAGGCGCTGGAGCGCAAGACTCCCGGTCAAGCCGGGAGTGACGAACCTGTTAAGTGTGATTCCGGTCATACCCGGCCTGGTGACTCATGTCATACCCGTCCTGCGGGGTCCCCGCGAAGCACTGCTTCGTGGGGTGCTCTTGACCGGGTATCTTCGTCGCAGCAGGACCGTGAGGCGCGTCGCGAAATGGCCCGCCTGAAAAACCGCTTCAGCAATCTGGAGAAAGCTATCGCCGAAATAGAGGGTAAAATGGCAGAGATAGAGAAAGTACTCGCGGCTCCCGGAGAGAACGATGACATTATGGACCTTACTCGCGCCTATCTGGAGCATAAGCGCGAACTGGATATTAAAATGGAAGAATGGGCCTCCCTGGCCGAAAAACTAGAACAATAATGAGCAGCATCCTCTACGGCATCCACCCGGTGACCGACGCCATCAAGTCGGGCCGCAAAATAGAAAAGGTTATACTGAAACAGGGCTTCGAGGGACCTCAGGCCCGCGCCCTGACCGCGCTTCTCAAAGAATATGAGATTCCCTATACCTGGGTTCCGGTTCAGAAACTGGATCAAATTGCAAAAGGTACGCACCAGGGTGTTGTGGCTTACATTTCCCAGGTAGATTACGTGCCCTTTGAAGAGATGGTGGAGAATGCCCTCAATCACAAGGCGGCTCCGCTGTTCATGATGCTGGACGGCGTAAGTGACGTACGCAACCTGGGTGCTGTGGCCCGTACTGCCGAATGTGCCGGGTTCGACGGCATCATCCTTCCGGCAAAGGGCGGAGCGCCAATCAATGCCGATGCCATCAAGACCAGCGCCGGAGCGCTGCTCCGCATCCCCGTCGCCAAGGCACAGAATCTCCGCCTGCCGATTTTCTATCTGCTCGAATCGGGATTCCAGGTAGTGGCTGCCACAGAAAAGGGCGCCGACAATATCTACGATATCAACTTTAAGAAGCCCACTGCAATCGTGATGGGCAGCGAAGGGCATGGCATATCTAAATCGGTGCTGGATTTATGTGATATTCAGGCAAATATACCGATGGTAGGGGAGACGGGCTCCTTGAATGTGTCGGTTGCAGCCGCACTGTTTATGTATGAAGCAGTGCGCCAGAGAGGCGGCCGTTAGCGCAACCGTTTGAAGCTGGATGCCCGGCTGATATCGGGAATGACGTTGAGCGACTCGCTGTCGCTGCGGTACTGGCAGCTGCTGGCCCCCTTGAGTTCTACGTCGAGGCTTTCCCTTACAAATATGGTGGCTTTCGAGGCGCCGCTGCATGTGATATGGGCATCGTCTGTCTTAAGATCCATTGCATCCAGGACAGACGACCCTTTGCATCTGCTCTCTATATAGTCGGCAGTGCCTATGAAACTAACCTTTGAGGACCCCGCCGCGTCCACTTTGACCTCCTCATAGTTGCCTAAAAGGAACAGCGATGAACTGCCGCCGATACCTACTTCTACCGTTGCAAAGTCGCCTGTGACCACAGCATTTGAAGAGCCCTCTACACTTGCTTTCAGGCTGCTGCCCTCTATCCTTAGTTTCTCTGCCTTGGCAGCCCCGCTTAAATCGAGGGTAAATGGTTCCATCGGGCTTGTCCAAAGGTCGTCACTGGTGAGCAGTGTGCTGCCGGTAAGGTATATCTGGTTCAGTTCCGGACAGGTGATGGTAACCATAAGCTTCTTTCTGCCCAGGAGGCGGAGGTTCCCTCTGAGGCCATTCTCTTTAAGCCTTACATACAGCACGGTGCCGACGACGCTGACATCGAGGTATTCCTCATAATCTGTATCTATCGTGACAACCGCTTTGTATTCGTCACCCTGGACCAGGGTGGCCCTGAATGCGTTGCAGATCTGGATGCCGTTGAATCTTTTTAGATGGTTGAAATTCTTTGTGACGGTGCCGGCGCTGGCTGCAAAGAAAACCAGCATTGCGGCTATGGTAATGAAAAGTCGTTTCATATCTTACAATGTTATTTCACCCGCTATAGAGGTGTTCATAAGTCGTTGTATCTCTGCCTGCGAGCAGCCTTTCCCGCGAAGGAACATCAGTTTGGCCAGCGCCGCCTCCACGGTGCTGTCGTGGCCGCTGATGATGCCCGCATCCAGAAGTTGGCGGCCGGTTTCGTAGCGCTCCATCTCCACGCTGCCGGTGGCGCATTGGGAAATGTTTACAATAGTCTTGCCGTTCTTCACCGCTTCTGAGAGACAGTTGACCAGCCATCCGTTGCGGGGGGCGTTACCGCTGCCGAATGTGCGGAAAATGACACCGCCGATGGCGTCACTTTTCATTGCCGCTTCCACCGCGCCGCGTTGCAGCCCGGGGAAAAGCGAGAGGACAATGATGGATGAGTCCATGTCGTAGTGCGGCGTGAATTTGCTGGCCGGATCGTAAGGCCTGATGAATTCGCGGTGATAGGTTATCTCGGTGCCGGAATGTGCCAGGGCCGGGTAGTTGTTGGAGGCGAATGCCGCCAGATTGTTGGCGCTGACTTTGCTGGAACGGTTGCCGCGAAGCAGTTTGTCGTGAAAGTAGATGCAGACCTCGGGAACCATGGGGTTGCCTTCGGCATCTTTGGCGGCGGCGATTTCTATCGCGGTGAGCAGATTCTCCTTGGCGTCGGTGCGGATGACCTCCACCGGCAGCTGGCTGCCCGTCAGGATAACCGGCTTGCCCACATCCTCAAGCATAAAACTCAGGGCAGAGGCGGAATAGGCCATCGTGTCGGTGCCGTGCAGAATCACGAACCCGTCGTAATTATCATAATTGTCGCTGATGATCTTGACAATCCGGCACCAGTGCTCCGGTGTTATGTCGGAAGAGTCAATAGGGGTGTCGAATGCCACCATATCGATGCTGGCGCTGCAATATTTCATCTCGGGGATGTTTGCGGCCAGATTATCTGCCGTAAAAGCCTCAAGCGCACCGGTGGCGGGATTGCGGACCATACCTATGGTACCGCCTGTGTATATCATCAGTATTTTTGACATAACGTGCGAAATTACAATTTTTTGCTATTTCAAAAAATAGTTATACATTTGCAATCCCATTAGGGAACTATCCGGTCGATTCGTCTAACGGTTAGGACAAGAGATTCTCAATCTCTAAATAGGAGTTCGATTCTCCTATCGACTACAAAAACCCAAGCTGCCCAATCATTGGGGCGGCTTTTTTTGTTGAATAACCTATGAGCAAAGTAAGAGTCCGTTTTGCCCCCAGCCCCACAGGAGCCCTCCATATCGGAGGCGTCCGCACCGCGTTGTACAACTATCTGTTTGCCCGTCACAACGGCGGCGAGTTCATCCTCCGTATCGAGGATACCGACAGCCAGCGTTTCGTGCCCGGCGCGGAGGAGTATATCATCGAGTCTCTCAAGTGGTGCGGCATTACCGTAGACGAAGGTGTCGGCGTAGGTGGTCCTCACGCCCCTTACCGCCAGAGCGAACGTCGCGACATCTACCTCAAGTATGCCCTTCAGCTGGTAGAGAGCGGCAACGCCTATTATGCGTTTGATTCTGCCGAAGAACTCAATGCACTCCGCACCGCCTGCGAGAGCAAGGGCGAGACTTTCTCTTATGATGCCAGGACCCGCGGCGGTCTCAAGAACTCCCTCTCGCTGCCTGCAGAAGAGGTTAAACGCCGCATCGACGCCGGCGAGCAGTGGGTTATCCGCTTCAAGATGCCGGAAAACGAAAATGTGGAGATGGACGATATAATCCGCGGCCACATCACCATAAACACTTCTACTCTGGACGACAAGGTGCTCTACAAGTCTGCCGATGCGCTGCCTACATACCATTTGGCAAATATAGTGGACGACCATCTGATGGAGATAAGCCACGTAATCCGCGGCGAGGAGTGGCTGCCGTCGCTGCCGCTGCACTTCCTGCTGTACCGCGCGTTTGGATGGACTGATAGCCAGCCGCTGTTCGCCCATCTGCCGCTGCTGCTCAAGCCGCAGGGCCAGGGCAAACTGAGCAAGCGTGACGGTGACAAATTCGGATTCCCCGTGTTCCCGCTGGAGTGGCACGCTCCCGACGGCGAGGTGTCTATGGGATACCGTGAGAGCGGTTATCTGCCCCAGGCTTTCGTGAATATGCTGGCGCTGCTGGGCTGGAACCCCGGTACCGAGCAGGAAATATTCTCTATGGAAGAGCTTTGCGAGCAGTTCTCGCTGGACAAGGTGAGCAAGAGCGGCGCCCGTTTCAATGCAGAGAAGGCAAAGTGGTTCAACGCGCAGTATATGCGCGCCTCCAGCGACGAATTCCTCGCCGGCCTGCTGTTGCCTCAACTCAAAGAGGTCGGCATCGATACCACCGCCGGCCGTGCAGCCGATGCAGTTGCAATCATCAAGGAACGAGCTACATTCCCCAAGGATCTGCTGGATTTGACTCTATACATGTTCAGAGCACCCGAGTCTTACGACGAGAAGAGCGTGAACAAATTCTGGAAAGAGGAGAATGTAGCCTATATGCGTGAACTGCGCAGCATTATTGCCGACCTGGAGGTCTTCGAAAAAGAGAGCGCAGAGCATATCGTCCGCGAATGGATAGAGGCCGGACAGCTGCCTATGGGCAAGATAATGAACTGCCTGCGCATCGCCATTATGGGAATAGGGCAGGGACCCGACATCTTCTCTATCTGTGAGTTTATCGGCAAGGATGAAGCATTGCGCCGCGTAGACGCTGCGCTCGCTGTTCTGCCGGTAGCTTAAAGGGTCTGAACCAGATCTTCGTAATACCTTTTGCTTACAGGAATCAGTGTGTCGTCGCCAGTATCAAGCTCGGCGACGATTACATTTTCCTTGTCCTTGCGGAGCGCTTTGACATGCCCCGGATGGATAAAGTATGAGCGGTGGCAGCGGATAATGCCGTTCTCCTGGCATACATCCTCTATGCTCTTCATGGAGCAGCGCATATCGTAGGTCTTGCGCTTGTCGCCCTCGTTGTAATGGATGGTGACATAGTTTTCGTCGGCCTTGATAAAGAGCACGTTCTCTGTATTGACCACGAACTTGAGTACATGGCGGTTGTCGTAGAAATGCAGCTTGTTGTCTGTTACCGACGCCACATTGGCCTTCTTGGCTGCCGCCAGGTTCAGCGCCAGGTCAAGCACGATGTAGGGGAACATAAGCACCAGGAACAGATAGGCGGTGGTGTATACCAGTATCTCCAGATACTGAAGGTCGAATTTGCCGATGAGGGTTACATACAGCGCAACGAAAAAGGCACATACCACGATTTCTCCCGCACACCACACCCGGTACCAGTTCATTGACAGATGCTTTATTACACGGGTGAAATAGAGTATCATCCTGGATGAAAGCAGTACCAGCAGGATGATGCACATGATCATCGCGATGTTGAAGGAATAGGATGCACGAGGCGCATCCAGAATCGTATCCGTATCGAAAGGCTTGTAGAGTGCCGCGAAAACCAGAAAGAAAAAGGGCACGATGCCGAAATACAGCGCCTGGGCCACGAATTTCTTGAACGTTTCCGGGAGTGGTCTGGATATATTTGTAGACTGCATTATTCGCTTTGTTTCGCTGCAAAACTACAATATTCGCACCACTAAAACAAATGGGCCGCCACCCCGAGAGGAGATGACGGCCCTGCCATGAGAGAGGAGAAATAGAGATTAGAAGGTAATGGTCTGTTCTTCTACCTCTATGAAGTCGACAACGTGCAAAATGAAATGGAGATCGCTCACCTCAATATCTTCATCATCTTCCAGATCATCATCGCCATGGTCGTCAGGATCGGTAGGGTCGGGATGGTTGCCGTCGTCGGGGATGCCGGCGCGGGTAATGACTATTTCGTATTCATATGAGTGGTTGCGTTTCACGCCATAGTGTTCGTCACCGCTTACAAAGGCGTCCTCGGTCCAGGTGGCGCCGTTGTTTACCGGCAGTGACCAGTAATAGCGCTGCCCGTCAATCTTGCCGGTGATGCAGAGGCGGATTGCACCGCTGCCGGTGGTCAGTGCCTCTGTGGGGCGCGGATAGCAGAAGAATTGATGCATGTTTTCCAGCTGTCCGTCGTTCATTGTACCGACATAGTCATATACCTCGAACGTATTCTGCTTGCTGCTGAAAAGGCCGGACGAAAACGAAGTTCCTGTCACACCAGCATATGTCTCGGTAGTGGGGAAATTCTTGAGGTACATGGCGACATCGGTGACAGATTTCCCTTCGAGTGCGCCGGTGAACTGGAATTTCAGTGTTTTTACAACGACTTTGCTGACCAGACGAACGACGTTGACAGTAACGTATGTGGTGTTTTCGTCAATTGTGACCGTATTTTCGCCAACCATTACCATATCGTCTAGTGCTTCTGATGAGAGCTGAGAAACCAGCGCCATTATTGCAGACGGGGTGTTGAGACTTCCAAATGAGAACTCATCATTCGGATTGACCACGGCGATAAAGCGTCGGCTTCCGGGAGTTACTTTGATGGTGCCGGACGTGGACGTTGCATAGGTTGATCCATCGAGGCGATTTCCGTCAAAGGCAAATACATATACCGTGCGGACGGCATCTTCGAAAACGCCGGTTGTCGCCTTGGTTGCATCGCCCAGCGAGAAATTTACCACTACTTCATTTTCGGCCCCGGTGGACATCTGTCCATCTGTCTTGCCGCACGATACCGCGCCCAGGCCCAATGCAAGAGTCATTAAGAAAAGGATTCTTTTCATTGTCTTGATGTTTTGGTGTTAGTAATAAGGTTTATAAAGGATCGTAATAGATGTATTTGTTTTCGTCGTAGCAAAAGCCGTCGAGCAGCAGGTTGCCCTCGTTGTCGTAATTGAATTCGTATTCCCGGTCATCCTGCATCTGGACGTTCAAAACGGTCTTATACCATCTGTATGTGAAGAATCCCTGTACAAGTTCTCCGGTGTTCTGATCATAGGAGGCCGGAAAGAAATATCTTCCTATAAGCTCGCTGCTCTCCCAGCTCTTGACCATGGTGACGGTAACGATTATATTGTCGGGCTGATCCTGTCCGCCGGGATCGATGGAGTCCCGCACCATAGTGTTTATATGGACGTTGTAGAATCGTCTCCTGTACTCGAATACGGTGCTCATATGGGTAATCGACTTGGAGAAAGGATGCCGGAAGCTGTCTATGAGACTGCCCGTGAGGGTGAAATAGAAGTCTCCGTTAAGTGTGCAACCTCCCTTGAGCCTGTATCCGAGCGGGTCCTGCTCAAGATAATTGCTGTTGCAGGTGAATGTGAGCCACTGGGAAAGATCCGCTGCCTGGTCCCGATAACATTGTATGTTCGTTATTACATACGGCCGGTCGGTGTCATCGCCATATTTCTTGTCGATCTGCGTCCTTAAAGTCGCGGTGAAGAAATCGTCGGCAGCAACAACCACTCCTTCCGAGGCGAATGAGACCATATGGCCGTTTTCCCTGTAGCTGAGCAGAAAGTCAAGGTCTATCGTCATATCGGGGGCGCAGAGCCAACCTTCAGAGATAACCCACTCGTTGTCGTTGTCGATGGTTGCCAGCGCGTCTTCTCCCGTGAGGATGCGTGTGGTGCCGTCTGCATAATATACCGTCACCTTGAAATCGTAGGTTTCGCTGCCGGCCCCAAGCATCCAGCCATCCTCTTTGAGATAGTTGGGCTCTATCCTGACGGGGACGGAAGGTTCCTGTACTCTGATCGTGCTGGTTCCAAACACGCCGCTGCCGTCGGTAACGGTGGCCTTTATCACGGTCGTTCCGATGGCGTGAGGCGTAACCACGCCGTTCTGGTCCACTGTCGCTACGGCGGGATTGCCGCTGCTCCAGATTACTTCCTGGCTGGCGGTAGCGGGTAGTACTGTGGCCGAGAGAGTCACTGTGCCTGCTACGGAAGGGAAAGAGTATGCCGGAGGGTCTACTATCACCGCCGTTGCATATGGTTCTATGTCGCTGTCAACCCGCCAGCTCTCTTCGTCCACGCCGTCGTCGTAGAGTTTGAGGACTATATGATAATGGTGGTTGCGTACCACGCTGAAGTCGGTTTCGGTGTCTCCTCCCAGATAGAAACGGTATGTAAAGTCGCCACGCCTCGGATTTGATGAGGCGGTGTCGTTATAGTATCCCTCCAACTCTATGTAGCTGCACAATTGTTCGTACTCACTCCCATCAGCGAAATATTTGGACCGGCAGGAATCGTTGCTGGGCAGCAGCACTCCCTGGCAATTTTCGAACATATAGAAGCCGATTTCGGAGCCGCTGTTGAAAGTAGAAAGTTCCATCGTATCCGCACTGTCGCCGGTGGAAGAAAAATCGCCAGGATTGCCGGAACCGCTGCTGGAGAATAGGCCTACGCTACATGGCGCATTCCTGACCGTAACTGAGTGGATGCTGATTTCGGAATTCTGAAGGCCGCTGTCGTCTATACTTATGGATACCAGCGCTACGCAGCGCGTCAGGTCGATGTGAATGCACATTCCGTCTGTGATGTTGATAAGGCCGGTATGGCCTGTCATGGGCACAGCGCCTTCGGCATCAACAATGTCGCTGTAGGAATCGACGGAATATTGATACCCTTCCAGATAGGATTCGTTTGTGAACAGCGGATTGCCGGTGATGTCGCCTATGTTGCATACACAGTAGAATTTGTATGTGCTGCCGGCAGTGCAATCGAGCTGCATCCAACCGACGCCGCCGGTAGCGCTGTATGCGCAGGTGGCAAGATGCCCGGCAGTATCGTAGACCAGGATATTGCAGTTTGAGATATAATCGTCTGCCACGGCGAGCGATTTTACCGCCACGGAGTCGAATTCAAAATAGACCGTGGACATGTCGTTCTCGCTTACGGCCGGCGCGGGAATGCACGATGCCATGAGGCAGGCTGCGCACAATATGTAAAACAATTTCTTCATGGGATTAGTATGTAATCGTATATATTCCGTGTCTTGTCCAGTTGGACACCGTTATGCTGAAGAGTATGTCGGCGGCGCCGATCGTAAGGTCAATCACTATCGGCTTCTGGTTTGTGGCGGAGATGTCCTCGCCCATTTCGGCCAGTATCTTTCCGACGGGATAGGTCGTTTCCACAGCATTGCCGTCCTTTACGAAATGGAGATTCAAAACGACATCGGTGGCGCTTGCCTGTGTCAGCATCAAAGTCTTGTACATATAGTATGAGTCACCATTGCCGGGTGATTTCACCATCTGCGGGACAAGGACACCCCGGGCGCCTGTGGCGGCACCGTTGTACATCAGGCAGCCGCTGATATTATCGAACTCAGGCCTTACGTCGGACAGGCCGTTCAGCATCCCCCTGATTATTACTGTGACTGGAATGTGCTGCCGCTCCGAGAGAACCCTGACGAAAGCATCTTCGCATTTGGTTGAGATGGGTTTATAGTAGCTCCATAGACTGTCAGCCGGGTTTGCAGACGTTATAATGCGGTCTACATCGTTCAGTATCGATCTGTCCAGATTGCCCCAGGCGGAAAAGTCGAATTCACTCTTGTCGACTTTCATAATCAGTGTGTCACCGATATACTTTTTTTCGACGGCAATCCAATGCGCGTCTCCTGTGAATCTGTCGGCCAGCATCAGATCCATCTTGTGCACATAGTGGCTGTCCACACGGCTCAGGTCCACGTGCAGGTAGCACGGGCACTTATCGCGATTCTCCTTGATGCACGAGGAGAGCGCTGCGCACGCGACGGCAATCATTATCATGGTTTTCAGTTTCATTTCAGAACAGATAGTTGATAGATACTGACAAGTCTGGCAGAAGAGCCGGACCGCGCTTGTGATCTGATATCCGGCCGCACACCGGCCCCATATAGTATGTAGTGTCGTGAAGGGCGGCCAGAATCCCGGCACCGACAGTAAGGCGCCAACGTTTGCCCAGCTCCTTGCACCATCCGGCGGCAAGGCCCGTCGCTATAGCCTGGCCATCGAAGCAGCCGCTGTCTAAGACATTGGCCACGCTGTAGACAGATGCCATGGCTTTGCCTTCGAAATACCAGCCAACGAATGGTGTGTCAACCCAGTACCTGACGCCGAGCACAGGTGTCGCCTGTCGCAACTGTGTCTGGCTGGCTGTTCCGCGCATATAGGTAAATGGGTTGTAATGCATGCCGGCCAATATGCCCCAATGCTGTCCGGTGCAGATTTCTAAGGTGACGTTGATGCATCCCAGCATAGCCCATTGGATTGCATCCGTGCCCAGCGCCCATCTGTAAGTGGAGTCGACCTTTTCGCCCGCCTGCACAGGCACTGCACAGAGCAGAAGAAGCGTCGTTGCCAATAATAACTTTGTCTTCATTTCCGTTTGTTTTGACGATGGCAAAATTATGGGTGCATCAACCCTCAAAACGGAAAGTTTCCAGATTTGTGGTGAACCATTTCCGTTTGCAAAAACGAATTGCTATTTTCGCAATCGCTATAATTTTGAAAACGTATGAAACAAACTCCGATACTTCTTTTGACAGGTTATCTGGGCAGCGGCAAAACGACCCTGGTAAACCGCATCCTCGCCAACCGCAAGGGAATCCGCTTTGCCGTAATTGTAAATGACATCGGCGAGGTCAATATCGATGCCGACCTGATTGCTAAAGGAGGCATTGTCGGCAGCAAGGATGACAGCCTGGTGGCGCTTCAGAACGGCTGCATCTGCTGCACCTTGAAGATGGACCTGGTGGAACAGATTGCCGGCCTTGTAGAGCAGCAGACCTTCGATTATATTGTGATTGAGGCCAGCGGCATCTGCGAACCGGCGCCGATAGCCCAGACTATATGTTCCATTCCATCGCTCGGACCACAGTTCAACCGCGGCGGAACCTGCTACCTGGACAGCATTGTCTCCGTGGTAGACGCCCTCCGTCTCAAGGATGAATTCGACTGCGGCGGTGCCTTGCAGCGTCCCGGAATCGAGGAGGACGACATAGAAAACCTGCTGATACAGCAGATTGAATTCTGCAACGTTATCCTGCTCAACAAGGCTTCAGAATTGACTCCCACAGAGCTTGGTCGTGTAAAGGCAATTGTACGCGCAATTCAGCCATCTGCAGAGATTTTGGAGTGCGACTATGCCGACGTAGACCTGGACAAGTTGCTGTACACCCGCTGTTTTGATTTTGAGAAGGCGGCTACTTCTGCCGCATGGGTGCGGGAACTGGAAGGAGACGGACACGACCACGATCACGAACTGGAAAACGAGGAGGAGGGGGAGAGCGAAGAGTATGGTATCGGCACCTTTGTCTACTACCGCCGTCTCCCGTTCGATATGAACCGCTTTGACTATTTCATCAACAGGAACTTTACTTCCAATATAATCAGGGCAAAAGGCATCTGTTGGTTTGCAGATGACAACGACATGAGCTATTTGTTCGAAAGTGCCGGACGGGAGAAGAAGCTCTCCGAAGTCGGATACTGGTACGCCACCGCTCCAGAAGAAGACCTGAAGCGGATAGCTGAGCAGGATCCGAATTTTCTGAGGGATTGGGATGAAAAAGTAGGCGACCGGATGCAGAAAATTGTCTTTATCGGCCAGAACCTGGACAAAGAAAAAATTGCAAAAGATTTAGACTTCTGTCTTGTTGTTAAATAATTTTTTCTTTTTTAATTTTGTAACAAACTGGATTTAATTCAATAACTTAATAAATCGACACAATGGGTAAATTTGAAATTACACTCCGTAAAAACGGAGATCCGCAGTTTGTTCTGAAGGCTGCCAACGGCCGCGTCATCCTCGCAAGCCAGGGCTATAAATCAAAGAAATCTTGCCTTGAGGGCATTGACTCCGTTAAGAAGAACGGTCCCCAGGACGATCGTTTCGAGCGCCTTACCGCAAAGAACGGTCAGCCTTACTTCAATCTGAAGGCTTCCAACGGTCAGGTAATCGGCACCAGCGAGATGTATTCCAGCGCAACTGCAATGGAGAAGGGCATCGCTTCCGTTAAGAAGAATGCTGCTGACGCAGAGGTTGTTGATCTCTCCCTGTAGCATCTGCGGATTCTCCGCAAATAAAATAAGGCGTGTGAAATCTCACACGCCTTATTTTATTACACATCACTCGTACTCCTACAGATCTGAGTAGCTGGGGGAGAAAGTGTCGCCCAGGGAAGGGTCGCCGGTATTGTACCCTTTCTTGAGCCATTTTGCGCGTTGCGCAGAGGTGCCATGGGTGAACGAATCGGGATAAGAACGGCCGTAGGTGTTCTTCTGGATGCGGTCGTCACCGATGGCAGCGGCTATATTCAGACCCTCTTCGATGTCACCCGGCTCCAGCGAACCAAAGCGCTTGTTGTCGTAGTAGGCCCAGATTCCGGCATAGAAGTCGGCCTGAAGTTCCAGACGTACGCTAAGCTGGTTGGCAGTCTTTTCGTTGCTGCGGGAGCGTTTCTGGTTGACCTGATTGAGGGTTCCGAGCAGATACTGCACGTGGTGGCCGACTTCGTGGGCAATGACGTATGCCCAGGCAAAGTCGCCGGTGGTGCCGAACTGCTTTTTCATATCCTTGAAGAAAGAGAGGTCAAGATACACGCTCTGGTCTGCACTGCAGTAGAATGGACCCGACTGGGATGTGGCTCCGCCGCAACCCGACTGTACGCTGCCGTCGAAGATGACCAGTTTGGGAGGTGTGTATGTGAGACCGTTCTGCTTGAATATCTGCGTCCAAACATCCTCTGTGCCCGCCATAATGATGGAGGCAAAATCGTAGAGTTCCTGGTCTTCTGCGTTGGCTTCAGTGGTCTGGGTAGTTGTGATGTCACCGTAATCCATATTCTGGAGCACTGCGGAGGGATCCTGCCCTGTAAGCATCCAGATGAGACCTGCTATAATGAGGCCGCCCAGTCCGAGGCCGCCCGCTGCGACCGCTCCACCACCGCGACGGCGGTCCTCTACATTAGAACTTTTTCTTCTTCCTTCTAGTTGCATAGCTTTAGTTATTTGATTGATTAGACAAATATAATTATTTCGATACAAATATTATCTTCGTGGCGGAAATAATAGTCGCCATTTATGTTTCACGAACTCTCGCAGGAAGATAATTTTGTAAGGAGATTTGTCGGTTCGGCAAAGCGCTGCTGGAATTCTCCGGCGCTGGACGATTACCGTGTCAGTTCGATAACATACGGCGGTTTGATGGCCGATATCGAGCGCCTGCAGATTCTCTGGCGCGCATCCGGCCTTCACAAGGGCGACAAGATAGCCCTAAACGCCCGCAGCAGCGCAGCCTGGGCAAAAGTCTTTATGGCGGCTCAGATTGGCGGCTATGTCTCGGTCCAGATCTTCAAAGGATTCACCCCGGCCGATACGATGGGGCTGGTGATTCATAGCGGCTCCCGCATCCTGTATACAGAAAAGGCCATCTTCTGCAAGATGGATTTTGAAAAGATGCCGGAACTTATCGCGGCAATCGATGTCAATACCGGCGAACTGCTGGCCGGTCGTGGCGGTTTTGACGACGTTTTTGACAGGTTCGACGCTCTCTATGGAGATGTCCATCCGGACGGCTTGAAACCGGAAGATGTTATACTTCCGGAAATCGGACTGGACGACCTTTCGGCCATAATGTACACCTCTGGCTCCACCGGCAATCCCAAGGGGGTGATGCTTACCAACCGTAACATTTCGGCCAATCTGTATGCCATCGAGCGCCATTTCCCATACAGGGAAGGGGAATGCTATGTCAGCATCCTTCCGTTTTCCCATATATTCGGCATGGTATACGACATGCTGGTGCCATTGTCGCTGGGCATGCATCTGGTGATTCTGGGTGTGCCCCCGGCTCCCGCCAATCTTATTCCGGTCATGAACGTATACAGGCCGCACGTCTTTTTTGCCGTGCCGCTGGTATTGGAAAAGCTGGCGGACGCTACAGTTGGCGCTTACCTCAAGGGCGAGGCCCTGCCAAACTGGAACGACCTTCACAACATCTTTATGCAGGCTCTGGGCGGTAATGTGGAACTTTTTGCCAGCGGCGGTGCAGCTGTCGATGAAAATCTTGAGAAGTTGCTCGTCCGGAAACTCAAGGTCCCCTTCATTACCGGTTATGGCATGACGGAGGCGGCTCCGACAATAGCTCTTGGTGATTACGGCGACTATTGCCTGCGCGAGTGCGGCAAGGTGCAGGAGGAGGTTGTGCAGATGAAGATTGATTCCGCCGACGGCGCCGGCATCCCCGGCGAAATCCTGCTTAAGGGCCCGGTCATCTTCAAGGGGTACTATAAGAACGAAGAGGCGACCCGCAAGGCATTTACCCCGGACGGATGGTTCCGCACCGGAGACGTCGCGGTCCTTGAAGACGGTAAACGCGTCTTCATAGTAGGTCGTTGCAAGAACATGATACTCCGCTCCAACGGTCAGAATGTCTTCCCGGAAGAGATTGAAGTTATATTGAATTCGCTCCCTTATGTCGCTGAGTCGATTGTCGTAGAAAAGAAGGGACGTCTTTCTGCCATCATAGTTCCAAAGAGCGACGAGGTGGCCAACAACAACATCTCCGCAAAGTCACTTAACGGCATCATGCAGAAGAACATCCGCCACCTGAACAGCCGCATCCCTGCATACTCTGCGGTGTCGGGCTTCCGGCTTCAGTATGAGCCGTTTGCCAAGACACCTAAGGGTACCATCAAGCGGTTTATGTACACAGAATAGACACGGAAAGTATCATTTAAGGTTTTTTTCGTACATTTGTGAGATTTTACGTCACATTTGTATGAAGCTTTTACAGGAAAAACTCTCGCAATTTACGATTCCACAGGATCTTAAAAATGCGGGTATTTACCCTTACCACCGCGCCATCTGCAGCGAGCAGGGCGACGAGGTAATCATCAACGGCAAGAAGGTGCTGATGTTTGGCTCAAACAGCTACCTTGGCCTTACAAACGATCCCAGAGTAAAAGAAGCAGCCATTGAGGCTATTAAAAAATATGGCACCGGATGTGCCGGCAGCCGATTCCTTAACGGATCCCTTGATATTCACGAGCAGACGGAGAAAAGACTTGCAAAGTTTGTCGGCAAGGAAGAGGCGGTAATCTTCTCTACCGGTTTCCAGGTCAACCTGGGCGTGGTATCCTGCCTCTGCGGCCGCAACGACTATATCCTTCAGGACGAGCGCGACCACGCCTCCATCATAGAGGGCCGCCGCCTTTCGCCCGCCAACTATCTCAAGTTCCGTCACAACGACATGACGCATCTCGAGAGCAAGCTGCGCAAGTGCGAGAGCGACAAGATCAAGCTTATCGTGGTTGACGGCGTGTTCAGTATGGAAGGCGATGTGGCTCCCCTTAAGGATATTGTTGCTCTGGCTGATAAGTATCAGGCAGCAGTGATGGTAGATGAGGCGCACGGTATCGGCGTCTTCGGCCCCAACGGCCAGGGCGTCTGCTGGGCACAGGGCGTCACCAAGGATGTCGACCTGATAATGGCCACCTTCAGCAAGAGTTTTGCCTCCCTGGGCGGCTTTATCGCCACCGATAAGATAACTGCCGAGTTCATTCGCCATCAGGCGCGTTCTTATATATTCAGCGCCAGCGCGACACCCGCCGCCATCGGTGCGGTCAACGCCAGCCTGGACATCATGGAGAGCGAGCCGGAGCGTATCCAGCATCTGTGGGACATCACCCGCTTTGCAATCGACGGATTCCGCAATATGGGCTGCGAGATCGGCAATACTTCCACTCCGATCATTCCGCTGTATATCCGGGACAACGAGAAGACATTCTGCGTTACCCGCGACTTGTTCGATGAAGGCCTGTTCGTGAACCCCGTGGTTTCGCCCGCAGTACCTTCGGAAGATACACTCATCCGCTTCTCGCTGATGGCCACCCACACCCAGGCACAGGTCGAGTTTGCACTGGAGAAAATCCAGAAGATCTTCAAGAAATACGGTATCATTAAATAATGGCACAAAAGGTCGTACTTCTCACCGGAGGATCTTCCGGCATCGGTGCTGAGGCTGCAAGGCTTTTGGCCGAGGCTGGCTATAAGGTGTATGCAGGCTCCCGCAGAGGTACGGTAACCTCAGAGTGCGAGGGCAAGGTCACTCCGGTTGTCCTTGATGTCAACGATCAGGAGAGCGTGGATGCAGTTGTCGAGGAGATTGTGGAAAAAGAGGGACGCATCGATGCTCTGGTATGCAACGCAGGCAACGGCATCGCTGGCTCGGTAGAGAACACCACCGTAGACGAGGCCAAATATCAGTTCGAGACCTGCTTCTTCGGCGCCCACCGCGTAATCAAGGCGGTCCTGCCGTATATGCGCGAGGCCAAACAAGGCAAGATTATTACCGTCAGCAGCGTTGCCGCCAATGTCCCGATTCCTTACCAGACATTTTACAGCAGCGCCAAAGCCGCCGTGCTCATTTATACGAAGGCCCTTTCTCTGGAGGTGAAGCCTTTCGGCATCCAGTGCTGCAGCATCCTTCCGGGCGATACCAAGACCGGATTCACCGCAGCCCGCAAGGTCACCAAGGAGTCTGAAAACCCGGACAGTGTCTATTACGAGACTCTAAAGAAGTCTGTAGGCCGCATGGAACACGACGAACAGAACGGCATGCCCGCCGCAAAAATCGCAAAGGCAATCGTAAGGCAGCTTGGCAAACGCAAGATGTCCGCCACCTGCACCCCCCGCGTCGACTACAAGGCCATCAACCTGCTGATCCGCCTGCTTCCCACCAAACTGATGCTCTGGATCGTGGGCAAACTCTACGCCTAGGTCACTCAATTCTAGTACTCGGTCTTGTCTTCTTTTTCACTCCAGAGGCGGAAGCTGTGGAGGGCTTCGTCGCGGAGAAGAGGGGTGATGGGAACGGTGCGGTTTTCCATGTCGCGGTCCAGTTCTTCATAGATGAAATCGTCGGCGAAATTGATGTCGGCGGCATCCTTGCGGTTGTTGCCGTAGAAAATGCGGTCGATACCGGCCCAATAAATTGCACCCAGGCACATCGGGCACGGTTCGCATGAGGTGTAGATTATGCAGCCGTCAAGATTGAAAGTCCCCAGCTGTTTGCAGGCCTTACGGATGGCGTTTACCTCGGCGTGGGCTGTGGGATCATTGTCTATGGTGACGCTGTTGCTGGCGCCGGCTATGATCTGACCGTCCTTGACTATGACGGCGCCGAAAGGGCCGCCGCCGTTTACGACGCTGTCGCTGGCCAGTTTGATAGCCTCGCGCATAAAGCGCTTGTCATCTGCTGTAGGAGTATATTTCTTTGCCATTATCGTAGTTCTGCTATGTCGTAAATCAAACGTTCTGTCTTTGCCCAGCCCAGGCACGGGTCGGTGATGGATTTGCCGTAGACGCCGCCGTCAAAGCTCTGGCAGCCGTCTTCGAGGTAAGACTCAATCATAAGGCCTTTGAGCAGTTTGCCGATGTCGCTGCTGTGACGTGCGCTGTGGAGCACCTCCTTGGCGATGCGGATCTGCTGCTCGTACTGTTTGCCCGAATTGGAGTGGTTGGTGTCCACTATGAGAGCGGGATTTGGCAGCTGGGACTGAGCGTATTTCTCGCAAAGGAGCATCATATCCTCGTAGTGATAGTTGGGAATATTGCGGCCGTTCTTGCTCACGCTGCCGCGCAGGATGGCGTGGGTGAGGGGATTGCCCTTGCTGGTAACCTCCCAGCCGCGATAGATGAAAGTATGAGAGAGCATGGCGGCGTGAATGGAATTGATCATCACGTTCATATCGCCGCTGGTGGGATTCTTCATGCCGACGGGAATGGTGAGGCCGCTGGCGGTGAGGCGGTGGATCTGACTCTCTACGCTGCGGGCACCAACTGCAACATAAGAAAGCATATCGGACAGATATGTATGGTTCTCCGGGTAGAGCATTTCGTCGGCACCGGAGAAGCCGCTTTCGGAGAGGACGCGCATGTGCAGATGGCGGATGGCGATCAGACCGCCGAGCATGTCGGCACTGCTGTGAGGGTCGGGCTGATGCAGCATACCTTTGTAGCCTTCGCCGGTTGTGCGCGGCTTGTTTGTGTATATGCGCGGAACTATAGTGATTTCGTCCTTGACCTTTTCCTGTACTTCGCGCAGGCGGGTCACATAATCCAGCACGGCGTCCTCGCGGTCGGCTGAGCACGGTCCGATTATCAGCAGCAGGTTGTGACTGCGGCCGGTTATGATATCCTTTATCTTCTCGTCATTTGCCTCCTTGATCTTGTCAAGGCCGGCGGGAAGCGGGTATTGCTGTTTAATCTTTTCTGCGGTAGGCAGTTCGCGTTTGATTTCCAGATTCATTACTTCTTATTGAATAATTTTCTCCTTTCGGTAGAAGTTATCATCATTTGCTTGATTGTGGCCTCGTCGCCACTGGCGATGGCTTTCTTGAGACGGTCGAATTCTTTTTCGAAAAGATCCATCTGGCTGAGCAACTCCTCTTTGTTGAGCATGAACAGTTCCGGCCACATATTCTCGTTTATATTGGCGATTCGGGTAAGGTCGCGGAAACTATCGCCGGTATAATCGACCAGATGCTTGGAATCCTTGCTGCACATAAGGCTGACGGCGATACAGTGGGTCAGCTGCGAGAGAAAGGCAATCATCTCGTCGTGTTCTTCCGGAGTCAGGATTGAGATTTGGCCGAAGCCAAGGATGCGTCCGATTTCGGTGGCGGTGTCGATGGCTTGCTGCGTATTCTTCCCGGTGGGCGTGATGATGTAATTTGCTCCTTCGAACACCTTGGGATTGCGGCTGGAGATGCCGGAGGTTTCGCGGCCTGCCATCGGGTGGGCAGCGATAAACTCGACGTCGCTGCGGAGCATATCCTGAATCTTTGAAACGATGGCACCCTTGACGCCGGTGACGTCGGTGATGATTGCGCCGCTCTTGAAGCAGTCCTGATACTTCTCAATCCATTCGACAAACAGCTTGGGGTAGACGGCGAATACAACGATGTCGAAACTGCTTACAAACCCTTTTGTTACATCTATTGTGCCGCAGTCAATTATACCCTCTTTAAGGGCGGTATCGACGGTGCTCTGGCGGGCTGAAATGCCGCCTACGTACCAGCCGCTCGCGTGCAGCTTTTCTGCGTAGGAGGCGCCAATCATGCCGAGGCCTACAATCAGTATTTTACTCTCTTTATTCATCTTTAACCTCGATGCCGAGTCGCTTTATTGCTTCAAAAAATCCGGGGTAACTCTTGGATACCGATTCGCAGCCGTTTAAATCAGCCCCGAACAAAGTCGCCATTGCTGTCAGACTCATGGACAGGCGGTGGTCGTTATGGCTGTCAAAGGTAATGTTTTCTTTCTCAAGAGATGCCCTGCGCTGCTGCGGAACCGGCCTGATTTCTACAGAATTGTCTCCAACGATGGCTTCGGCTCCCGCCTTTTCCAGTTCGGTGACGATATCTGCTATGCGGTCGCTCTCCTTGATGCGCAGTCTGGCGGTATTGGTAAACCGGGCACCGTGTTTTATTGCAGCCATGGTAAACAGCACCGGCCCGAGGTCAATGCAGTTGCCAAGGTCAATCTCGCACCAGCCTCTATTCAGTGCGTCGAAGTGCCTGCGGTAAATCTTGTCGCCCTGCAGCGAGTTGGGTTTTAGCCCCAGCAGCGTGACATCCCCGCCGATCTGGTTGAAAATATCCAGGAAGGCGGCGTTGGACCAGTCGCCCTCCACAGTGCAGTCGGGCAGGTCAAAACGCTGGTTTCCGGGCACAAGGATATGGTTGCCGTCCATCCGGACTTTGATGCCAGATTCACGCAGCACATCCAGCGTGATGTCGATGTATGGCCGGCTCTGGACCGGCGGAGTTATCCATATTTCGCTGTCTTCTTCCAGCAGTGGCAGGGCAAACAGCAGGCCGGTGACAAACTGGCTGCTGATGCTGCCGTCGATATGGAACAGGCCTCCGTTCAGATGACCTTCGGCCTCTATGCTGTCGCTGTTAATTGTATACGATATATTCTGGTCCTTGAAGATCCTTTCGTACTCTCCGATGCCCCTGGAAATGAGCTTTGGGGTTCCTGTCAAACAGGCCTTGCCATTGAGCGCAAGCGCCACCGGTATCATGAACCGCAGCGTGGAGCCGCTTTCGCGGCATGGAAGGGGGCTGGAAGTTGTGGCGCCTGGCTCCACCGTTACCACATCTCCTTCTACATTGACTTTTGCCCCTAGGGCGGTGATGCAGTCTATCGTGGCAAGGATATCGTTGGACAAGTCGACATTACCTATAACAACCCGCCTGCCGCTTAGAAAAGCGGCCAGCAACAGCCGGTGCGCATAGCTCTTGGAAGGAGGAGCCATTGCGACACCGCGGGCGACACCCTTGCTTATGTGACAGACGCTCATTCAGAAAGGAGGATGTCTATGGCGTCTATGTAACCGGCCAGGCCGTGACCGGCAATGGAAGATTTGCAGACGGGCCTGATATAACTCCACTGGCGGAAATCCTCGCGGGACGATATCTCGCTGATATGCACCTCTACGCAGGGAATCCTGACAGCCTTTAGCGCGTCCATCAGGGCGATGCTGGTGTGGGTGTAAGCGCCGGGATTGAAAACGATGCCGTCGACGCCGTCGAAGTAGGCCTGTTGGATCTTGTCCACAAGGGCGCCTTCGTGATTGCTCTGGTAGCATTCCACCTCGATACCGCGTTCGCGGGCGTAATCTTCTACCATATGTACCAGGTCGGCGTAGGTTTCGTTGCCGTAGATGTCGGGCTCGCGTATGCCCAGCATATTCAGGTTGGGTCCGTTAAGTACCAGCAGTTTCATTTCTTCTTGAATATTGAGTTGGAGAAAGCCCCCTTGAGGGCGTCGCAGATTACAATTGCCGTCATTGCATCAACCACGGGGCAGATGCGGCGGATGATGGCGGGATCGTGACGGCCGTTGATATTTATGGTGGTGTTGCCGCCGGTTGCCATATCCACAGTCTTTTGTTCGCGTGCGATGGATGGAGTCGGCTTGACGGCACAGCTGAATACCACCGGCATTCCGTTGGAATAACCGCCGTTGATGCCGCCGTTGTTGTTGGTGTACGTCCTGACTGTGCCGCCGTCGCTGTAGAATTGGTCGTTGCAGGTGGCGCCGGAGACATCCTTGAAGCCGAAGCCGAGGCCGAATTCGATGCCTTTTATGCCGCCAATGGAGAGCATCGCATTGGCCAGGGTGCCCTCCAGACTGCCGAACCACGGTTCGCCGACGCCGGCAGGGAGATGGGTGATAGCGGTTTGTATTGTGCCGCCGATGGAATCAAGGTCCAGACGCTTGTTCTCTATCGCGGCCAGCATCTTGCCCTCAATATCGGCCAGAACGGGGAAATCTTTGCCGGCGAGCGCCGCTATCTGGACATCCAGCTTGTCGGCATTGACACTGTCAAACGGGTCGTCCTTGATGCCGCCGCAATAAGATATGTGAGTGCCGATCTTTATGCCGATATCCTCCAAAGCTTTGCGGCAAATGGCGCCCAGAGCCACTATCGGAGCTGTCAGTCGGCCGGAGAAGTGTCCGCCGCCGCGCCAGTCCTCAAAGCCCTGATGGACAATGTGGCTCACGTAGTCGGCGTGGGAAGGACGCGCCAGGGTATGATTGGCCTCGTAGTCGCCGCTGCGGGTATTGGTGTTCTCTATGGTGATGCAGATCGGTTCGCCGGTGGTGAAACCATTGAAAACGCCGCTGAGAATGCGGAAGTTGTCGGGCTCTACACGGGCGGTCTCGGTTGCACCGGAGGGACGCCTCTTTGCCAGGGCGGCGGCGATAATGTCGTCGCTGACGGCAATGCCGCATGGCATACCGTCCAGCACCGCGCCGATGGCCTCGCCGTGGCTTTCGCCGAACAGCGTCAGGGTTATGTTCTTGCCAAGGATGTTGCTCATATCGCTAAATCTTGGATGTTGACTTTTTCAAAGGAGAAGCTGCCTGTCTCGCTGACCTTGACCACGGTGATGCCGTCGCCGGAAGCCTTCTTATCGTGTGCGATAAGGGCCTTGAGTGTCTCGGCCGGGATGTTGTGAGATGTAGGCAGGCCGTATTTCTGAAGCACTTTTAGGATGCGGCTGCGGGCATCGCCCTCTGCAAAGCAGAGCATGCCGAGGGCCACCGCCTCGCCGTGGAGATATTCGCCTCCGGCAGCCGCCTCAATGGCATGGCCAACCGTGTGTCCGAAGTTGAGCACACGGCGCAGCCCCTTTTCGCGGGGATCGGCCTTTACCACTGCCTGTTTTACATTCAGGCTGAGGCGGATTATTTCGTCTATGTCGGCCATCAGGTCGGTGGAATTCTCGATAATCGAGAAGAGCTCGGCGTCACTGGTGGCCGCCATCTTTATGGCTTCCGCCAGGCCGTTTATCAGCTGACGCTGCGGCAATGTACGAAGCGTGTCGGAATCTATCAGCACCTTGCAGGGCATGTGAAATGCGCCGACGATGTTCTTTACACCGCAGAAGTCGATTGCGGTTTTGCCGCCTATTGATGAATCCAGCTGGGAAAGAAGGGTAGTGGGGATGTTGTAGAATCGCAGACCACGCATATATGTCGCCGCAGCATAACCTGCCAGGTCGCCGACCACGCCGCCGCCGACGGCTATAACCGCATCGCTGCGGGTAAATCCGCCCTCTACCAGCGCCTCCAGAACCGCTTTATATGTATGGATGTTCTTGCTGGCTTCGCCCTGTTCAAAGGTATGAATGATAACCTCGGTGGCGCGCCCCTTGAGCGATTCGGCAACTGTGGCGGCGTACTGTGCCGGAACGCCGCTGTCGGTGACAATCATCACCTTGG
>JAEETP010000113.1 GCA_016290415.1 Bacteroidales bacterium
CAGAATAGCGGCAGCGGTAACAAAACCATAATAGTCTATATTGCAGTTGCTATAACACTGCTGTAGCTGTTTTTTGCCAATATTCTGGCGGGCCCTGTGAAGATTCCGCTAAAGGAGGCATTGAGCATACTGTTTGGCAAGTTGTCAACTCAGCAGAGCTGGAATCAGATAGTGCTGACTTCCCGTCTGCCCCAGGCAGTGACGGCGCTTCTGGGCGGAGCATCCCTGGCGGTGAGCGGTCTGCTGCTCCAGACCTTCTTCAAGAACCCGCTGGCAGGTCCTTCGATACTCGGTATCAGCGACGGAGCCAACCTGGGCGTGGCCCTGGCAATGCTTTACATCTCCACAACAAGCTATCTGACCACCATTGCAGCAGCCTTTATTGGAGCTGCAGTAGTACTTGTAATAATCATATGGTTCTCACATAAAGTCAGGAACAATGTGATGCTGCTTATCATTGGCATAATGGTTGGCTACCTGGCCTCTTCCGTGATATCGATACTCAACTTCAACGCTTCTGCCGACAAGGTGCATCAATATGTAATGTGGGGGATGGGAGATTTTGGCAGCGTTTCCAACGATAAGCTCCCATGGTTCGTCTCTTGTACTGTGATGGGGTTAGTTGCAGCATTACTTTTGGTAAAGCCGCTTAACGCATTGTTGCTCGGCGAGTCCTATGCGTCTAATCTTGGCATTAACGTGCGTGCTGCACGGCTGGCCATACTGCTGGTGACCGGCATTTTAACGGCCACCGTCACGGCATTTTGCGGCCCCATTTCGTTCATCGGGTTGGCTGTTCCTCATATCGCAAGGCTTGCCCTGGGCAGCAGCAATCATCGCAATCTACTTCCTGTAACTCTTTTGGTAGGTAGCTTTATTGCACTGCTGTGCAATCTCTTATCTAATTTGAGCACTGTCGGCGGACCGCTCCCGCTCAATGCAATGACCTCTATTGTAGGGGCGCCGGTCATAATCTATGTGATTATGAACCGCAAGAATATGGGATACTTTAACTAATCCTTTAAAGGGAAGTAGTATTTTAGTTGGTGCTCAGGGAGTTTCTCTGGATGATAAATGTAGATTAAGTCGGCCAGAATCTGGTCCGGATGCAGGGTTATATCGTCGTAATAGGTCGTTACAAGTGTGTTACATCCATAGATTTTATGGGACTTAAAGGCCCTGAAGCCCGAATAGGGCTGATACTCCCTTTTCAGGTCGTCGTAGGTCATTTCTGACTTGGTTCCATATTTCATCAGCCAGAAATCTGCATCACATCCCCTCTCGAATACCTCTTCAAATGTCTTGTGCGCGCTGCTGGCTGATGTGATGTCGGAATATACATAATTTGCGCCGGCATCGCGGTGGAGACATCCCACATAGCTTCCCGCAGCGGGAACTGCCCAGGTCTGACCCCACTTTCTTTCCAAAACCACGGTGGGTCGCTCTTTAACATCGGCACAAGATGCTTTCAGAGCCTCATAATTACGTTTTGTGGCCTCAAACAGGGAGTCTGCCTTGTCCCGGCAGCTGAATATCAAACCGTAGAATTTAACCCATTCTGTGCGCCCCAGCGGATGGTTCTCCATATAGTCGGCCGCTTCTACAATAGGGATTCCAAGTTTCTCTGCCGCACCGTAACCACTGTTTTCAAAAGGGGATGCGATAATGATATCTGTATTCAGGTTTATTATCTTCTCTACGTTTGGCGACGCCGAATTCCCTAAATCTGCAATTTCTTGATTGTCAATGCGACGCAATATTTCACTTGAAGTAATGTATTCAGGTTCGCATACGCCGGCGACAAGGTCCAGGAGCCCCAACTGCTCTGCCATAGCGGCGTGAACGGAGGTGTAAATTACGGCCTTCCTTACAGGAGTCGGGATCAATATCCCAATTTTATTAAGACTATCTTTAAGTGACGGTCTTGACTCTAGTAATTTCCTTGATGCCAGTATGTAGTTTTTGCGGGTCTTTAAAGTATCCCAAGGGTCTCTTAAAGTAACTTGAGTAAAGTTGTTGAAATAGCTTATTTTAAGTCCACGGGCAAACTCCAGGCTGTCGACACTTCCAGCGGCTTGGTGCACTCCTGTTCCGCGCCCCTTGCAGCTCGAAACGGCCATAGCGGCCAAAAGTGCCGCAGATACTACAAAATACGCTATTGTCCTTTTAATATAACTCATTGTGTTACTTGTTGAAATCGGGGATTATTTCTATAAAGAATTCAATATTTCTTCCAGGCATCGGGCGGCTCAGTACCGACTCGTATTCTTCGTTGAAGATGTTGTTTACTGCCAGCTTGAGCGATAGTCCGGTGTGACTAAGCACAAACCGCTTTTCCAAAACGATGTCGTTCATAATGTAGGGCAGCACCCGTCCTATCTTGGTGGCCATATCGTTGTCGCTGGTGGTGTATCGCTCGCTATACCAGCACCACTTCCAGGTAAGCCGCCAGCTACTGTACGCAAGGGATGCCACCGAAGATCCGGAGAATAGCGGGACGTATACCAACTGCTTCCCTATCGCCTCGTCTGCCCAGTCTTTTGGGTCTCCGTGGTTTATGGACGGTGTCCAGGCAAAGTTGGCAGAACCGCTGGCCTGCCAGTCGCGGGATATCTGCAGTTTGCCGGCTGCCCGTGCTTCAACTCCGTATGCGTGTACCCGCAGTACGTTGCGCGGGGTCCAGTATCCCTTGAATGTCGGAATCCATACAATCCAATTATCGATATATGAATCAAACCAGTTTGCAGAAAGATCCAGCGAATAGCGGCCCTCGCGTGATTTGGAAAAGAACAGACCGGCATCGTAGCTGTAGCCGCTCTCAGGCTTAAGATCGGGGTTGCCTCCGGGCAGGAAATAAAGGTCATTCAAAGAAGGATACCGGAAGTTTCTGCTGCCCGACACTTTTGCGGTTAAACTATTGGTAATTAAGTAATCAATATTGATTACCGGAATTATTGGTGAAAATTTATCGCCATACAATTCCTCGCGCAATGCGGCGGCTATACCCAGCCTGCGGGTGGCATTCCACTTGGCGGAGAGGTAGGCGCTGGTCTCGAAACGCCCCTGCTCATAGCCTATAGTCACTTTGTCCGATTCCTTGATGGCATTGCGGTCGGAGCTTTCTACAAAATGCTGGTAGGCCGCAAGCTGGGCGTTGATCATAAGCTGTTTTACAGGGAACCACTTGCCTTCTGCCTGGCCGTAGATGGTGTTTATCAAGCTCCTGCTTTGCACCATAGACACCATGGTTCCGTTGCCCCTGTCCTTGGAAAAGTCGTAGGCCTGCTTGGTATGGAGCCATCCGGCTTTAGCTTCCAGAATATAGCCTTTACCTGTATGATTCCATCCGGTAACAGTGCGTAATGTGTTTTCACTCTGCTGGTTAATATAATTATTTCCAGGCCTGTAATCTACCGAAAGCATAGGCACTCCCCGCACAGAACGTGTCCACCAGGCGTTAAGACTCAACCGGTCGCCGCCGCTGGTGGTGTAGTACGCCTCCTGCAGCAGATGAAGGTCCCGGATGCTGCCGCATCGGTTTGTGTCTATCGGGTAATAGCTTCCGTTGGGTATGCCGTGATCGTCGTAGGTATATTCTTTTTTATTGTAATTGCGGTATGTAAAGTCATTTTCGCTGGATGTCGCTGCGAGACGTGTCCGGATATGCCATCTTTTTGTGCCGTAGCCAACCTTGAGAAAACCGTCAAAGGTTCCGAAACTGCCGTATCCGGCCACTGCATCCAGCTCAAGACCTTCTTTCTGCGCATTGTCGGTGGCCAGAAGCACCGCACCGCCCAGTCCGCCGCCGGTCACTGCCAGGGACGAACTGCCGTGCAGCATATCGGCCTTGTCGGTAAAGTATGAGGGAATCATACTGAAATCGGTCATTCCCAGCATCGGCGAGTTGATTTTCATCCCGTTCCAGGTGACCTGGGTGTGCGATGCGGCGGTGCCGCGGAAAGAGACGGTGGCAAGACTTCCCCGCCCGTACTGTTTTACAAATACCGATGTGTTGTAGGTCAGGATGTCGGCCATAGACTGGGACACCGTCAGTTGCAGGGCCGCCGAATCAATGGAGGTGCGGTGCTGCCCTATCTCCCTCAGCGGGCGCTCTGCCACAACCGCAGATTCGGTGATTTGAGCCACGTACGAGGGATCTCCGTTCCACCAGGGTTCCTGGCCGGCGAGCGGGAGAAATGCCGCAAAAAGGGCAATTATTGAAGCGAGGCGGCGTGTTTTCATTGCGCGGCCCTCCAACAGAAATTGCCAGGGTTGATTCCGGCGCCAAAAGTGTCCAGAAGCTCGCCTTTTGCAGAGTAGCGCATCACCACCCCGTTCTGTGTATAATCTATGGCGTCTCCTATGTAGATATCTCCGTTCCAAGGGTCCACGGTCAGGGAGTAGAAAATTGTTCCCTTTGGTTCTACAAGTGGTGTTGCGGGCAGGTTTTCAGCTTCTGCCTGCATCTTGTACACGCCGTCGTTTATCCAGTATAATGTGCGTCCGCCGTCGCCTGTGGCAAGACCGCGGGGCGTCTTTCCAAACTCGAAATAAAAAGTCTTTTCTATGGCAAAGCTTTCGGCATCTATCTTTACCAGGGTGGCCCTCTCGTATCCATAAGGGCTTCCTTCGTAACCGCCGTCGGTTATTGTCCATAGTTTATCGTTGCAGTCCTTGACCAGGGACGATGGCTGTATCCCTACAACGAGTTGCTGCGTCACGGAATCTGTTCTTGTATCAATCTTCAGGATACGGTTCTGATATGACCAGCAGTTGACATAGACATAATCACCAATTTGCACCATCATCTCGGTGGAGCCGGTTTCAAAATCCATCCCGGTCTCTATGTAGCCTGTGATGCGGCATTCGCCGGGGTCAACTATATATATGCGCGGGTCCCAGATCTGGGTCACGTAGGCTTTGTGGCTGTCTATGAAATGAATGTAGCGGGGGCTGGTGAAGCCCGTGATGCGGCGCACCTCCCTGAATGTGGAGGGATCTATCGCGAAGATGACGCCGGAGTTGTTTACCACAACCCAGCACAGTCCGTCAAAAATGGTCATCGATTGTGCTACGTCGCCCAGCGGAAAGGCGTTGCTGCGGGCAAACACTTCGTTTTCTGCCGATTTGGATTCCGGGTCGTAGTAGGTAAGCGAGGCGTTGCCGTACATATAATTGCCTTCGCACAGCACAAAAACTCCGCGGTGCGACAGGTCGGCGGCAAACTGCTCTTCCTCTCTCGGGCCATATTTCATACAGGAGACGGCCGCAAGAAGCGTAAAAAGCAGCAGAAGATGCCTTTTCATC
>JAEETP010000025.1 GCA_016290415.1 Bacteroidales bacterium
TGATTTTCTCTCCCTGGCTTTTCAGCACAGGTTTCGGCGACTGGCATACCCAGCTATACATCCTGGGCAAGAGCGCCATTGTGCTCTCTTCGTGGATGGCGGGCTATGTGGCAATGAAGCATCTGCCGCTTACCATCGTGGGCTCCATAAACGCCACCCGCCCCGTACTGGTGCTGCTGGGCGCAATATTCATTTTCAATGAAAGGCTTAATACGCTCCAGTGGGCCGGTGTCCTGATGGCCATTGTCGCCTATGCCCTGATGCGCTTCCGCGGCGCCAAAGAAGGCTTCGGGAAGGGCAACAAGTGGATGCTGTTCCTGATTCTGGCGATTATCCTGGGCGCGGCCAGCGGTCTGTACGACAAGTACCTGATGTCCCCCGATTATCTTGGGATTGACAGGATGCAGGTGCTTAGCTGGTATTCGCTCTATCAGGCATTGATGATGGTGCTGCTGGTGGCTTTCGTGTGGTGGCCCAACCGTGCGCGAACCACACCCTTTAAGTGGCGCTGGTCCATCCCGTTTATCAGCATCTTCCTGTGCGGCGCCGACTTCCTCTATATGAGGGCACTGTCGCAGCCTGAGGCGCTGATTGCAGTGGTGTCTATGATCCGCCGCGGCAGCGTGCTGGTAAGTTTCGCCATTGGCGCATTCATCCTCAAGGAGAAGAATATCAAGCGAAAGGCCCTGGACCTTCTCTTGCTGTTCATCAGTATGATTTTGCTCTATCTGGGCTCCTGCTGAAAAAGGAAAAGTATTAATTTTGCATTGATACTTTCAGTGCTGATATGAGATATGCTGTTATCGGAGCGGGGGCGGTAGGCGGCTATTTTGGCGGCCGGCTGGCCAATGCCGGCAGGGACGTCTGCTTCCTGCTGCACTCCGACTATGATTATGTGTGCAGCCACGGCCTCAGGGTTGATTCCTGCCGCGGCGATTTCCTTCTCAATCCGGTGCAGGCTTATCGCGATGCGGCCGGCCTGCCGCAGTGCGACGTGGTGCTGGTGGGACTCAAGACGGTGAACAATCATCTCCTGCCAGGCCTCCTGCGCAAGGTCGCCGGTCCCGAAACACTGGTGGTCCTGATCCAGAACGGCATCGGTATGGAAGACGACCTGCAAAAGGCGATGCCCGGCCTTCAGATTGCGGCGGCCACTGCGTTTATCTGCTCTTCCAAAATCGGCCCCGGGCATATCTGCCATATGGACTACGGCAGTCTTACAATTGCAAACTATTCCTGTCGCGACACAGCCAAGCTGGATACTCTGGTCGGTGACCTCAAAGACTCCGGCGTAGAAACTTATACCGCCGATTATCTTCTGGCCCGATGGCGCAAGGCGGTGTGGAATATGCCCTTCAACGGGATGACGGTGGCACTGAATACATCCACCGCACAACTGCTGGCCAACCCGGCCACCCGCCAGCTTATCAAAGAGCAGATGATGGAGGTGATAGGCGCAGCCAATGCCTGCGGAGTGATGGGACTGGACGAGTCCTTTGCCGACAAGCAGATTGCAACCACCGACAAGATGACTCCCTACAAGCCTTCTATGAAGCTGGACTACGACAACGGCCGGCCTATGGAAATAGACTATCTCTATTCGCACCCGATTGCCATAGCTGCCGCCGCCGGCTTTGAAATGACGCGGCTGAAAATGCTGGAGGCCCAGCTGCGATTCCTCTCGAACAATAAATAATCCTATACTATGAAAAAAGTTATTCTTTGGATTGTCGGCATTCTGGCCGCGCTGTGTATTGCCGTTGCCTGTATCTGGGGCGGTGAAATCTCGACCCTGCGCACCGTGAAGTGTGTCGGCGGCAACGAGTATCTTTATCAGATGAACTACAATGCCCGCTATGATCTGGACGATTTGATTTCCAAGGATATTGATTCCAATGCCGAACTGCTGGACTATGTGATAGGCCGCATAGGCAAGGGTCTTCCCATCAAGATTAAGAGCGCTCAGGTGGCCGACGAAAACGGCGAAATGGCCACTTTCAACTGCACCAGCTTCCAGGCTGCGAAAAGTGACGGCAGCGGCTTCTGGTACGGCCGCAACTACGACTATTTCAAGAACCCGACGATGGTGACTTTTTCCCGCCCCAAGAAGGGCTATGCCTCCATTGGAGTGAGTGATATGTCCCATTTTGGCTATTCGCTGGATAAGCTTCCCGACTCGTTCATTAAGAAGCTGAGCTGCCTGGCAGCTGTATATGCTCCGGTGGACGGCATCAACGAGAAGGGGCTCTGCACCTCCATTATGGCGCTTCCCAAACAGGCCGCCGCACAGGAAACCGAAAAGCATAATGTCGGCACCACCATAATTATGAGGCTCTGGCTGGACCGTTGCGCCACCGTCCAGGAGGCGCTGGATCTGGCGGAAAGCTTGGACATATGTCACGACGCCACCGTGGGCAGCGGCTATCACTATATGATTGCCGATGCTGCTGGCGACTGCGCTGTGCTGGAGTTTGACAAGGAGGATGGCTGGAAATCTATGGTGGTGCGCAAGGACCCAGCCGCAAACTATATGCTGGTGACCAACCACCTGCTTTCGGAGAAATACTTCACCACCGAGCCCGACCCGGCAGTGGGCAATCCCCACAGCAAGAGCTGGTGGCGATACGAAACTGCCGGCGCATATCTTAAAGAGCACAATGGCATCCTCTCTCTGGAAGAGGCTCAGGAATGCCTGGCGCAGGTGCACTGGAAGGATCTGGTCTGGGATAACGGCACCGTAGAGGACACCCAGTACAGCAACGTGTACGATCAGAAGAACATCACGCTGGACCTTCGCAACTGGAACGACTACGAGACCACAGTCCATTTTGCTTTGTAATGGAAAATACGATAAACGAAGATGGTAAATGGGAGGTGCTCCAGAGCGAGTATCTCTTGAAAAAGGCGCCGTGGCTCACGGCCAGAAAGGATGTCTGCCGCCTGCCGGACGGCCGCATCAACGACCATTATTACGTGCTGGAATATCCCGACTGGGTAAATATCATCGCCGTAACAGAAGATGGAGATATCATTCTTGAGCGGCAGTACCGTCACGGTCTGGGCAATACCTGCTACGAGCTGCCGTGCGGCGTGATAGAGAAGGGGGAGACCCCGCTGGAGGCGGCCAAGCGCGAATTGCTTGAAGAGACGGGTTATGCCGGAGGCGAGTGGAGCCATCTGATGGACCTTGCTCCCAATCCCGCCACGAGCAACAATCTGGCGCACAGCTTCCTGGCGGTGGGCGTCAAAAAGGTCGCCGGGCAGAACCTGGATCCCACCGAGGATATTACCGTATACAAGAAGAGCCCGGATTTTGTCCGGACTCTCCTTGAAAAGAATCAGATACTTCAGGCGCTGATGGTGGCGCCGCTTCAGAAGTACCTATTTACTTCTTTATAAACTCCACGCGGCGGTTCTTTGCGCGGCCTTCGTCAGTCTTGTTGTCGGCCACGGGCTCGTGGCTGCCCTTACCCACAGCACGCAGGTTGAAGGGATCCACGCCCTGCTCTTCAAGAGCCTTGACCACGGCCTCGGCACGTGCCTGGCTCAGAGGGTCGTTGGTCTTGTCGGAGCCGACATTGTCGGTGTGGCCCTGCACTTCGAAGCGTGCCTGAGGGTTCTTCTTCATATACTCGGCAACCTTCTGGATCTCTTCCATAGATTCGGGCTTCAGCGTGGCCTTGCCGGTCTCGAAGAGGATGTTGTTGGTCACGAATTTGCCGGTCTCGGCGATGGCCTTTTCGACGGCTGAAGAATAATCGGTCGTGTTGCGCTCGTAAAGGTCAACGGCGCCCTTCGCCATCACGACATTGGTGATGTAAACACCCTTGTTACTGTCAGAACTACCTTCCATCCACCAACAGCGCGGCTGTTGCTGATTAGGAATGTTAACAATGCGATAATAGTTGAGATATACTTTGAGTGCACGCTTGTTGAAAGAAAAAGCGATATGATTCCAATCATTTTTCTTGAACACCTTGGCAATCTCGGAATCTTTTGCGTGACCGTCTATTTGGCCCCCGTTAGGATTAAATGAGGTCCAGTCCCAGTTGATTCCCTTATATCCTCCACTTGGATTGTTGAGTGTATGGGTCTCCACGCACGTTCTCATAGAGAATACTCTGTCGTGAGCATTACCATCCGTTTCCTCTCCCGTGAACCAGAAATCCAACGTGCCATCCCAGCTTGATCCTTCTTGTGCCGGTTGTGCAAGCACATCCATTTCAATGGTAAACTCTTCGGGCAGGTATTTAAGATCCTTCATCAAGGGTTTGATTCTCGCCTCTTCTATCTTGACGGCTTTCTTGCCTTTTATGCTAACCACTTCGATTTCACTGCCACCGAGCAAATCCCACTTGGAAGGGAACTCACCTATCTGCTCATCAGCGAAATCATCCTCGAAGAATACGGTGCCGCCGCGCTTGAAGTCGCTCTTGGCCTGGATCTGTGCAAAATCTACTTTCTCATTTGCCGGTTCGACTTCGGCTTCTTCAGCATCTTCCACTTCCTGATTATTGGATGTGTTTTTGTTCTTCTTGTCTTTCTTCTTGCCGTCAAGAAGGTCGTTCACGCCTTTCTCTACCTTGTCGCCGAGGTTGCGCTCTACGGCATCCTTTGCGCGGTCTTTCAGACGGTCCAGAAGCTGGGCGTCTGCGCTGATGCCCGTCATAAGCAAGGCAATCAGAATAATTATAAACTTTTTCATACCAATAGTGTTAGTCGTTTTGTTTAGTACAAAAATATGTAATAGAATAATAAATGTCAATAGTTTTTATTACCTTTGGTAAAATGCAAACAATCAACCGACTATGAAAAAATCGTGCCTTTTGTTGATGATGGCCGTGATGATGCTCTGCGGCTGCAAATCCAAGGAAAACAATTCATTGCCCCGCGGCAAGGCAACTGAAGAGCAGGCGGATGCTTTCGAGGCTTGGCTGCAGGCGGAGGCCGATGCCGGGCAGACCATCCACAGCGCTATGCTGCTTCAGCACGGCAAAGTCATAGCCGAGCGGTGGCTCAACGGCGCCGATAAAGACAGCGCCCACGTTATGCACTCGGTGAGCAAGACTTTCACCTCCATCGCGGTGGGTTTTGCCATAAATGAAGGTCTGCTTAGCCTGGACGACCATCTTGTGGATATCTTCCCCGAAAAAGTGACCGGCGACCTGAGCGCCAACCTGCGCGCAATAACCATCCGTGACCTGCTCACAATGAGCTGCGGCCACGAAAACGAGCATACCAACGAGATCCGCTACGAAGACGGTGAGGACTGGGTGGCAGAGTTCCTTAAATTCCCCGTAGAGCGCAAGCCGGGCACATATTTCTGCTACAATACTATAGGCACCTATATGCTTTCTGCCGCAGTGCAGAAAGTCTCGGGAGAAAAGATAGTTGACTATCTGGAGCCTCGCCTGTGGCAGCCGCTGGGCATAGAGAAACCCTACTGGAAAGAGTGTCCCAAAGGGATAAACTATGGCGGCTGGGGGCTTTATCTCAAGACCGAGGATATGGCCAAGGCAGGCCAGACTATGCTGGACGGCGGCAAGTGGCACGGCAAGCAGGTGATACCGGCCAGCTGGGTTGCTGAGATGTCCAAATATCAGATAGACAACCGTCCCGAGAATTTTGACCCTGAAAACGACTCCCGTCCCGACTGGCATCAGGGCTACTGCTACCAGATGTGGCGCTGCCGCCACAACGCCTTCCGTGCCGACGGCGCCTACGGCCAGTATATCATAGTTATGCCCGAAAAGGATGCCGTGATGGCCGTGACGGCCGAGGTGCAGGATATGCAGGTAGAAATCAGCCTGATCTGGGACAATATCCTCCCGGTTCTTTAGAGGATTTTACATTCCCATTCCGCCGCCGGAGGGGATAATGCTGCCTCCGCCGGTGTTCTGGTCCACGTCGTCGTTGTTGATGCCGTGGCGCACTTTCTTGCTGCCTCCGCGCATCTGCCCAAAGGTGTAGCTGATGTTGAAGCCGGCATTCATAATGGGTATCTTGACCACGCTCTCGCTGGTGAAGCCCTTACCCTCTGAGTATTCACGTATGATAAGGTCGCGGGAGAAGAGGGGAGACATTCCCTGTACGCTTACGCTGAGCCTTTCGCCAAAGAAGGTCTTTGTGAGACCCAGCATACCGAAGCGGAAGGGGCTGCTGTGGCCCTGCAGGGATATATCGCCGCCGTTGATGAATGTGTTCAGGCTGAGGCGCATATCCCAGAAAACAGAGGTCTGGAAGCCGGCGAAAACACCGTAGTCCCAACCCGAATTGCGCTGATCCAGCTCTTTGCTGCTGAATATGTTATAGTCCACATCGCCGTTTACATACAGGCGGGTCTTGTTGTTTATGTTCCAGTTGGCGTAGATGTCAAGCCCGGTACTGCTGCGGTCTATGATGTTGCCGTAGGTGTGGTTCAGTATGCTGCCGTCATAGAACGAATAGTCGCTTATGCCGCCCTTACCCAGACGTTCCCGGAGTTTGGCGCTGATCACCCACTTGGGGCTGGCAAAATTGTAGGCCAGGGAGATGCGGTGGTTTCTCTCTGCGCGGACATCGGGGTTACCGTAGGACCTTGAGGTGGGGTCCGACTGGTCTACATAGGGGTTCAGGGAGTTGATGCCCGGACGGCGGATACGCATATTGTAGGCCAGGCTCAGGTTGCCTGCCTCGGAGAGGTTCCACTGCAGGCTGGCGTTGGGTACAAAGTTGCCGTAGTTGATGTCGAAGTCCTTGTCGGCAAGGTCATAGTCCACCGTCTGGAAGGTGTGCTCGTAGCGGAGTCCTGCGGTGAGCACCAGATTCTTTATTGTGGCGGTATATTCGGTATAGGCTGCGCCAATGTGGTTGTAATAGTCGTAGACGCTGGGTATGCCGTTATAGGCGTCGTTGGCGCTGTTGTGACGGTAGATGTATTTCAAGCCGCTGCTCAGTGTCTGGTTCTTGCCTATGGGTGTTGTGAAGTCGGTCTGGACGGTGTGCTCTGCAGTGAGATCATCGGTCACAGAATGGCGCTCTTCTGTGCGTCCGTCGTCATAGGTAAGATCGTAGAGACTGTTTCCTTTCTGGGGATTGCCGGAGAACTGGTAGGAGAGGGTAAGTGTCTTGTCGCGGCTGTCGGCAAAGGTGTGCTGATAGTCAAAGCTGGCGTTGATAAACGACATAGACATCTTGCTCACGGTGGACTGCGAATAACTCAGGGTGGGGATGCCTGCCACGGTGTATGTAGTGCGTCCGTCGTTTCCTATGGAGTTGTTTCCGAAACTGTTGACACCGACAGTCAGGTTGAACAGGTTCAGGGTGTCGGGTTCAAAGCCGACGCTGACATTGCTGAATATGCCGCCGCCCTTGTTGGAGCCTCTGGTCAGTGTCTCTATTGATGTGGCGGTTTCGGAATATGAAGTTGTACTGGACATCTCTATTCCGCCCAGGTCTTCCCTCATACCGTGTATATTGGCGCCGAATGTCCATTTGCCTTTCTGGGCGTTGATGCTCACGCCGCCGTTTGCCCTGCCGCGGGTGTCCACCCCGGCCATCACGGTGCCGAAAATGCCGTCGGTGGTCACGCTCTTGCCCGCGCCGCTCATAGTCTTGACATCCAGGATGCCGCCGGTGCCCTCGGCGTCATATTTGGCGCCCGGGTTGGTGACTACCTCGATGCTCTTGATGAGGCTGGCTGGCATCACCTTGAACATCTGGGATGGGTTGTTGCTCAGCATCTGGTTGGGCCTGCCGTCTACATATACTTTGAAAGATGAACTTCCGTTCACGGTGATGTTGTCCTGGGCATCCACGGTGACCATAGGCACCTTGCGCAGAAGGTCCAGGGCGGTCATGCTCTTGGCGTCGATGTCGTGCTCCACATCGTAGCTCAGGCGGTCGGCGCCAATCTTGACCAGGGTCCTGAGCGCCGATACAGAAGATTCTTTCAGGGTTTCTGCATCGTTTTCGATAAGGATTTCGCCAAGGTCCACGGTGCTGCCGCCGGCGGTGATTTCTCTCTCTATGGTCTTGCGGCCCATATTTTCAATTTTGACCGTAAGCGGGCCGGTGACGTTTGTCTTAAGCAAAAAGGCTCCTGTGGAATCGGTGATTGTGTAGGTGACACTCTGGCCTTCTTTGAGCAGTTGCGCTATTGCGGCCACTTCTCCCTCCAGGGTCTCGGCGTCCTTCACAATGCCTTTGATAGTTGTTTGGGCAAATGCAGAATTACCGAAAGAAATCAGTATCGATATCAGTATATATTTAAGCGCGTTAATCTTTTTCATAATGTGCTTTGTCTTTGTAGCGGCGGCAAAAATAGAATATATTTGTAGATATGATTGAATATGACCAACAACTTTTTCTATTAATAAACGGACGGTGGAGTCCGCTTATTGACCCGGTAATGAAATTCTTCTCTGCGATAGCGGTTTGGATACCTCTTTACCTGGCACTTGCGGTCGCGCTGTTTTTCCGCAAATGTTATGCCACCCAGTGTGGCGGTTATGCTCTTGAAAGGCCCGTCGCTGCCGGTAAATTCTGGATTGCCGCTCTGATTGGTCTTTTGGCCTGCATTTTGGGCTATCTGCTGTGCGACTGGGGGTCAAATCTGGTGAAGTGGCTGGTGGGCAGGCCTCGGCCGGGATACGAACCCGCCATTGCCGGCGGCCGTTTCCCCACCGGAACCGGGTCGCCCTACGGCTTTTTCTCTGCCCACGCCGCAAACACCATCTGCTTTGCGCTGCTGGTTTCGGGCATCCTGGGCCGGCGCTGGCTCAGGATAGTGCTGGTTGTGTGGTCGTTGCTGGTGTCCTACAGCAGAATCTATCTGGGATACCACTATCCGCTGGATGTGGCGGCCGGTTTGATTTATGGAATATGTGTAGCAATTTTACTCATATATCTCTATAGATTTGCAATTGAAAAACTATCGGAAAAATACCCGGCAAATGGAGAATAGCTTCCTGTATCAGATTGCAAAGGCCTACACGGCCCAGAAGGACGCGGATCTGCGCCGCTGCCTGTTTGTGTTTCCCAGCCGCCGCTCTGCGCTCTTTTTCCAGAAATATCTGGGGCAGTGCAGCAGCGTTCCGGTGCTTTCGCCCGACATCATAACCATAGGCGACCTTTTTGCCAGGCTCAGTCCGTACGGCCGCGGAGACAAGGTACAGCTCATCTACATCCTCTGGCAGATGTATGCCAGGGTATGCGGCGGGCGCGGCCGTGAGTCTGAGGGTTTTGACAGCTTTGTCTCGCTGGGCGAGGCCGTGATTGCAGATTTCAGCGATGTGGACAAATATATGGCCGATGCGTCCAAGCTCTTTGCCCACATTAAAGATTTGCGGGAGTTGGATTCCGGCTATGATTTTCTGGACGATGAGCAGAAAAAGGCGCTGAAGCAATTCTGGGGCGTAGTCGTAGAGAATAAGGGCTCGCAGCAGAAAGAAAAGTTTCTGGGTATGTGGGAGATACTCTTAGATCTGTACGCTTCTTTCAGGGAAAGCCTCGCAGGGAAAGGCATCGCATACGAAGGGATGCTGCAGAGGGAGGTGGCAGAGCGCATATTGCACGGTGAGACCGGCGGCATCAAGGCCTCGCTGGCCGGTTACGACCGTATCGTGGTGGTAGGGCAGAACGCCCTGTGCAAGTGCGAGACCGCCCTGTACGACTATATCAAAGCCGAGTTTGACGGCGACTTTTACTGGGATTTCTATGGTGAATGCCTCACCGATCCGGCCAACAAGGCCTCATATTTCATAAAGAATTATAAGGGAAGATACCCCTCAAAATACACACTGTCGGCAGAGAATGACAGCCGGCCCAAGGTGACTGTGGTGGCTGCTTCCAGCGCCGTGGCGCAGGCCAAGGTGGCTGCGGCAGAGTTGGCCGTGGCTGGAGAAGAGTCCACCGCGGTGGTGCTGCCAGACGAGAATCTGCTGATGCCGCTGCTCAACTCCATCCCGGAGAATATCCGGCACGTGAATGTCACAATGGGCTACGGCCTGCACAACAGTGCCACTGCGTCGCTTATGGATATGCTCTCTTCGCTGCAGTTGAATAAGCACAGCGCCGGTTTCTATCACAAGGATGTAACGGCTCTTCTCAATCACCCTTTTATCCGCACGGTATCGCCCGAGAACTCAGTCAGGCTCAAGAAAGATATTGTGGCGTCCAACGAGATTATTGTGCCGGCAGAGCGTTTCGCAGAAGATGAGATTCTGTGTGTGGTTTTCCGTCCCGTGACGGAAACCGCAGGCGTATATGACTGGCAGATGGAGGTGCTGCAGACTCTGGCGCCGTCGCTGCCCGACATAGAAAAGGAGTTTGCCCACGGCTACTACACTTCCGTGAGCCATATGAAGGACCTGGCCATCCCTATGGAGATGCGCACCTACTTCAAGTTCCTGCGGGAGATTACCTCCCGCCTTACGGTGGACTTCAGGGGCGAGCCGCTCAGCGGCCTGCAGGTTATGGGCCCGCTGGAGGTCCGCGCCATAGATTTCGAGACACTTATTATCCTCTCGGTAAATGAGGGAGTATTCCCCGCCAAGCAGCAGAGTGACAGCCTGATTCCATACAATGTCCGCCGCGGGTTTGGCCTCCCTACCGTGGAGCTTTTCGACTCCATTGCCGCATACCATTTTTACCGCAGTATCTACCGGGCAAAGAAGGTGGTGCTTATCTACGACTCCCGCACCAAGGGTATGCTAAGCGGCGAGGAGAGCCGCTTTGTGAAGCAGCTTAAGTATCACTACGGCTTTGATATGGACTTCCGCAGCGTAGATCTGGAGATCAAGCCGGTGGATGGGGTAGTAAGAAGTGTAGAGAAAACACCGGAGGTCCTGCGTCAGCTGCACAACCACTTTTTCCTTCCCCGGGAAGAGGACGGCAAGTACAATGCTTTCTCTGCCAGCAGCCTGATATCCTACATAAACTGCCCGCTCAAGTTCTACTATTCTCAGGTGGTGGGGCTGGCAGAAGAGGACGAGGTAAGCGAAGAGGTGGATGCCGGTCAGTTTGGCAACACTTTCCATCACACTATGGAAGAGCTGTATGCCCCGGTCAAGGGGAAAGAGGTTACCCGGGAGTGGCTTAAGGGTGTTGCGGCAAACGCTGCGCTGATATCGACAACAGTCGCCAAGTATCTGAACAAAGAGCTCAAGCGGCAGGAGGGCAGCGAACTGTCCCGCCGCAACCAGATCACCGCAAATCTGGTGACGGAGCTGGTAAAGGCGACCCTGCGGAACGATATCGCCTATGCACCGTTTACATATCTGGCCAGCGAGCTCCGGCTGGAAAAAGAGATTCCGGTGATGATAGACGGCCGGCCGCAGAATGTCCACCTCAAGGGCTTTGTTGACCGGCTGGACCGCAAGGGCGGCGCCCCGCGCATATGCGACTACAAGACCGGCAGCGTGGCGGAGGCAAACAGTTATACTGCAGAAACGCAGCTGGCAAAGGTCTTCAGCGGAGAGCTCAAGACATCATACCAGTTGCTGGTGTACGCACTGCTTCTGACTCTGGACAATCCTTCTCAGAAGGAATACGAGCTTGCCGTGTACGATGTAAAGAAGTTGTTTGACTCTTATGTGGAGTCAAGGTATTGCCCCCCTGAGACAGTGGAGGCCTTCAGCGCCAGTGTTCAGGAGATTCTTTCAGAAATTTTTAATCCGGACATTCCTTTCAGAGGAGTGGAAGCCGGCAGCGATGCCTGCAAATACTGTCCGGCAAAGGCCATTTGCGGCAGATAGGAGTTAATAGCTATGAGTAACGGACAGCTTGACATATACAAGGCCTCGGCCGGCAGCGGCAAGACCCACCGCCTTACCCACAAGTATATTTCTTTCTTGCTAGCCCCCGATGCGGAGCGGGATGCCTACAAGCATATCCTTGCGGTGACCTTTACCAACAAGGCCACTGAGGAGATGAAGAGCCGCATAGTGAAAACTCTCCACGAGCTGTCGCAGGGAAAAGGCGAAGAGTTCAAGGGGAAAAGTATAGAAGAGGCGGCGGCAATCCAGAAGAAGGCCAAGGAGGCCCTCACGGCCATCCTGCACGACTATTCCAACTTTCAGGTCTGCACCATAGACAAGTTTTTCCAGCAGATCTTCAGGTCGTTTGCACGGGAGCTGGGCAGCTTTTCCAACTATCGCGTAGAGCTCAGGGACGACGATGTGCTGGCCCACGTGGTGGACGAACTGCTCTCCGGTCTGGACAGCGGCGCTGACGGCGGCGACCGGGTGTTTGACATCATCAACCGCTTTGCCGTGGACCAGCTCCGCTATAAGTCCAAACACGGCTTCCAAGAGCGGCTTCTGGAGTTTGCGAAGCTCTTCCTGAAAGAGGAGTTCAAAGTCAAGGCTTCTGAATATAAGCCCGACCTGGAAAAGATGGAGAAGGTCGAGGCCAAAGCGCGCGAAATATCTTCTGAATTTGAAAGCCGGTTGCGCAGCCTGGCCACCGAGGCTATGGCGGCTATCAGGGAGCAGGGACTTTCTGTGGGCGATTTCTCCTATGGCGCAAGTGGTGGAATGGGGCAGGTGAGCAAGTATGCCTCCGGTGAAATAAATGTACCGGGAAACCGACTTGTTGCAATGGTCGGGGCGGACCCCGAGACCTGGTTCTCAGCAAAAACCAGAAAGGATATGGCACCGCTTGCAAGGGCTGCCTGCAGTCGCTCCAAAGGGCCGGGCCTGGACTCTCTGCTGGCCGATATAGTGGAGCTTTTCGATGGCTATGAGCAGTATAGGACAGCGGTGATTGTGCGCAACAATATAGGCGTGATGAAGATTTTCGGCAGCATATATGCGGCATTGGGTCATTATCTCAAAGAGAACAACATAATGCTGCTTGGAGAAACCACCCAGGCGATTGGCAGAATGATAGGTGACAGCGACACTCCGTTTATCTACGAGCGGGTCGGCAGCTGGATAGACCACTACCTGCTGGACGAGTTCCAGGACTTCTCTCTGATGCAGTGGGCCAACTTCAAGCCGCTGCTGGAGCAGAGCCTGGACCAGGGCTACGGCAATCTGATTGTGGGCGATGTGAAGCAGAGTATCTACCGATGGAGGGGCAGTGACTGGAACACCCTGGACAGCGGTGTGCAAAAGGAGCTTGGCGGACGCAACATAGTGCCGGATACACTCAAAGACAACTACCGCAGCGACAAGGCCATTGTGGAGTTCAACAACCATATCTTCCTGGGCCTCACCAATGCCAAGACCGGTTATTTCGATGGGGATGAGACCATAGCCCGCTCTTTTGAAGATTGTGAGCAGAAGGTGAAGTCCGGCAAAGAGGGCCACGTGAAAGTCACTTGGTATGAGAAACAGTCGGCTGATGAACCCAATCCCGCGCTGGCTGCGCTGAAAGGTGAGATAGAGGCCCTGGATGCTCTGGGGTATCCTCGCAATGCCATATATGTGCTGGTGCGCAAAAACACTCAGGCGGCAGAGGTGGCGGAGCAGTTGATTGCCGACGGTATAGATGTCATCACAGACGAGTCGCTGCTGGTGGGTGTTTCTGCCTTCGTGCAGCGCATAGTGGCCGTGCTCAAATATATGGTCAACCCCGATGATGCCACCAACCGCCAGGTTATGAAAGAGATGGGTGTTGATGTTTCGGCTGTGAACATTGCCGGCAATTCCCTCTACGATGTGTGCGAGAATATTGTCCGCTCTCTGGACCAGGATCTTATCAAAGGGGAAATGCCCTATCTGATGACCTTTATGGACCTGGTGCTGGACTATATGAGAGATTATGGCTCCGATATGGCAGGATTCCTGCGCTGGTGGGACGATGTCGGCAGCACATCTGCCGTGTCCTCTCCCCGCGGAGCCAACGCCGTCCGCATTATGACCATCCACAAGGCCAAGGGACTTGGCTGCCCGGTGGTGATAGTGCCTTTCTTCCAGGAAGAACTGGCCCCCAAAGGCTCGCAGGCCAAATATATGTGGTGTAAGGACTCATCGGAGCTGGACGCAGGCCTGCTTCCTGTGGAATTCAGCAGTTATGCAAATGCATCTACATTCAGCGGCGATTATAAGCGGGAGGAACTCCTATACAAGATGGACGCCCTGAACACGGCGTATGTGGCATTTACCCGCGCCAAGCACGAGCTGATAGTGTTTGCTAACAAGAAAGACACCAAATGCGTCTCGGGTATGGTCTACAACCTGCTTGAAAAAGAGAAGTCTTTGAAAGACAATGTATTTGAGGTAGGGGAGAGGGCGCCTTACACGGCGGGCGAAGAAGACAGCGAGGGGGTGACGCCTATGCAGCTCGATGGCTACAATTCCATCCCGATGGAGGGTAGTGGCGATGGCCGCAAGCGGCTGGCGCTGGTCTACCGGGGCAGCGATTTCTTTGATCCCGAAGGCCGGGATGCGGCCCGGCAGAGGGGAATTGTGCTGCACGATATCCTTTCAAGAATCAGGACTGCCACCGATATGGAATCTGCCGTGGATGCAGCAATCCAGGGGGGCGAACTTCCTAAAGAAAAGCGCGCCGAGACCGTCTCCCTCGTGGGCGGAATGCTAGAATCGGTAAAAGAATACGGCTGGTTTGACTCCGCTGCAGAGGCGATGAACGAACTCTCAATCATAGATACCGACGGCAAGGTGTACCGTCCCGACAGGGTCGTGCTTTCCGGCGGCAAGGTCGCCGTGGTGGACTATAAGTTCGGCGCCCATCACGGCGGATATCGCTCCCAGGTGCGCCGATATATGGATATGCTGCGCCGTATGGGCTATGAAAATATAGAAGGATATCTTTGGTACTCAGCCGAGAATAAAATCGAAAAAGTTGATTAACTTCGCCTTTCGATGAAAGGCAGGCTATATCTGATTCCTTCGCCCCTGGGCGAGGGCGATCCGCGCCAAGTGCTTGGCGGCGGTGTATTCGACGCCATTTCCAATATCCGCACGTTTGTGGTGGAGGAGGTCCGCACCGCGCGCCGTTTTCTCTCTGCCGCAGGTCTTAAGGGCAAGATAGATTCCCTGGAGTTTTTTGAACTCAACGAGCACACTGCCGAGACCGATGCCGCAGGCTATGTGGCGCTTTTGGAGTCGGGGCAGGATGTGGGGCTGATCAGCGAAGCCGGTCTTCCCGCCGTGGCCGACCCCGGCAGCATTCTGGTGGCCGAGGCACATCGGCACGACATTGAGGTGGTGCCGCTGGTGGGCCCCTCGTCGCTGATGATGGCGCTTATGTCCAGCGGAATGAACGGCCAGTCGTTTGCCTTTACAGGCTATCTTCCGGTGAAGCCGGCAGAGCGCCGGGCCCGTCTTTCCGAGTTGGAAAAACTCTCCCGCCGCCTGGGCCAGACACAGATTATTATCGAGACACCATATCGCAACGATGCACTTGTAAAGGATATGCTGGAGACGCTTTCCGGCACCACCCGCCTGTGCATCGCCGCCAATATCACTCAGCCCGACGCGTTTATCCGCACCAGGGCCATAGAGCAGTGGAAACGCAATGTACCCACTATTGGCAAGCGACCTTGCGTGTTTGTTATATTGGCTTAAAATCAGACGGTTATGAAAAGATTCGGCACCATTGAACTAAAGAATCTCAAGTTTCACGCATACCACGGCTGCCTGCCCGAAGAGCGCACCGCAGGCAACGATTTTGTGGTGAATCTCAGCTGCAAAGTGGATTTGCGCAGGGCGGCCAAAACCGATCTGATAGGCGATACTCTGGACTATGCGGTGCTGTACAATATAGTGAAGGAGGCTATGGCAACTCCGTCATTTTTGCTGGAACACGTGGCCGGCACCATCCTTTCTGAGATCAGGCGGCAGGCGCCGGAGGTGAAGAAGGCCTCCGTGACTGTGTGCAAGATGCGCCCGCCGTTTACCTATGCCACCAACGCCCTGGATACACCCGAAACCGCCGCCTGCATCACCCTGAGTTTCTGATATGAAGACAGTGGCCTTTTCTACATTGGGCTGCAAGCTGAGTTTTGCAGAGACCTCCACCTTCGAGCGGGAGTTTCTGGAGGCTGGATTCACGGTGGTACCATCCACCGGACCGGCCGATATCTATGTGGTGAATACCTGCAGCGTGACGGCTATGGCCGACAAGAAGGGCCGCAATTTCATTGGTCGCCTGCACCGTCTGAGTCCGGAGGCACGTATTGTGGTGACCGGTTGCCAGGCGCAGCTCAAGGCCGGCCAGCTGGCCGATATGGAGGGCGTCTGGGCCGTGGTTGGCAGCGAGTATAAAGGTGAATTGCTGAAAATAGCCACCGCCCCGCAGCTTGACCGCAAGGTCTTTGTGGAGCCGATAGGGCAGAGCCTCAAATATTTCCCCGCATTTTCAACGACAGAGCGTACCCGCGCCTTTTTGAAGGTTCAGGATGGCTGCGACTATCACTGTACCTATTGCACGGTGCCGCTGGCCCGCGGTGACAGCCGCAATGCCCCGATAGCCACTGTGGTTTCCCAGGCGAAGGAGATAGCCGCCGTAGGTTTCAAAGAAGTGGTCATTACCGGCGTCAACACCGGCGACTTTGGCAAGAGCACCGGAGAGAGTTTCTTTGACCTGATCAAAGCGTTGAACGATGTGGAGGGGATAGAGCGCTGGCGCATTTCTTCCATAGAACCCAATCTTCTCACAGAAGAGATTATAGACTGGATAGCCGCGGGCACCAAATTCCTGCCGCATTTCCATATCCCGCTGCAGTCGGGCTGCGACCGTATCCTGGCCGCTATGCACAGGCGCTACAATACCGATTTTTTCCGCCGCAGGATAGAATATGTCAGAAGCAGGATGGACAATGTGTTTTTTGGCATCGATGTCATTGTGGGTTTCCCCGGCGAGACCAAAGAGGATTTTGACACGACATATCGTTTTCTGGAGCAAATCAGACCTGCATTTATCCACATATTCCCTTATTCCAGGCGAGCTTCTACCCCGGCGGCTGATATGCCCGGCCAGGTGAGTGAGCAGGAAAAGAAAGCCAGGGTTCAGGCCCTGGAACAGCTGTGCGAAGAGCTCCACGGTGAGTTTTGCGAGGCCAACCGCGGGAGGCGCGAGCAGGTGCTGTTTGAAAGCACCAACAAAGACGGAAAGATGTTCGGCTACAGCCGCAACTATATAAAGGTAGAACGCGACTTTGACCCCTCGCTGGTGGGTCAGATAGTCGATGTTATATTGTAAATATGGCAAACAGAGTGATATTTATGGGCACCGGGACCTCTTCCGGGGTGCCTATGCTGGGATGCGACTGCCAGGTGTGCACATCGCCCGACGCCAGGGACAAACGATACCGCAGTTCTGTATATGTGGAATACGAGGGGTTGAAACTGCTGGTGGACTGCGGCCCTGATTTCCGCAGCCAGATGCTTCGCGAGGACATCCGTCATATAGATGCCATCTTGCTGACGCACAATCATAAAGACCACACCGGCGGGCTGGATGACGTGCGCAGTTTCAACTATTTCGAGAAACGGGCTTTCCCTATCTATTGCGAGGAATATGTGCAGGAGTCGCTGCGCAGGGAATATGCCTATGCTTTTGCAGAAAATCCATATCCCGGAGCTCCAAAATATGAGTTACACACCATTACTGACAGTCCGTTTGAAATAGGCGGTGTGGAGATTGTCCCGGTAAGGGCGCTGCATTTCACCCTGCCGGTGCTGGGATTCCGCTTCGGAAAGTTTGGCTATCTGACCGATGCCAGCAAAATTTCTGAAGAGAGCATAGAAAAGTTCCGAGGGGTGGACACGTTTGTGATCAACGCCATCCGTTTCACCCGTCATATATCCCACTTCACTCTGGATCAGGCTCTTGAGGTGGCCGCAAAGGTGGGTGCAAAGCGCACCTTCCTGACTCACCTGTCACACCAGCTGCCGCGTCACGAAGAGTTCGCCAGGATGCTGCCAGACGGTGTTTCTCCTGCTTTCGATGGGTTACGTATTGACTTTTAGCCGGTTTTTTCCTAATTTTGATGGATTGAATTCAACTAATTTATAATATGGCATTTACTTCAATTAGCATCGATTTGGGCGCGACCAGCGGCAGGGTAGTCCTGGCCCGCCTGGACGGCAAACTGGAGCTGGAAGAGGTTCACCGCTTCTCCAACGGCTTCTCTACAATTGCCGGCCGCACATACTGCAATCTTTATTATCTCTTCGACGAAATCCGCAAGGGTCTCAAAAAGGTCGGGGCAATGGGGCTGGATGTAGCCTCCATCGGCATTGATACCTGGGGCGTGGACATTGTATGCGTGGGGCGCGACGGACACATCCTCTCGCAGCCGCGTGCCTACCGAGACCACTACACCGACGGTATGATGGAAGAGTATTTCAAGATTGTGCCCAAGGACGAAGTTTACCGCCGCACCGGCATTCAGTTTATGAATTTCAACACGCTGTTCCAGCTGTTCTCGCTGCACCGCGAGGGCAATTCATCGCTGGAGGCTGCCGACAAGGTGCTGTTCCTGCCCGATGCCCTGTCGTATCTGCTCACCGGCAAGATGGTGTGCGAATACACCATCCTCTCCACTTCCCAGTTCCTGAATCCTTATGACAAGAAGATAGACAACGAGCTGCTGGAAGCTGCCGGAGTCAGCCCCGCGCTGTTCCCTGAGATTGTGATGCCCGGACATATTGTGGGTACCCTCACAGAAGATCTGGCCCGCGAGACCGGCCTTGGCGCAGTCAAGGTTGTGGCCGTGGCTGGTCACGACACCGGAAGCGCAGTTGCAGCCGTGCCCGCCGCCACCAAAAACTTCGCCTACCTGTCTTCCGGCACCTGGTCTCTGATTGGCATCGAAGCTTATGAGCCCATTATCGGCGAGGAATCCTTCAAAGAGAATTATACCAACGAGGGCGGCATAGACGGCACCATCCGCTTCCTGAAGAATGTCACGGGAATGTGGCTGCTGGAGCAGTGCCGCGTAAAATGGAAAGAGCAGGGCAAGGACTACAGCTATCCCCAGATTGTGGAGATGATGGGCAAGGCCAAGCCGTTTGTCTCTTTCGTGGACCCCGACAATTCCGCTTTTGCCGCTCCGGAAGATATGGAGCAGGCCATTAAGGATTACTGCCGCAGCCACGGCGAGCCTGTGCCCGAAGACGACTGTGCAATGGTGCGCTGCATCTTCGAGAGTCTGGCGCTCAAATATCGCAATGTCATTGACACCCTCAACTCCAAGTTCGTGAAGGAACCCATCGAGGTGTTGCACATCATCGGCGGCGGCAGCAAGAATGCCCTGCTGAACCAGATCACCGCCAATGCCACCAAGCTGCGCGTTCTGGCAGGTCCTTCAGAGGCCACCACAATAGGCAATGTGATGATTCAGGCCCGCGCCGCAGGTCTGGTGGATACCAAAGAAGATATGCGCCGCCTGATAGGCGAGAGCATCGCCACGGAGGAATATCTTCCCAAGGACGGCCCGGTATGGGATGCCGCTTATGCAAGATTCAAAGAAATAATATCAAAATAAATCAATAAAAAAATGAAAGAAAGCCAAGTAATCAAGGCCTACGAACTGGCCAAAGAACGTTACGCCGAAATAGGCATCGACACCGACAAAGTCCTGGAGCAGCTCCAGAATTTCCACCTCTCTATGCACTGCTGGCAGGCAGATGACGTAAAGGGTTTTGAAGTGCAGGCAGGCGCCCTCTCGGGTGGTATCCAGTCCACCGGCAATTATCCCGGTGCTGCCCGCAACATAGATGAACTGCGCGCCGATGTGCTCAAGGCCAAGAGCTTGATTCCCGGTACCCACCGCCTGAATCTGCACGAGATTTACGGTGATTTCCAGGGCAAGGTTGTGGATCGCGACGAGGTAACTGTAGATTATTTCAAGAGCTGGATAGAGTGGGGTAAGGAAAACGATACCAAACTGGACTTCAACTCCACTTCTTTCTCCCACCCGAAGAGTGGCAACCTCACCCTCGCCAATCCCGACAAGGGTATCCGCGATTTCTGGATCGAGCACACCAAGCGCTGCCGTGACATCGCCGACGCAATGGGTAAGGCTCAGGGCGACCCCTGTATCCTAAATGTATGGGTACACGACGGTTGCAAGGATGTCTCTGTGAACCATATGCTGTACCGCAGCCTGCTCAAGGACTCCCTGGACAAGATTTTTGCTGAGGACAAGAAGTATATGAAAGACTGCATAGAGGGCAAGCTGTTCGGTATCGGCCTGGAGAGTTTCACCGTAGGTTCCCACGACTTCTATGCCGCATATGCTGCAAAGAACGGCAAGATCCCTACAATTGACACAGGTCACTATCACCCCACAGAGAGCCCTGCAGACAAGGTTTCTGCACTGCTCAACTTTGTACCCGAGCTGATGCTCCACGTGAGCCGTCCCATCCGCTGGGATTCCGACCACGTAACCATTATGGACGACAACACTCTTGATCTGTTTGCCGAGATTGTACGCGCAAACGCACTGGAGCGCGTTCACTACGGTCTGGACTATTTCGACGGTGCTATGAACCGCATAGGTGCATACGTTACCGGCAGCCGCGCAGCTCAGAAATGTATGCTCCGCGCTCTGCTTGAGCCTCGCGAGGCAATGAGCAAGTACGAACTGGAAGACAAGCACTTTGAAGTGCTGGCTCTCTTTGAAGAGGCTAAGGTTATGCCTTGGAATGCAGTATACGATATGTTCTGCCTGAAGAACAATGTGCCCGTAGGTCAGGAGTTCGTGGAGGTTATCCAGAAATACGAAGCAGAAGTAACCAGCAAAAGATAACAGGTTATGATATTCCTTGGATTATTAATCATTGCGATAGGCGCGTTCTGCCAGGCGAGCAGCTACGTGCCCATCAACAAGATCAAGGAGTGGAGCTGGGAGAGCTACTGGATTGTCCAGGGCGTCTTTGCCTGGCTCGTGTTCCCGCTGCTGGGCGCTTTGCTGGCGGTGACCGACGGCAACAGCCTGATGAGTCTCTATACCGCCGATCCCAAGGCCACACTGCTCACCATATTCTTCGGTATGCTCTGGGGCGTGGGCGGCCTGACCTTTGGCCTTAGTATGCGCTATCTGGGCGTGGCCCTCGGTCAGAGCCTGGCGCTGGGTATCTGCTCTGCATTGGGCGTGATACTTACTCCGGTGGCCACCGACCTGCTGGGTCTTTCCAGCGGCGCCGTGGGCACCATCACCGGTGCCGTTATCGCCGGCGTGGTGGTTATGTTCATTGGCGTGCTCATCATAGGCCTGGCCGGCAGTATGAGGGCCAAGGCAGCCGCAAAAGACAAGAAGGACAATGCCGAGCCGCAGCGTTTCAATTTTGGCAAGGGTATCCTTGTGGCGCTGATTTCCGGCTTTATGAGTGCCTGCTTTGCAATTGGCAAGGGCTGCGGCGCCAATATGTTCTTTGAGGGGACCAACCCTATGTTCAAAGAGCTGCCCGCAGTGCTGCTGGTGACCATCGGCGGCTTCATTGTAAATGCGGTTTACTGCTTCAGCCAGAACAGCAAGAACCACACTTGGGGCGACTACAAAAAGGGTAACCTCTGGGGTCACAACCTGCTTTTCTGCGCTCTGGCCGGTATCCTCTGGTACAGCCAGTTCTTCGGCCTTTCGCTGGGAAGTGCCTTCCTGAAGGATTCCCCCGCACTGCTTGCCTTTGCCTGGGCTATCCTGATGAGCCTGGATATCCTCTTCTCCAACTTCTGGGGCATCGTGCTCAAAGAGTGGAAAGGATGCAAGCCCAAGATTATCTGGGTTCTGGGCATCGGCCTGGCAATATTGATCTTCTCTATCTTCCTGCCCCAGCTTATTGGTTAAGGAGATGAAAAAAATAGTTCTTCTGCTGGTCGCAGCCGCTCTGTCGTTCGCCTGCAACAAGGCCGACATAGAGCGTGTAGAGCGCCTGCAGCAAGAGCTGGACGAACTTCAGCGGCAGACACCCTCCGGGGTGCCTGCCGCTGCTGATATCGTCGTGGACCCGCAGACCCCGTTCACGTTCACTTTTGACAAGAAACTGTATGGCGTGGATGCAGGCTGTAGCGTCACCGTCAATTACACTCTGCCCGAGGCGGCTGATGTTGAGGTCAGCCAGGCAGGGGGGTGGACTGTTACAGTCAGCGGGTCAGGTGCCTCCGGCAGTATTGTTGTTACAGCCCCGGACCCCGCTTCCCCCGCGGATTTTATCCTCAAAGCGACCACCGACGATGGCCGGTCCACGGCGGCTAAGCTTCCGCTTCTGGTGCGTGACCCTTATTCCGACGCTACTCGAACCACGTTCAAGACTATGGGCTATCGCGGGCTCAAAAACCATATGGCCACGTTAGAGAATTTCCAGCGCCTTGCAGACGCCGGAATCAATATCATCACCGTAGAAACAGACGAGGGTCCGTTTATGCATCAGCTGGACCTGGCCGAGCAGGTCGGAATGAAATGTGTCCCGGTGGTTTGGCCATATGCCGAGGCCTACGATCGCGATCCGGTAAATTACAAAGGCCTGGACGAGATCATAAACCAGCTCAAAGATCATCCTGCTACATTCGCATATCACATCTACGACGAGCCATCCGCGGCTCTGATTCCGTCGCTGCTTCTTCGTAAAGAAAGAATTGAGAGTCTGGACCCGAATCATCCGGTATATATCAATCTACTTGCCTATGCAAGTCCTGAAGGCTTGGGGGTACGTTACTACCAAGACTATATAGAGGCTTATATCCGAGACTGCAAGCTCAAGTTCTTATCGTACGATTTTTATCCTTGCCGCCCCGAAGGCGACCCGGATTACCCCGACGGAATACAATCTTCCTGGTGGGAGTGCAACGAGATTGTGGCTGGCCTTACCAAGCGCTACGGCATTCCCTGGTGGGGTTTTGCCGCAAGTTGCTGGATAGACCGCGAGCAGCATCTTTTTGCAAAACCCACAGTAGAGAATCTCCGCCTGCAGGTTTATTCCAACCTGGCCTACGGCGCTCAGGTGATTCAGTATTTCACCATTCTGCAATACGGCGGCACCGACTATGCGCCCATAATGATAGACGGTTCCTGGACTGGCGCATACGATACCCTGAAGGATTTCAACACCGAGTTGCACAGGCGAGGATGGGTGTTTGACGGATGCACTATGGAGAAGGTGCGCCATGCCAACCGGAATCCGGCCTGGACACAGCGCCTGTGTGATGCCGACTTGCCGGCAGAGATCGGCAGCCTTGCCACCAGCCAGGATGCGCTGGTTGGTTTCATAGAGAACCGCGGCAACAAATATGTCACTGTAGGGAATAAGTCGGTCAAAGAAAAAATGACGGTGGATGCCGTTTTCAATTCGGCCGTTTATACCATAGCCCGCGACGGCCTCTTCGTGGAGCAGCCGTCCGGTCCCGCCCGTTTCGTTCTGGACGAGGGCGATATGCTGGTGATCAAATACCGGTAGTTTCTGCTGTTAAAAAAATGTGAATAATACTTCTCTCTTTGGGGGAGAGGCAAAGGTGCATATGCAGTAACTTTATGCACCGGTATAGTGTCAATTCACATTTAACTAATAATACTATGAAAATCAGCGATCAAGCTATCTATGATGCCCGTAAACTGGGAACGGGCAGAATGCT
>JAEETP010000114.1 GCA_016290415.1 Bacteroidales bacterium
CACCGCAATGGTGATCTTTGCCCTGGGCGTGTTCCTGAGCAACTTTATTGTGAACACCATAGTTATGAAGAAACCCTTCGTGGGCGAGCCTGTCACCTACAAGCAGTATTTTGCAGGTAATTTCAAGACCCATCTGGTGGGTATCCTGGGCGGTTGCATCTGGGCTCTTGGTACAGCCCTCAACTATATCTGCGCAGGCACCGCCGGCGCAGCCGTTTCCTATGCACTTGGCCAGGGCGCGCCTATGGTGGCCGCCATCTGGGGCGTATTCATCTGGAAGGAGTTCAGGGGCGCACCCAAGAAGGTTTACTGGCTGCTGGCCCTTATGTTTGTCCTGTTCATCGCAGGTCTGGCCTGCGTGGTCAAGGCTGGTATGTAAAACATATATTCTATGAAAAAATTCATACTCACAATTGCCGCGTTTCTGCTGGCGTGGAGTGCCGTGGCGCAGAATGTGACCGTCTCGGGGCGCGTTTCTGACGAAAATGGCGAACCCCTGCCGGCAGCCGCAATATTAGCCGGGGGTGACTACACCACCAGCGACGTGGACGGCAATTATACCCTGAAAACCAAATCCGGAGCAACGGTTGTTGTCTCTTATATGGGTTATGACGATTTCAGCTTCTCCGTGCCTCAGGGCGGGGGAAATGTGGATGTTAAGATGACCCCTTCGCAGGCTCTGATGCTGGACGAGACGGTGGTGATTGGCTACGGCACCACCACCAAGAAGGAGACCACCGGAAGTGTGGCCAGCCTGAAGTCCGAGAACCTCGACCTCGGCTCATATATCAATGCCGGGGCGATGCTGCAGGGCAAGGTGGCAGGCCTCACCGTGGTGAACCCCGACGGTGGCGACCCCAACGCATCCTACCAGTTCCTGCTGCGAGGCACCAACACCCTGGCTGCCGGCCAGGGGCCGCTGATTATTATTGACGGAGTGGTGGATGCCGACATCCGCAACATCAACTTCCAGGAGGTCGAAAGCATAGATGTCCTCAAGGACGGCTCGGCGGCCGCCATATATGGTACCAGGGGTACCAACGGCGTGGTGATTATCACCACCCGCCGGGCACGTGCCGGCACCACCAGTGTGGAATATGACGGCCAGGTCTCTGTCCAAACCGTTCAGAGCCGTGCGATGCCGATGACAGCGAAGGAATTCGAATACACCATCCGCAACTATGCCCCCGCCAAGGTGGGATCACTCTACGGCAGCGACACCGACTGGTTCAAGGAGATAACCCGCACTCCCGTCAGTCATAAGCACAGCCTTGCAGTGAGCGGCGGCAACGACCTCTTCTCTCACCGCACAGTGCTCAACGTAGAGCAGAACCAGGGTCTGCAAAGGGGCAATGAGGCCACCAAATATCTGTTTAAGACAAACATTACCCAGCACTTGCTGCAGGGATGGGTGGACATAGACTACAACCTGGGATATGTGAAGCGCAAGGCGTCCCCGGCCAACTACGGAGCGTTCAGGCAGGCCTTTACCCACAATCCCACAGAGCCGATATACGACGAGACGGCCACGGCATACGGCGGATACTTCACAATTCCAGAGTCTGACTACCAGAACCCTGTGGCAATGCTCAACGAGCGCTCTGCCTTCGACGAGACAAACACCGTGAGCGCCAGCGTGAGGGCCACGTTGAACATCCTTCCCATAAAAGGGCTCAAGTGGGACAACTTTATCAGCTATTCAGACGAAAAGTACTTCGGGGGCGAATACAAGACCAGTTACTACCCCGGCAGCGTGGGCAAGAAAGGCGTTGCATACGTCTCTTCCAACGCATACGATAACTTCCAGTGGGAAAGCACGGTGCAGTATTCACGTATGTTCGGCGACCATTCCATCCAGGCCATCGGCGGCTACACCTGGCAGAAGCAGATGAACTGGAGCACCAATATGGAGAACTACGGCTTTGACTCCGACTTCTACAAGTACAACAATATGGGCGGCGGCACGGCCCTCAAAGAAGGTCTTGCCGACCAATACACCAACCGCTCTTCCAGCCGCTACATAGCTTTCTTTGGCCGTGTGCTGTGGAACTATCAAGAGAAATATCTCGCCTCTGTGAGCCTGCGCCGCGACGGAAGCACCCGCTTTGGCAAGGACCACAAATGGGGCTGGTTCCCCGCCGCCAGCGTCGGCTGGCGCATCAGCCAGGAAGATTTTATGAAGGATATTGACTGGATCAGCGAGCTGAAGCTTCGTGCCGGATTCGGCGTGACAGGCAACCAGGACTTCTCCAACTACAAGTCGCTGATGCTGATGTCATCATCTACCAGCTTTTACTACGGCGGCGAGTGGATCAACTCCTACGCCCCCGCCTCCAACGCCAATCCCGACCTCCGCTGGGAGCGCAAGAACGAGTACAACATCGGTCTGGACTTCTCTTTCTTCAAAGGACGTCTGGGCGGTACCCTGGACTACTACTACCGCCTGACCACCGACCTCCTGTATGACTACAACGTGCCGGTGCCTCCGTATGACTACAAGACCCTCTTCACCAACGTGGGATCCATCAGCAACACCGGTATAGAGTTATCTCTCTACGCGACTCCCGTGAAGACCCGCAACCTGGTGTGGAACACCAGCCTGGTGGCCGCACACAACCGCAACAAGCTCATAAAATTCACCAACGAGGAGTTCAAGAACCAGGATTATGAGATTGGCTGGATTGCAACCCCCGTTGGAGCTTACGTACAGCGCCTTATGGAGGGCGAGAGCCTCGGTTCTTTCTACGCTCCCTGGTGGGATCACGTGGGCCCCGACGGCAGCGATGTGCTCAAGGATGAGTTTATGGGCAAGGTTCCCGTTGCCAAGTGGAGCCTGATTGGTCACGCCTATCCCGACGTAACCCTTGGCTGGAGCAATACCGTTCGTCTTCACGACTGGACTTTCAGTATGACCTGGCGTGGCGCCATCGGCGGCAAGGTGTTCAACAGCTATCGTGCAAACTACGAGAGTCTGCACCAGATCGGATTGAGGAACATCCTGGCCTCCTGGCTGGACAACACCAGCTACACCGGCGAAATCCGCTACTCTTCCAAGTATATAGAAGATGCCTCTTATGTGAAACTGGACAATGTGTCGGTAAGCTACGACCTTCCGTTCCACAACGAGTACCTTCACTCTGCAAAGGTGTTTGTCAGCGGTCAGAACCTGCTGTGCATCACCGGCTACAAGGGTGTCGACCCCGAAGTGAGCCTCAGCGGCCTGACTCCCGGTATCGAGAGCACCAGCTACTACCCGCGCACCCGCACCTTCTCACTAGGCATAAATCTCACATTCTAAGGAGGAACTATTATGAAAAAAATTCTTTACCTGATTTTCTGCATCGCAGCGCTTGCTGCCTGCACCAACCTGGACGAAGAGATTTATTCCAAGATTTCCAAGGAAAACTTCTTCACAACGGAAGACCAGTTTGTGAAATATTCCGCCCGCGCATATTCATCGTTGCAGCACTGGGGCACAGAGAAGAGTCTATGGACTTTCAACATCCAGAACACCAACGAGGTGTGTGTCCCGGTCAACCCTAACGGAGGCTGGTGGGACGACGGCCGTTACAATGAGGTCCACGTGCACAGCATCTCCTCCAGCAACCGCCTTCTGGAGATGGCCTGGGACTACTGGTCCAGCGGCATCACCGCCTGCAACGACGTGCTGGACATGTTCGAGAGCGTAGAGAAAGACTTCGATGCAAAGAACCGTGTGATTGCCGAGGTCAAGGTGCTTCGGGCATATTATTTCCTCTGCGGCATCGACGGATGGGGGTATGTCCCCTTCTCCATCAGCAAGAAGGATAAAGGTTACCCTGAGAAGAAGGACCGCGCCTTTATGTTCGATTTTATCGAAAAGGAAATAAAGGACAATATCGACTACCTGCAGGTGGAGCCCACTCCGGCCTATTACGGCCGCATTACTCGCGGCGCAGCCGAAGCCATCCTGGCAAAGCTCTATCTTAATGCCGAAAAGTGGATCGGCAAACCGATGTGGAAAGAGGCGGAGGAAGTCTGCCACGACCTGATAAACCGCGGCCATTACCGCCTGGCGGAGAAATACAACGACAACTTCAAGGTCAACAACGAAAATTCTCCCGAGCAGATTTTTGCCATCCCCTACAGCACGGTTTATACTACAGACGACCACCACGCTTTCCTGATTTATATGTCCACTCTCCCCGCAGACCTGTGCGATCCGCTGGGCATTCCCGCCAAGGCGTGGGACGGCTTATGCGGTGAACCAGACTTTCTTGCAAGCTATGAGGATGGGGACACCCGCAAGAAGGACACCTGGCTCTACGGCCAAATCTTGGATAAGGACGGCAATCCGGTGATGTACGACGAGAATACCCCTTATATCATCGATCCCGATATGCCGGAGACTGTCTATGGAAAGGACAGCCACCGCGAAGCCCTTCAGGGCGCCCGCATCTGCAAGTGGACATACCAGAGCGACGGTCGTCTCACCGGCGGTCAGGTAGGTCAGGAGAATGACTTTTTCCTGCTGCGCTACGCAGATGTAGTGCTTATGTACGTAGAGGCGCTGGTTCGCCAGAACCGCGCGCCCGAGGCTGCCGAGGTTGCCGACTTCAAGGCCATCCGTTCCCGCGCCGGGCTTGCCCCTATACCTGCCGCCAGCCTCAACCTCGAGACGCTCTACTGGGAGCGTGCCCACGAGCTGGCCATCGAGGGCTGGCAACGCCAGGATATGATACGCTTTGACAAATTCCTTGAGGCGTGGTGGGCAAAACCCGCCAAGGACGCTTCCGACCTGCTGCTGCCCATACCCAAGACCGCTGCAGCTGCCAATCCTAACTTGAAATAACAATGAAACGACTGTTATCAATACTGGCGGTTATCTCACTTCTTGCCTCCTGCAACGGCGGAGGGAAGGAGATAACCCGCACCCAGCTCAAAGAGAAGATTGCCGGCGCCTGGATAGGCCAGATGGTGGGCAACATCTACGGGCTTGAATACGAAAACAAGTTTGTGGACGAGCCCGGCGAAGGTCCATTCGTGTTCAACAAGGCCATCCGCAAGATGACCGACGTGGACGGAGCCTTCTCTGACGACGACACCGACGTGGAATATCTCTATCTGATGATGATGGAGAAATATGGCATAGACATCAATTACGACCAGGTTAAGGAAGGCTGGATGTATCACATCCGCGACCGCGTTTGGCTTGCAAACCGCGCCGC
>JAEETP010000115.1 GCA_016290415.1 Bacteroidales bacterium
CATTCTCGGTGCAGTCTACCGATCTTAACGAAAAATATTACACTACCGTGAATATCGTAGGCAAGGATATGGAAATTATGGGCGGTACAGTCACTGTTGCCGAAGAAGGCGGTATTTATTCAATCGCTGCAGAATTTATCGATATCCTGGGCTCGACCCATTTCTATAAATACAACGGTGAACTTGTGGCAACCGATGGCTCCTTCGGTATGAGGGTATACGAGGCAAAAACCAGGGGTCAGTATTATACCTATTTCACAACTAAGGCTTATGAGACCGTCCTGGGCGTTCAGTTCAGCACACCTGCACCTGGTGTTGATCGATACCTCTCATATATGAGTTTCAGCCTCTATTCTGCAGAGAGCGACGGCTATTTGCCTACCGGCACGTTCACCCACGCTGTTCCGGAGAATGACCCTGACCTCCATTATAATAATGGTATCCTCAATGCAGCAGCCGGGACTTTCCAAATGACTGGCTGCGAAAACCGTATGGAGAATTGGGGCGATGCCACATATACAGTAAAAGAAGGGGTCAACACCCTTGAAATCTCAAAGCAGGACGACGGGCTCTATACAATTAAGTTCAATATGACAATAGTCCGTACCCCTGCCGAGGGCTCGCCGGAGGATATTCCGTTTGTGTTTACCGTTACCGATGTGCCCTGCGGGGCTCTTGTAGATATGGGTGTGAGGGTCACTCCCGACGGTGATGCCGTATTTGAGAACGGCGGAATGAACTCGACAACAGCCGGACAGTATTATGGCGATATTTACAACGACGGAGGCCACATTGTCTGTGGTGGTTGCCAGACTATAAATACAAGTGCATATGAAGTCTATTTCACTTTGAACCTCGGAGCAAAAGCCCTTACTGCTACTTCAGGAACTATATCGCAAAAGTTCCGTGACGAGCTTGGCGCAACGCCCAGATACTCTGTGGAGAATATTCCTGACGGTATATATCAATATGCCGAGGCTTATGACAAAGATGCTCTCCAACTTCTCCCTGCTTTTCTAACTGGTACGAACGGTTCTGTCTCTCGTGCTCACGTGAAGAATAATTATACCGGGACGGTATATCATATCATTGGCGGTTCTATCACTTTTGCAGGTGGTGTACCTAGATATGATCTTGAGACAGTGTCCGAGAAGGGTGAAACTGCGCACTTTACCGGTTCATATTCGCCAGCAGGGAGCAGGTTTGACTTCAATTACCAGCATAGTTCTTACAGGAACTTGTTCAATATCGCGCCCTATGTGGTGCCCACTGAATAATCTACTCTTCTTTTACTAACATAACCGCCGGAAGCTCTCCCGCTTCCGGCGGTTTTTTTATTTGTATAAAATCGATAAATTTGCGTATAACAATGCGCTGATTATGGGTCTGTTTATCAAGAATACTGTCCGCAAGTCACTGGACAAGAAGAAGGTGACCGCCAGCTATGTGATCACTATCTTTTGCGCCCTGCTGGTGGCCTGCAATATTGCGGCGTTTATGCTATTCCCCCGCATAGCCTCGCCGCTGGCGGTGATGATCTCCAATGTCATCACTATACTGCTGATGCTGTTTGCCATACAGCACATCAACAATCTGATTCAAAACGAATTCAACAAGAAAGCCCACGAGCTGCTGGAGAGGGAGAGCGAAGAGAAGCGGCTGCAGGAGCAGCTCACTGCCCTCAGGGCCCGCAACCACGAGCTGGAGAGCCGGCTGGACACCTGGTCGCAGACGGCCAACGCCCCGGCCAACGTCAGCCTCAGCTTCAAGCTGGAGACTATGACCTACGACAAGACGGGCTATATAGTGAAAGAAGAGCCGCTGTCGCGCTTTATGGAGGACCCGCGGTATAAGATTGCCGACAAGAAGGCCCTCAGCGACAAGCTTTCCAAGTTTGTGGACAGCCTCACCCATCCGGGCGAGAAGAAGGTGCTGTATATAGGCAAATACTATGTCAAGGCCTCCATCGGCCTCGATTTTACCAAAATCAAGTTCTCTACCGACGGCGATGCGCTTACCTTCTTCGGCGTCAAATTCACCAAACTGAACGACTTGGCAATTGAGAAGGATCCGGAGGATGTAAACCACTGCTGGCTGATAAACGACAACGGCGAGGAGGTCTCCATCAATCAGGCCGACGTTTATCGCGACTTTACCAGCGTGTATGCCGATATGCGGAGTAAGGAGGCGGGGCAGGCGCTGGAAAACGAGGTGGAGACGCTGTGCGAGCGCTATACCGATGTGTTCCGCGACAACCTTCTGGCGCGGTTCCCCACCATCCGCTTCATAGATCATATAGAGGATTCTTCGGGCACCTGGTATTCGCTCAAGGAGAGCAGCCGCGATGGGCGTGTGAATCAGGTTGCCGCCAATATGCTGCTTATGGCAGACGCCCTGTCGGGCTATACCCAGGTCGGAGGCAACCGGCTGCCGGAGTCATAGCCGCCGTCTGTGGCACAAATAAAACGGCCCCCCGTTCCCGGAGAGCCGTTTATTGTTTTTAAATGACTTCTAAATTAGAAGACGAGTGCTGCACCTGCGGTGAGACGGTTGCGTTTGAGGTCGACGTTGTCGCTGTTGTGACGGTCGAGCATACCCATATCGTAACCGACGGTGAGACGGAACTTCTTCATAAGCTCTACGCCTACACCGCCGCCAAGCATAATGTCAAAGCGGCTGTAGTCACCACTCTTGTAGTTGTCGGAGGGCTCGGTTGTGGTAGAAGCACCGCCGATAGCGAGGGTGGATTTGGTTGTAGATGCGATACCTACGTTAGCGGTAGGGCCGGCATAAACAAACATCTTGAAAGTGGGTGCAAAGCTGTAAGCGAAACTCAGATGCAGAGGCACGTTTACATAATGTTCCTGAGTCTTGGACTCACCGGATACGAACCAAAGAGAACCTGCGCTGGTAGAGCTGAGGAACTCATAGTAGAGACCGGGATTCAAGCTGAGGCCGGGCATAATCTCTGCGCTGTAGCCAACGCCTGCGTAGAAACCGTTTGCAGTGGAAGAAGTATTATTATACTTCTGGGTTGACTGTACATAACCTGCGCCAAAGCTCTGAGCGTTGGCAGTAGTTGCGAGCATCATCAAAGCTGCTGCAATTGCGAATACTTTTTTCATGTCTTCTTAATAATTATAAGGTTTTAAAAGTTTCTGGCGTTATTTACTTCAAAGTTAATGCCGTTTCTGAAAATTCCAAGGCTTTTTGTATCTTCGCACAAAACAAGTGACACAATGGCAGAGAGCAATTTTATAGACTACGTGAAGATTTTCTGCGCTTCCGGAGCTGGCGGAGCGGGCAGCATGCACCTGCGCAGGGAGAAGTATGTACCCAAGGGCGGACCCGACGGCGGCGACGGCGGCCGTGGCGGACACATCATCCTCAAGGGTAACAGCCAGATGTGGACACTGATTCACCTCAAGTACAAAAAGCATATCAAGGCCGATAACGGAGCTGCCGGCAGCGGCGGCCTGCGTACCGGTGCCGACGGCAAGGACATTACGCTGGAGGTGCCGCTAGGCACAGTTGCGCGCGATGCCGAAACGGGCGAACTGCTCTGTGAGGTGATAGAAAACGGCCAGCAGGTAATCCTGCGGCGCGGTGGCCGCGGCGGTCTTGGCAACAACAATTTCAAGAGCGCCACCAACCAGACTCCTCGCTATGCCCAGCCGGGCGAACCGGGAGAAGAGGGCTGGGTTGTGCTGGAACTTAAGATCATGGCAGATGTCGGCCTGGTGGGCTTCCCCAACGCCGGCAAATCCACTTTGGTGTCGGCACTTTCCGCCGCCCATCCCAAGATTGCCGACTATGCCTTCACCACTCTCGAGCCCAGCCTGGGCATTGTCAGCTACCGCGACGACCGCTCTTTCGTGATAGCCGACATCCCCGGTATCATAGAGGGTGCGCACGAGGGCAAGGGATTGGGCCTGAGGTTCCTGCGCCATATAGAGCGCAACTCCATGCTGCTGTTTATGGTAGCCTCCGACAGCGACGACGTGGCCGCCACCTACGAAATCCTGCTAAATGAACTGCGGCTATACAACCCCGAACTGCTGGACAAGGACCGTATTCTGGTAGTCACCAAAAACGACCTGCTGGACGACGAGTTGCGCGCCGATATAGAAAAGACTTTGCCCAAGGGCGTGCCGCACACCTTTATCAGCGCCGTCACGGGCGACGGCCTGATGCACCTGAAAGATATGATCTGGGAGGCCCTGAACAGGGAAATTTAGGAGTTGCGGTTTGCCTCGCGCATCCAGCGGATCAGCATTATCACAGAATTCACCAGATAGACGCTCCACATAAGCAGTGTGGCTACGCTGGCGTTTTCTCCGCCCTCCAGCACATTGCCGACCCACATTATCACGGTGGCGACATTAATGGCAATCCATATCCACCAGTTTTCGCTGTAGCGCTTCACCGTAAGTACAAAGGCTATCATGGTGCCGACGGTGGTGAAGGCGTCCATGAAAGGCATCGCGTCGTTATAATGCTTAAGTATGAGGCCCAGAATGATTGTGCCGGCAGCCAGAATCAGCGTCCAGAAAATCCGTTGCCGCCAAGTCATTTTAAGCTTCACGACCTCGGCATTCTCGCTGTTCATATTCTTTTTCCACTGCATAAACCCTACGAACTCCAGGGGCAGCAGATACAGTACGTTGAGCGCCGTTTCGCCGTAGTAAGTTGCCTTATAAGAAATAATTGCGTACAGGGCGCACTGGATTCCGCCAAAAATGTAGGTGCCCAGCTTGCCCTTGCCGGTGAGCACCACCGAAATGGCGCCGCAGGTAGCGCTGATTATTGCCATCAGACTGTCTCCGGTGATGATGGACGGAATAAGGATGGCCAGCGTACATACGGCCAGATATAGTAATTCGTACCACTTCCATCCGGAAGTTTCAAGCTTGATATATTCCTTAAGTGTCATTGCGCGTGCAAATATATACAAAAAAAACAGGCCGGAGACGT
>JAEETP010000026.1 GCA_016290415.1 Bacteroidales bacterium
CGGAAGAAGAAGTGATATCAATTTATAAAGAGTATTACAAATCATCGCCGTTCGTGTTTGTGAGCGACGCTCCAATCAGCCTCAAGGAGGTTGTGAACACCAACAAGTGCCTGTTGCACATAGAGAGCCATAACGGCTACATACACATCACATCAATAATTGATAACCTGCTTAAGGGCGCCAGCGGCCAGGCCGTGGAGAATATGAACCTGATGTTTGGCCTGGAGAGAACCACCGCACTGCACCTCAAGGCAAACGCATTTTAAAATGGATCTTTTCAAAACATATAAACTGTGGCCGATAGAGCCGGTGAAGGGCCTCGGATGCAAGGTCTGGGACAGGAACGGAACCGAGTATCTGGACCTCTACGGCGGTCACGCCGTGATTTCGGTGGGCCACTGTCACCCCAAATACCTGAAAGCACTGCAGGATCAGGCGGCTAAAATAGGCTTCTACTCCAATGCCGTAGAGAATTCCCTGCAGAAGACTCTGGCCGACAAGCTGGGCGCTATTTGCGGATACCCCGACTACAACCTTTTCCTGTGCAACAGCGGCGCCGAGGCCAACGAAAACGCTATGAAACTGGCCTCTTTCACAACCGGCCGCAGCAAGGTCCTTGCCTGCACCAAAGCCTTCCACGGACGCACCAGCGGCGCCGTGGCGGTCACCGACAACCCTAAAATCCAGTCGCCCTTCAACAAGACCGACAACGTGGAATTCATAGCCCTTAACGACAGCGATGCACTGGAAGCAAAACTGGCCACCAAAGAATTCGCTGCTGTAATCATAGAGGGCATTCAGGGCGTGGCAGGCATATGGGAGCCTTCGGCCGAATTCCTGAAAACCGCCCGCAAAGCCTGCGACAACTATGGCACATTGCTTATTATGGACGAAGTCCAGAGCGGTATGGGCCGCACCGGGCAATTCTTCGCCCATAGCAAAAGCGGCGTCAAAGCCGACATCGTTTCTATGGCCAAAGGCCTGGCAGGCGGCTTTCCTATTGGCGCCATAATCATAAACCCGGCCATTAAGGCGGAATACGGAATGCTTGGCACCACCTTTGGCGGCAATCACCTGGCCTGCGCGGCAGCAATTGCAGTGCTGGACATTATGAAAGATGAGTCATTGATGGACAATGCCGCAAAGGTAGGCGATTATCTGATGCATAACTTGCTGGGCAACAAGGCCATAAAGCAGCTTCGCGGCCGCGGCCTTATGATTGGCATAGAGTTGAATCCCGGCTTTGAAACGCTGCGTGACAGGCTGCTTTTCGAGAAGCACATTTTCACCGGCGGCGCAGGTGCCAATGTCATCAGGCTTCTGCCCCCTCTCTGCCTCAGCGAAGAACAGGCGGCAAAATTCATAGAATCTTTCAACGAATTAACTGCATAATCCGATATGAGAAACTTCACCAACGTCAACGATATAGGTCCCCTGGACCAGGCGCTGGCCAAAGCCAGATACGTTAAGGAAAACCCGTTTGCCGACCAGGCGCTGGGCAAAAACAAAACGCTGCTGATGGTGTTTTTCAACAGCAGTCTCCGCACCCGCCTGAGCACCCAGAAAGCGGGACTCAACCTAGGAATGAACGTCATTGTCCTGGACATCAACCAGGGAGCCTGGAAACTGGAGACGGAGCGCGGCGTGATTATGGACGGCGACAAAAGCGAGCATATCCTGGAGGCGATTCCGGTAATGGGCAGCTATTGCGACGTGATTGGCGTGCGCAGTTTCGCCCGGTTCGAAAACAAGCAGGACGACTATAACGAAGTGATACTCAACCAGTTCATACAATATTCCGGACGTCCTGTGTTCAGTATGGAAGCTGCCACCCGCCATCCGTTGCAGTCTTTTGCCGACCTCATCACCATAGAAGAGCACAAGAAGAGTGCCCGTCCCAAGGTGGTTATGACTTGGGCTCCCCACCCCAGGGCTCTGCCCCAGGCCGTTCCCAACTCGTTTGCAGAGTGGATGAATGCCGCTGACTGTGAGTTTGTGATAACCCATCCAAAAGGCTATGAACTTGACCCCGGGTTCGTGGGAGGCGCCCGCGTGGAATACGACCAGGACAAGGCCCTGGAAGGCGCCGACTTTGTATACGCCAAGAACTGGGCGGCCTACACCGATCCCAACTACGGCAAGGTTATAAACACCGACCGCAGTTGGACCGTAACCACAGAAAAGATGGCCCTGACCAACAATGCATTCTTTATGCACTGCCTTCCGGTGCGCCGCAATATGATTGTGAGCGACGACGTCATTGAATCGCCGCAGTCGCTGGTTATCCCCGAAGCTGCCAACCGCGTGGTTTCGGCTCAGACAGTCCTGAAAGAAATACTTCTCTCTCTCTGATGGATACGCTCAAAGTCATAAAGATAGGAGGCAACGTGATAGACAATCCGGAAGCGCTGGAGGCGTTTCTGGGTATGTTTGCGGCGATTCCCGGCGCCAAGATACTGGTGCACGGCGGCGGAGCAATAGCCAGCCGGACGCTCCTCAGGATGGGCATCGAGCCCAAAATGATTGAGGGGCGGCGCGTCACAGATGCCGAAACGCTGCAGGTAGTTACGGCTGTGTATGCCGGCCTCATCAACAAATCCATCGTGGCCACGCTGCAGAAAAACGGCTGCAACGCCATAGGCTTGTCGGGAGCCGACGGCAATGCCATCACCTCACGCAAGCGCCCCGCCGCTCCGGTGGACTACGGCTTTGTGGGCGATATCGAAAAGGTCAACGCCAAAACCTTTGAGGCCCTTCTGGCAGCCGGAATGACCCCGGTTGTCTGCGCCATAAACCACGACGGCTGCGGCACCCTGCTGAACACAAATGCCGACACAATTGCCAGCGGAATAGCCACCGCAATGAGCGGCACCTACCCCACAGAACTGATTATGTGCTTTGAGAAAGACGGCGTGCTAATGGACAAAGACGACAACAGCAGCGTGATAGAGCAGATTGACAAGCCTCTCTTTGAAAAACTCAAGGCAGAGGGCAAGGTCAATGCCGGTATGCTGCCTAAGCTCAAAAACGCCTTTGACGCCATTGACGCCGGCGTGAAGAAGGTCGTAATAAAGAACTCTGCCAGACTGTCCGACGGCAGCGGCACCGTAATTTTTTAGCATATGGAATTCTACGCAGAACTTGCAATTGAACTGCTCAAGGCACTTATCCCCATCCGCGCCTACTCTTTTGAAGAGAAGGCCCGGGCCGATTTCCTTATGGACTGGCTTGCCGGTGAGGGTGTAGAGGCTTTCCGCATCGGCAATAATATCTGGGCAAAGGCAACCTTCAGCAAAGAGGCCCCTACCCTGATGCTCTGCGCCCATATAGACACGGTGCAGGCGGCGGAATCCTATACCTTTGACGCATTAAACCCGCCTGCAGCTGAAGACCGTATTTTGGGTCTTGGCAGCAACGACGACGGCGGCAGCGTGGTAAGTATGATTGCCACCTTCCTCTATTTCAAAGAGATGGGCAGCTGCCCCGTGAATCTGCTGCTGCTTTTAAGCTGCGAAGAAGAGCGCTCCGGCGAAGGCGGGACCCGCTCGCTGGGCAAATTCATAAAAGAGAACGCCGATTTTGCGATAGTGGGCGAACCCACCCGGATGCGCGCCACAATTGCAGAGAGCGGACTGCTGGTGATTGACGGCTGCGCAACCGGCCGCAGTGCGCACGCCGCCAGGGCTGCCGAAGGCGAAAATGCCCTCTACAAGGCCATCAGCGACATCGAGATAATCCGGAGCCAGAAGTTTGACAGGATATCCCCTGCCCTGGGAGAGGTCAAACTATCCGTGACGCAGATTAACGCCGGCACCGCCCACAACGTAATTCCCGACAGCTGCACTTTTGTGGTGGACATCCGTCCCAACGAGTGCTATACCAACAAAGAGATACTGGATATGCTACAGGCCAAGGTCGGCAGCAGGCTCACCGCCCGCAACCTTGCCAACCGATCCAGTGCCACGCCACAGGATTCACCGCTGTACCGGACTGCTGCAAAGTTAGCAATGGAGATGACCACATCTCCCACATCCTCCGACTGGATGAGGCTGCCAATCGATGCCATAAAGATTGGCCCGGGCGATTCCAACCGGTCCCACAAAGCAGACGAATACATACTCAAGAGCGAGATCCGCGAGGGAGTTGAAAAATATATTACCTTTATAGAAAATCTTCAATTTTAAGTATATGCAGACTCTGTGGAACAAAGGCGTGGAGGCGGCCCAGGCGGTAGAAGATTTCACCGTAGGCAACGACCGCGAGCTGGATTTGCGGCTGGCAAAATATGACGTACAAGGCAGCAAGGCGCACATTGCAATGCTGTCCAAAGTAGGCCTTCTGCCCAAGGAAGAGGAGGCCCGGCTGCAAAAAGAGCTGGACATAATCCTGCAACAGATAGAGAATGGCGAGTTCGTGCTTGAAGACATTGCAGAGGATATCCATTCCCAGGTAGAGATTTGCCTGACCCGCAAGCTGGGCGATCTGGGCAAGAAAATCCACTCCGGCCGCAGCCGCAACGACCAGGTGCTGGTGGATCTCAAACTCTATATGCGCGCCGAACTTGAGGCAATCCGCTCTCAGGTTCTGGAGTTGTTTGCCAAGTTCCAGAGTCTTAGCGAGCAGCACAAAAATGTGATACTGCCGGGCTACACCCACGGGCAGATTGCAATGCCTTCTTCTTTCGGGATGTGGTTCGGAGCCTATGCAGAAGCCCTTTGCGACGATATGTATATGCTGGGCGCCGCGCACCGCATTGCAAACCAGAATCCTCTGGGCAGCGCTGCCGGCTATGGCAGCTCCTTCCCTCTGGACCGCGCCCAGACCACCGAGGCCCTTGGATTTGAAGATATGTCCTACAACAGTGTCGCCGCCCAGATGGGCCGCGGCAAGAGCGAGCGGGCAATGGCTGCAGCTCTGGGATGTCTGGCTTCCACTCTTAACAAATTCGCCGCTGACTGCTGTATGTATATGGGGAGCAATTTCAAGTTCATATCCTTCCCCGACTCACTGACCACCGGCAGCAGCATTATGCCGCACAAGAAGAATCCCGACGTATGGGAGGTGATGCGGGCCAAGACCAACCGCATACAGGGCACGGAGGCCGTCATCTCCCAGATGACAGCCAATCTGCCTCACGGCTATCACAGGGATTTCCAGCTGCTTAAAGACACTCTCTTCCCCGCCATAGACTCCACCAAAGAATGCCTGGCAATGTGCAGCTATATGCTGGACAATATAGGCGTCAACAGCCACATTCTGGACGGCAGCAAACTATACGACGATATGTTCACCGTAGAAGAGGTCAACAAAATGGTTGTGGAGGGCGTGCCGTTCAGGGATGCCTACAGAGAGGTGGGCGTGGCCGTAAAAGAGGGCCGCTACCACTACGACGGGGCCAAGACCGTTTCCAGCCTTAAACACACCCATCAGGGCAGTATCGGCAATCTGTGTACTGAAGAGATCAGTCGAAAAATGAGCCGAGCGGCCGACTGGTCTTGACATCCTCCCACAACGACTGATTTATGGCGAAATTGTCGTCCTTGAGCACTTTGAGAGGGCATTTGTACTTGCGTTTCCACTGAGACACAAGACTGTTCCACCATCCTTTTGTGATATAGGCGTAGGTCACGGGATTCACCACCAGGCGAATGCTGCGTCCAGGCTTTTTCTCTGCAATGGCACTCAGATGGCGCTCCAGCGCCTCGTCCAGCAGCAGTGTCGGGCCAATCTTGCCCGTTCCCTTGCACATAGGGCAGACCTCGCCGGTCTCTATCTCAGTTGCGGGGCGCACCCTCTGACGGGTAATCTGCATCAGGCCGAACTTTGTCAGTGGCAATATGGTGTGGCGGGCACGGTCGTTCTCCATCAGGGAAGACATATGCTTGTACAGCTGGTTGCGGTGCTCCACATCTTCCATATCTATGAAATCGACTATCACAATGCCGCCCATATCGCGCAGCCGCAGCTGACGGGCAATTTCTTCCGCAGCCGACATATTCACCTCCAGGGCATTCTCTTCCTGCTCTCCGGTCTTGATGCGGGTGCCACTGTTCACGTCTATCACGTGCATCGCCTCGGTGTGCTCAATCACCAGATAAGCACCCTTTTTAAGGGACACTACCCTGCCGAAAGATCCCTTGACCTGACGGGTTATGTCAAACGCATCAAAGATATTCTGCTGCTTGTCGAAATAGTGTACAATCTTCTCCTGTCCGGGAGAGATCATTGCCACATACTGGCACACTTCGTTGAAAGTGGCCTTGTCGTTGACATAGATATTGGTGAAGTCGTCGGCCAGAAGATCGCGGATAAGGGTGGTCACGCGACTGTTTTCACGGAACAGGAGCTGTACATCCTTGCTCTTGGCAAGTTTCTTCCAGCTGCTCTCCCACTTGCGGATAAGTCCCTTGAGCTCAGCATCCAGAATGGCAGCCCGCTTGCCCTCTGCCGCGGTGCGGATGATGGCGCCGTAGTTCTTAGGCAAGATGCTGTATATCAGGCGGCTGAGGCGGGCTTTCTCTTCTTTGGAAGATATTTTCTGAGAGATGCTCACCTTGTCGGAGAAGGGCAGCAGCACAATATTGCGGCCAGCTATTGAAATCTCTCCGGTGAGGCGCGAGCCCTTGGTGGAGATGGGCTCCTTTACAATCTGCACCATAACCGGCTGCCCGGGATGGAGATGGTCGGAAATATGGCCCTCCTTTTCCAGGGGATCGGAAATGGCGACTTTCTCAAAGAAGGTAGTGTAGTTCTTTGAGATGTTGATTTGCTTGACAAAAAAGTCAAACGACTTGAAATTGATTCCAAGGTCCAGATAATGGATAAAGGCCTCCTTCTCGTCCCCGATATCCACAAAGGCTGCGTTAAGGGACGGGAGGAGTTTCTTGACTTTGCCCAGGAACACGTCCCCTAAAGAGAACTGCGCCTTGCTGTCGCTTTCCTTGTCATATTCTATCAGACGGCCGCCTTCTGTCAGAGCCAGTTCGGCAGTTCCGTCCGTAACATTTATGATTAGGTCCTTATCCATTGCAAAAAGGCTGACCGCGGGTCAGCCTTATACTTCAAGAAATCTTATTTCTTCTTATGTCTGTTCTTGCGCAAACGTTTTTTACGTTTGTGCGTAGACATTTTATGTCTCTTTCTCTTTTTACCGCTAGGCATAGTATTAAGTATTAAAAGTGATTATTTCAGATTCTTGACTTGCTCGACAAAGGTCTTGGCGGGTTTGAAAGAGGGGATCTTGTGTGCCGGAATGGTGATGGTAACATTCTTGGAGATGTTGCGGGCTGCCTTCTCTGCACGCTGCTTAACAACAAAACTGCCAAAACCGCGAAGATAAACATTGTTACCCTTGCTCAGGGACTCCTTCACGTTTTCCATAAAAGATTCAACAACTTCCAGGACAACAACCTTTTCAAATCCTGTTGATTTAGCGATTTCGCTAACAATGTCTGCTTTAGTCATAGTGATTATATCTTTATATTTTTAGGTATCAGTTTTTTTGGGGATTGCAAAAATAGACTTATTTTTTTATTTATCAAATAGATATCGCACTTTTTTTTAAATTTTAACTTTGGCACAATGATTGACCAATATATCCGGCTGATTGTTTTTCTGCCAATTTGACATACTAGAACAGATAGATATACACGATAGATGAAAGACCCTTTTTACTTAGCAGGAGAAGATATGGGTATGAATTTCATACCCGTGATGAATATTGACACAGGGAATAAACTGCAAGATGACCAGCTGCCCAACGTGCTGCCTATCTTGCCGTTACGCAATGCAGTGCTGTTCCCCGACACCGTGATACCCATCCCGGTGCGCAGGGAAAAATCCATACAGCTTTTAAACGAAGCCTACAAGTCCAACAAACTGATAGGGGCAGTGGCCCAGCGCGATCCCAAGACAGAAGACCCTGTCAGGGAGGACCTGTTTGCCACAGGAACCCTGGGCAGGATTGTCAAAATCATTGACCTGCCAAATGTTCCTGTCACTGCCATTATCCAGGGCGTTCGCCGTTTCAACATCAAGTCGGTGGACATAGTGTCCCCTTATCTGATGGCCACGGTGGATTACCTTCCCGAAGACCATTCCAGCGCCTCCGACCCCGATATGAACACTATTGTGGACGGCATCAAGAGCGCTGCCATGCGCATCATAAAGCTGACACACAGCGTTTCCCAGGAAGCCGGCTATGCCATCCGCGACATAGAGGACAATGCATTTCTGGTGAACTTTGTGGCCACCACCATAGAAGTCGAGAACCCTCTGGAGAAGATTCCCCTTCTGGAAGAGGCCAGCATTAAGCGCCGTGCCACCCTGCTGCTTGCCCTGCTGGACAAGCAGATAGAGATTCTGAAAATCCGCGAGGACATCCAGAAGAAGGTGAAGGTGGAGATGGACCAGCAGCAGCGCGAATACTACCTTAACAATCAGCTGAAGACCATTCAGGAAGAGCTGGGTATGACAGGTGCAGGCGAAGACGTCGACGCCCTGCGCAAGGCTGCCGAAGGCAAGAACTGGCCAGAATATGTGGGCGAAGTGTTTGAAAAGGAACTCCACAAGATGGAGAAAACCAACCCCAGTTCGCCCGACTACAATGTCATTTATTCGTACCTGCAGTTTATAGTGGATCTCCCCTGGAGCGAGGCCACAGAAGACAATCTGGACCTCAAGCACGCCCAGGAGGTACTGGACGCCGACCACTACGGCCTTGAAAAAGTCAAGGAAAGAATCATAGAATACCTTGCCGTGCTCAAACTCAAGGGCGATATGAAGTCGCCTATCCTCTGCCTCTACGGCCCTCCGGGCGTGGGCAAGACATCCCTGGGCAAATCCATAGCCAAGGCGCTGGGACGCGAGTACGGACGTATTTCGCTGGGCGGCCTGCACGACGAATCTGAAATCCGCGGACACCGCCGCACCTACATAGGAGCAATGGCCGGCCGCATTATCCAGACCATAAAAAAGACCGGAAAGGTCAACCCCGTGATTGTATTGGACGAGGTGGACAAGGTGTTCAACGATTTCCACGGCGATCCCGCCAGCGCCCTGCTGGAGGTGCTTGACCCCGAGCAGAACACCGCATTCCACGACAACTACCTTGACCTGGACTATGACCTCAGCAAGGTGCTGTTCATAACCACGGCCAACAACATCGAGACCATCCACCCTGCCCTGCGCGACCGTATGGAGATGATCAATGTCTCCGGGTATCTGGCAGAAGAGAAAATCTCAATTGCCAAGGACTACCTGCTTCCCAAGCAGCTCGGCCTGCACGGCCTTCAGCCCAAAGACCTGAAGCTCACCAAAGCGGCGATAGAAGAGATTATCAACAACTACACCCGCGAGTCGGGCGTGCGCGGCCTTGACAAGCAGATTGCCAAGATCTGCCGCATCACCGCCAAGAAGATAGCTCTGGACGAGGCGCACGAAACCACCCTCAAGCCGGCCCAGGTGCGCGAATATCTGGGTCTTCCCACCAACCATCACGATATGCAGAAGGGCAACGAAATGCCCGGCGTTGTCACCGGCCTTGCCTGGACCGAGATGGGCGGCGAGATACTCTTCATAGAGTGCAGCACCAGCGAAGGCCAGGGCCACCTCTCCACCACAGGCAACCTGGGCGACGTGATGAAAGAGTCGGCCACCATTGCCTACCAGTGGCTCAAGGCCAACCCAGAAAAGATTGGCGTGGAACCCAAGGTGTTCAAGGAGAAGGACTTCCACATCCACGTTCCGGAAGGCGCCATTCCCAAGGACGGCCCTTCTGCCGGCATCACTATGGTCACCGCCATCGCCTCTGCGCTCAAGAACCAGAGCATAAAGAAGGGCGTAGCAATGACCGGCGAAACCACCCTTCGCGGCAAGGTCCTGCCAGTGGGCGGCATCAAAGAGAAGATTCTGGCAGCCAAGCGCGCCGGCATCCATACCATTGTGATTTCCAGCGAAAACCGCCGCGATATAGAGGATATAAAAGATATCTATATCAAAGGTCTTACGTTCCATTATGTTGATACTGTCGATGAAGTTCTTAAATTTGTATTTGAATAGAACCTTATCAGCAGTAGATGAACGTCATCATTGAACCTTCCTGGAAGGAAGCGCTAAGCAGCGAGTTTGACAAACCTTACTTTGCCGAACTCGCTGCTGCGCTGCATAGGGAGAAGGCTTCCGGAGTCACCCTCTATCCTCCGGGCAGTCTGATATTCAATGCTTTTGCCCTGACACCTTTCAATCAGGTACGAGTCGTCATCCTCGGGCAGGATCCCTACCACAATCCCGGCCAGGCAGAAGGCCTGTCGTTTTCTGTGCCGCCGGGCGTGCCGCTCCCGCCGTCGCTTAAGAACATCTACAAAGAGATAGAAGACGACCTGGGGCTGGACCTGCGCGGCAAGAACGGTTCGCTGCGTGGCTGGGCAGAGCAAGGCGTATTTCTTTTGAACGCCATCCTCACAGTACGCGCCGGTGCGGCCGCGTCTCACAGCCGCCTGGGCTGGCAGACCTTTACCGACGCGGTGATCCAGACCATAAGCGACCGTCTGGACGGCGTGGTCTTTCTACTCTGGGGCAACTTTGCCCGCAGCAAAAAAGCGCTGATAGACACCTCCCGCCACTATGTGCTGGAGGCTGCACACCCGTCTCCGCTTGCCGGCGGAGCGTTTTTCGGCTGCCGCCACTTTTCAAAGACAAATCAACTATTAACAAATAACGGCCACGAGCCGATAGACTGGAGTAAGTAATCAATTATGAAAGTTGCTGTTTTTCCCGGATCGTTCGATCCATTTACCCTCGGGCACCTGGAAGTGCTCAAATCTGCACTTAAGATTTTTGACAAGGTAATTGTTGCCGTAGGCAAGAATTCCTCTAAGGGAGGCGGGTTCTTCCCCACCGACGTCAAGGTTCAGATTGCCAAAGACGCCGTGGCCGACCTGGAAAATGTGGAGGTCTGCTCTTTCAGCGGCCTTACCGTTGATTTCTGCGTGAAGAAGGGAGCAAAATTCATAATCCGCGGTATGCGCACCACCACCGACTTTGAGCTGGAGCGCGCCATATCGCAGGCCAACAAACGGATGAGGCCCTCCATTCTCACAGTATTTATCCCTTCCAGCCACGAATATTCGTTCATCTCCTCTACCGTGGTCCGCGACGTGCTGGTAAACGGCGGCAAAGCCACCGATTTCATCCCCAAGAACGTAGATATCGCCAAGTATCTTAAAATGATTCAGTAGTGCGGCGGCTGGCCCTCATAGCATCCCTGATGCTGTGCTGTGGCGTTGCTGCGGCGCAGCAGACCAACGTATACGACTCCCTAAAGAGCTATTTCGAGGCCATCAGCACAATGCCGGTGGATTCCATCTGCAGCAGGCTGGACGTCTTGATAAAATCGGCCGCAGACGACGAGGTCCGCGCCAGGATTGCCGGCCGCGCCTATGACTATTATTCCGACTGCCCGGTTATGGGCGTCGAAGGCGTATCGGTTTATATTGCAGACAATTACTTTTTGAACAAGAAGCTGCGCTGGCCTTCGGAAGAGACCTTCCCGATGCTTTATGCCTTTGCCGAATTCAACCGACAGTCGCTGCTTGGGATGCCGGCCCCGGAACTGAGCCTGGAGAGTCTGGATGGAGTGACGGTGGATGTGCGCGAGGCTACAGGAGGCTATAAGGTCCTGTATTTCTACGAGGATGCCTGCAGCACCTGCGCCCGGCAGACGCCGCTGCTGGTGTCTATTCTGAAAGAGTATTCAGGCACTGCGCCCCTATCTTTCTATGCAGTTTATACCCAGAGCGACAAGGCAGCCTGGGCCAAGTATGCAATCTCGCATTTCGGCGGCATTGAGAATCCGCAGGTGCGGGTATATAACCTTTGGGACCCGGAAGGCGTGTCGGAATTCCACAAGAAATATTCGGTGCTCAGCACCCCTTCCCTGCTGCTTCTGGATGCCGACAACAGAATCATTGGACGTCGTCTGGACGCCGCCGCCCTGGCAGAATTGCTGAGCCAGAAAGAATCCTTCACGGCATCACTGTATTCCCTTTTAGACGGCGTGCGGGACAATATCGGACTGGATACTCTTGCCGTGGCCGATGTATGCGAGGCGTTCGCTTCTCGCATAGGCAACGATCCCGGCCTGTACCGCGACACCTATCTGGGTATTTACAATTACCTGCGCGGACAGGGCGAATATGATGCGCTGGAAAGCGCCGCGCTTGTAGCGGAGAAATACATTGTTGGTAGACCTGATCTCTGGTCGCCGGAGGTACTGGCGCAAATGGACGAGGCTTTACGCCGTTTCCGCCTGAATCCCGTCGGCTCCGTCGCCTGCGACGCTTCGCTGCTCGACCGTCACGGCCGTGAAAAATCGATGCTGGGCAGCGGAGGAAGGAATTACACCGTCCTCTTCTTCAATTTGGTTTCCTGCAGCGACTGCACCGCCTGGAAGCAGCAGCTTCGCGATATGCGCAGTCTTCTGCGCCGCAAAGGAGCACGGGTGGTCTCGGTTTATGTCGGTCCCGACCCCGACGAGTGGAAATCCAGCCTCAAAGGCTGCGCCTGCTATTGGAAAGACCTTCGCACCAGCTGGCCCGACAGCGACCTCTACCAGAAATACGACGTCGCCACCGCCCCCAAAATCTATCTGCTGGACAAAAACGGCACCATCCTGGCCAAAGACATCACCCCGGAAACACTCAGGAAACTGATTGAAAAATAAACGAGGCCCCTTCCGGAGCCTCGTTTATTTCGAATGACATAGAGACAGCTATTTCGCCTGTTCTATGGCTTGTTTGGTTTCGTCGCTTACCTGCTCGATAGCTTCCTGAGCCTCGCGGCCGGCCTCTTCAACGGCGTCCTTAACTGCCTCGCCGGCATCCTTGATGAACTGCTCTGCCTTGATGGCGGCCATTTTTACGGTAGCGGCTGTGAGGCGTGCAGACTGCTCTGCATCCAGTTTGGCAGCGTCGATAGAAGCGCAGATTTTCTCTGCCTTCTCAATGTTCTTGTCTTCGCAAGCTTTCTCAAGCTTGTCAAGTTTCTGGTCTACGGAATTGCACGCAACAAGGCAAAGTGCAATAACCAAAAGGGAAATGATTTTTTTCATAGTGAGAATTGTTTGAGTGGGTTAGATATTTCTGTTATTGTGCATTTCTATAATCAGGTCGGCTGTTTTTTCAAGGCCGAAGCGGCTGGAATTCAGGCAGATGTCATAGCTGGCGCTGTCTCCCCACTTCTTGAATGTGTAGTAATTGTAATACTCGATGCGACGCTTCTGGCCCGTCTCGATATACTTTTTGGCCTCTTCTGCCGTAAGGTTCTCACGCTCCGATACGCGGGCAATACGGTCCTGCATATCGGCTGTGATGAACACCGAGAAAAGTTCGGGGCAGTCGCGAAGCACATAGTCCGCACAGCGGCCCACAAACACTCCCGAGCCCTTTGATGCGATGCCCTTGATAACCTTGCTCTGGAGTGCAAAAACTTCATCTTCCGAGAGCATATTGGAGTCGGAATACATCTGTGCATCGGTATAAATCGAGCTGCGAATGCCCAGGAATTTTGCAAAGCGGCCTATTCGTGCAGGTTTTTCATCGCTGCCGGCAAGAATCTCCTGGGAGATACCGCTCTCCTTTGCGGCCAACATAAGCAAATTGCGGTCATAGACCTCAATGCCAAGCTTTTCTGCGACCATTCGCGCAATGCGCAACCCGCCGCTGCCGATCTGCCGTCCTACGGTGATTATTATCTTGTTTTCCATATCTTATTGATTTGTTTGCAAAGAAGATTCTTTCTCCATCCTGTCAAATTCACGCATCAGCGGAATGAACAGTGCCAGTGCCACGATGGCCGAAACCAAGTCCGATGCCGGCATACTGAACCATACGCCGTCCGTACCCCACAGCGGCGGGAATATCAGCAGGAAAGGTATCAGGAACAGCAGCTGACGAGACAGGGACAGGAATATGGCCTTGCCCACCCGGCCGATGCACTGGAAAAAGTTTGTAACAACTGCCTGGAAGCCGACCACGGGAAACATCAGCACAGAAATGCGGAATGCACGGGCAGAAATGGCCCTGAGCTCGGCGTCGCGGGTAAAGAGCGACACCGCCAGGTCGGGCATCAGCATACCTACCACAAAACCGATGGAAAGGGCTATCACAGAGCAAAGTATGGTGAGCCTCACGACGTCTTTGACCCTTTTCCAGTTGCGGGCCCCGTAGTTGTAGCCGGCAATGGGCTGCATACCCTGGGTCAGGCCCATAGTTATGGTGAAGAAAAGGAAGCAGAGGCGGTTGGCGATGCCGTAGGCGCCTATGGCCAAATCGCCGCCGTGATACTTCAGCTGATTATTGATGAGTATAACCACGAAACAAGAGGCGATATTCATCAGAAACGGCGACATACCTATCGAGAGGGAACGCCAGGCTATTTTGAAGTCGAACTCGAACACTTCGCGGGAGAAGTGGAGCACGTGCTCTTTGTTGCAAAGGATTTTGGTGATCCATACCAGGGCGATGACCTGCGCCAGGATGGTGGCGATGGCGGCACCGCGGATACCCATCTTGAACACAAAGATGAAGATAGGGTCAAGCACGGTGTTGAGGACGACGGCCAGTATGGTGGCCGCCATTGCCAGCCGCGGCCGGCCGGAAGAGCGCACCACGCCGTTGAGGCCGTGATAGAGGTGTGAGATGACATTGCCCCACATAATCACCACCATATACTCGCGTGCATACGAGATGGTGTTGTCGCTGGCGCCGAAGAAATAGAGTATCGGATCCATAAAGATCAGCGAGAGGGCCGTCACCACAAAGCTTATGGCCACGTTGAGTATCACCACATTGCCCAGCACGCGGTTGGCCATCTTATAGTCTTTCTGGCCAAGGAGGATGGATATCAGCGTGGCTGCACCCACTCCCACCAGGGTACCGAAGGCGATGGAGATATTCATCAGCGGGAAAGTAACCGCCAGGCCGGATATAGCCAGCGGGCCCACGCCCTGCCCTATGAAGATGCTGTCCACCATATTGTACAGCGATGTAGCCAGCATCGCTATGATGGCGGGCGTGGCATACTGCTTCAGCAGTTTGCCAATCTTCTCGGTGCCTAGTTCAACGGGAATCATAGTCTGGCGATGGGTGTTACACTGCCTTTTACTTTATCACCGACCTTGACCAGAGGCTCCACGTCGCCGGGAACGAATATGGTAAGGCGGGATCCGAACTTGATGAATCCCGACTCGGAAGACTGGGCATAGCTCTGGCCTTCACGGGCATAACTTACCACCCTGCGGGCCACTATGCCTGCTATCTGGCGGAACATCACCTCCCGGCCGTTCTGATTGCGAACCACCACAGAAGTGTGCTCGTTCTTTTCAGAAGCCTTGGGCACAAAAGCGAAAGTATGGGCACCGGGATAGTATTTGCTATAGACCACCTCGCCCCCTACGGGGAACCAGTTGATATGGACGTCGAACAGCGAAAGGAAAATAGAGATTTCCGTGCACTCGCCGTTGAAATATTCCGGGACGAACACCTTGCGGACCTGCACCACCTTGCCGTCAGAAGGAGCCACCACAACCTCCGGATCAACCGTTACCTCACGGTCGGGTTTGCGGAAGAACATAAACATCATTGCCGTCACCAGCACACAGACTGCAACAAGCGACCATTTAAGAGCCGGCTGCTTGCAATAATGAATTGCCAGCACTGCTCCTGCGATGCAAATAATGGTGGTTATCAGAGCAAAGTATATGCCTTCCGGATGGAGTCTCATAAGAAAATCAGATAATACTGGTTAGAATAAAGAAAACAGTTACTGCCGGTATTGCAAAAAGCGCCCCGTCAAAACGGTCCCACATGCCGCCGTGACCGGCAATGATATTGCCTGAGTCTTTGACACCGTAGTGGCGCTTTACAAGCGATTCAAACAGGTCGCCGAATATACCGAAGACCACAACTATGAATGCGGCCGCCAGCCACTGCCACAACTTGATGGGGAAAAAGCCCAGAAGATACAGGCACGCTCCGGCAGCCAGGGTAAACACAACGCTGCCAATGGCCCCGGCCCAGGATTTATTAGGCGATATATGCGGTGCCAGTTTGCGGCTGTTCTGCCGCTGGCCAAACGCCATTCCGGCGGCGTAGGCGCTCACATCGTTTATCCACACCAGCACCATCACTGCAATGAAAAGGTAGGGCGAGTAATTGCCCGCGCGGTCAAACAGCAGCATCTGCGATATCATAAACGACGGAAGCATATAGGCAACGGGAAAACAAATGTCCTGCGCTGTGAGAACTTCTATCCTCTTTTCCCTGTCCAGAAGCACCGCGGCAAGCACAGCCAGCAACAGCGGGAAAGCAAGCAACAGCCAGTGCAGTCCAAGTCTGTAATATTTTATCAGGAAACTCGCAAGGCAAACGCCGGCAATTAGGCACAACGCCAAAGCGCGAGGCACCTTATGGGTGCCGCGTCCCATCGCCATCCTGTAAAACTCCCCTGCCATCACAGCCAGGGCGGCGGCAAACAGCGCCGCACAGCACAAAGGATGCAGCAAAAGGCAACCTATCAGCACTGCTACCAGCAGCACCGCACTAATGGTCCTTTTGAGCAATGGCGTCATATCTAGAAAAGTGTAGGAGATTCAACGGGTGCAGGTTCCGGAGCCTGAGGCTCTTTGGGTTCGGGTTCAGAGGGTGTTTCCGGCTGGACGGGCTGCTCGGGTTCACCGCCTATAACCTCGTTGGGATTGACACCTCCGGGACGGGGGCCAAGTATGCGCTCTACATCTTCAGAGAATATCACCTCCCGCTCCAGCAGCAACTGAGCAAGTTCTTCGAAGCCCTTGCGGTGCGTCTTGAGCACCTTGGTGGCGGTGGCGTGAGCCTGGTCTATGAGTTTCTTGACCTCCTTGTCAATCTCCTCTGCAGTCTTCTCGCTGTAAGGTTTGGTGAATCCCATCTCGCTGCGGCCGGTGGAATCGTAGTACGATACGTTGCCAATCTTCTCGCTCATACCGAAGTAGGCGACCATAGCCTGGGCCTGCCGGGTAAGCTTTTCAAGGTCATTGAGGGCGCCGGTAGAGACATCTCCGTTCACAAGTTGCTCTGCCACGCGGCCGCCGATTGTGGCCGCCATCTCGTCCATAAGCTGCTCGCGGGTGGTGAGCTGACGCTCTTCTGGCAGATACCAGGCAGCGCCCAGCGCCTGGCCGCGCGGGATAATGGTGACCTTGAGCAACGGGTTTGCGTGGGGCAATATCCAGCTGACGGTGGCGTGGCCGGCCTCGTGATGGGCAATGGTCCTCTTCTCTTCTGCAGAGATAATCTTGCTCTTGCGCTCCAGACCTCCCACAATGCGGTCAATTGCATCCAGGAAGTCCTGTTTTTCTACAAACTCCTTATTGTGACGGGCTGCAATCAAGGCCGCCTCGTTACATACATTGGCTATATCGGCTCCGGAGAATCCGGGAGTCTGCTTTGCCAGGAACTCCATATCAAAACCGGGCTCCAGTTTGATTTTGCGAAGGTGGACCTTGAAGATTTCAAGGCGCTCCTTGAGTTCGGGCAGATCCACGTGTATCTGGCGGTCAAAGCGGCCGGCACGCATCAGCGCGCTGTCCAGCACGTCGGCACGGTTGGTGGCGGCAAGCACTATAACGCCCGAATTGCTGCCGAAACCGTCCATTTCGGTGAGCAGCTGGTTCAGGGTATTCTCCCTTTCGTCATTTGAAGAAAAGCCGATATTCTTGCTTCTGGAACGGCCCACAGCGTCAATTTCGTCTATGAACACGATGCACGGAGCTTTCTCCTTGGCCTGACGGAACAGGTCGCGGACGCGGGAGGCACCCACACCCACAAACATCTCCACAAAGTCAGAACCCGAAATGGAGAAGAACGGAACGTTGGCCTCACCTGCCACAGCCTTGGCCAGCAGGGTCTTGCCTGTACCGGGAGGGCCCACCAGCAGTGCGCCTTTGGGAATCTTGCCGCCGAGGGCGGTGTATTTCTTGGGATTCTTCAGGAAATCCACAATCTCCATAACCTCCACCTTGGCCTCTTCCAGGCCGGCCACATCCTTGAATGTGACCTTGTTCTGGTTGTCGCCGTCGAATATCTTGGCCTGCGACTTGCCCACATTGAATATTCCGCCGCCGGCACCGCCGCCCATATTGCGCATTGGCATCACGAACAGCATTATGAAGAAGACCAGCATCAGCAGTATCCATATCCAGTCCATAATGTTGGCCCAGCCGCTGGTTCGCTCTTCTATAACGACTTCAAAGCGGTCCAGCTCATCCATCTGCTGCAGCACTGCGTCAAACTCGGTTTCTGCATTGAATGTGTCGGAAACCAGGAAATAGAAATACGGCCCCTTCTTGGGTTGTGTACCTTCGGGGAAATAGTTATTGTAGCGTTCTGTAGCAGTGTTTTTGATGTATACCTCACCGCGATGGCTGTTGCGCACGTAAACCACCTTTTGCACGCTGCCGGTAGGGAGAATCTCGTCGCGGACCTCAAACCACTCTTTTTTCACCGGATTGGTGCCGCCGCTGGTGGCCCAGAGAACAGCCAGACCTCCAATCAGCGCCAGGTAAATCCAAAGAATCCAGCGGGGGCGCTTAACCTTGCCGCCGCCGGGAAGGCCTATCTTGGGCCATTTGTCGCCGGGCTGGTTTCCCTGAGTCGGCTTGTTGGTATCGTTACTGCTCATCGTCTGTAAAAATGGTTTTTTCCGCATCTGCCCAAAGATCTTCAAGTCGGTAGAATTCGCGGTATTCGGTTTTGAAAACGTGCACCACTGTGTCGCCATAGTCAAGTATAATCCAGAAGGCATTTTCGCGCCCCTGGCTGCGGATGGGGTCGCGGTGGCACTCCGTCCACATCTTCTCTACGATATTGTCGCTGATGGCCACGACCTGAGTGGTGCTGTCGGCATTGCAAATCACAAAATTGTCGGTGATGGCGGTGCCTATGCCGGTGAGGTCCATTGCAACCACATCCTTCGCCTTCTTCTCAAGCATAGCCTCCGCAATAACTTTTATTTCTTTATTCTCAGTTTCGTTATTCATAAATAAACTGCTATTTTCGCATACGATTGTAAAACCTACAAATATATGAAAATAATATGGTATAACACAATCGAATCCACAAATTCGGCAATGGAGAAAGAGAGGGATTCGCTGGTGCATAAAGAGGTCTGGGCAGCTCGTCTGCAAACCGCCGGAAAGGGGCAGAAAGGAAATGTCTGGTGCAGCGACCAAGGGGCCAACCTGACCTTTTCGATATACCTTTCCCATACGGATCTGGAGGCGCGCCACCAGTTTATGATTTGCCGCGCCGTCTCGCTGGGCGTGTGCGATTACCTCGAGAGCAAAGGGGTTCACGCCACCATCAAATGGCCCAACGACATATATGTCTCGGACAGGAAAATCTGCGGAATTCTGATATCACACACTGTGAGCGGAAGCAAGCTTAAAGACACTGTGGCAGGCATAGGTATCAACCTCAACCAATCTGTATTTCCAGATTGGATACCGAACCCAACATCTCTGAAGATCATAACGGGAAACAATTATGTTATAGAGGACGAACTGCCGCCTCTGGCTGAGTCGGTATTCGCCGAATATGACAATATTTGCGAACGGACAGCTGGCCGGTATCTGGATAGGCTTTACCTAAAAGACACCCCCCATATATTCACCGACACCGCCACCGGAACACAGTTCAAGGGAGTCATAACCGGCGTATTGCAAGACGGCCGCCTTGAAATCAAGACGGCCGACGGCTATATCAGATATTTCGCTTTTAAAGAAGTGGCCTATTAGGCATTCGCCATAAAGGTGATGGTGGCCAGAGGATCCTTGGAGCCGAACACCGAACTGCCGGCCACAAAAGCATCCACACCGGCCTGGGCAAGCATAGCCACGTTGTCCTCTCCCACTCCGCCGTCTATCTCAATCAGGCACTTGCTGCCGGAGTCGTCTATCATCTTGCGCAATTTGCGCACCTTCTCCACCGACTGAGGGATGAACTTCTGCCCGCCGAATCCGGGGTTCACCGACATAATCAGGGCCATATCGATATAAGGCAGCACATCTTCCAGCAGCGCCACGTTGGTATGCGGGTTAATGGCAACGCCGGCCTTCACGCCGCAGTCGCGAATAGCGGCCACGGTGCGGTTCAGGTGCGTGCAAGCCTCCAGATGAACGGTGATATACTCTACGCCGAGTTTGGCAAAACGCTCTATGTAACGGTCGGGATCCACAATCATAAGATGGGCGTCCATAGGCTTTTTAGCCACTTTGGCTATGCTCTCTATAACAGGGAAGCCAAAGGACATATTGGGCACGAAAACGCCGTCCATTATATCCAGGTGCAGCCAGGTGCAATCGGAACCGTTAAGCATCTTGATATCCCTTTCCAGGTTACCGAAGTCGGCAGAAAGGACAGAGGGGGCAATTATATTTTTCATATTGACATTATTATCTGTTGTCCCAGAAACTGGAGGATTTATCGTATTTAAGCAGGCTGCTGAGGGTAGATGAATTGGCAGCTATGCGGAATCCCCAGCTCTGCCACTTGCCGGTAGGCACCCAGTTGACACTGATATTGAAACAGTGCAGGTCGTAGGTTGCACTCAGCTGGGAAGTCGTCATTGTGAATGTACTCAAGTCAAAGCCGGTATTCAGGGAGAAATTCAAGGCTTTAGTGAGACGCAGCTGACCGCTCATTGTGGCGGTCCGGGTCCACTTGTTCACCTTCTGCAGCTGATTGTTGGTATAGCTGTACGAACCGCTGTAAGACATATTTACACTGAAGCTCAGGCTCCAGGGAATATCGGGATTCAGATAGTACAGCCATCCGCCGGGGATATATTCGCCCGTGAGCGGGTGATAATAAACGCGGTAGTATTCCTGCTCTTTGGAACCCGAGCTGGAAGCATCTTTGCGGCCGTCATTACCGTTTATATGGCCTTTGCCGTTGAGTGAATAAGACAGCGAAGCAGATGCGTTGGTGATGCGGGCCAGTTTGTGCTTGGTCAATATCAGGAATTTGTTGCAGCGGGCACCACGTTCGTTCACGTCGTAGGGATCCAGAGTCAGGTTTCCGTTGATGCCGACCTTGCCGAACACCGTTGTGCTACCGGAAATGGAAATGGTGGACAGCCTAAGCGAATCGGCCAGGAAGTTATATGAACCACCGATATTCAGCTGGTCTATCAGTTTGATCTTTTTGGTGCCGACGCCTGTGGTGTCTTTTGTGTCCCTCACCTTGGCCTCTAGGTTATTGCCGAAGGAGAAGCTCATAGAACCGCTCTTGCCTTTGCCGGGAGGCGAGTTCAGCTGACCGGCATAAATATTATAATCTTTGGTGACCTCCTCGCCCTTGCTATTCAGATAAGACAGCGTGCGCCATCCGTTGGCGGCCGTACCCAGCTCAGGCTGGAAAGAGAGGCTGAACGAAGGGGTAATCATATGCCTGATGGCAATCAGATTTCCTTTGGGGTTGAACTGGAACAGACCGTAGATTCGGGTACTCATAGAGATGGATGCCGAATATGTCTGAGTTATGCCCAAGGTAGAGAACTGCTTGGACATCGACGACTCAACCTTGTCTGTTTCGGGATTGTAGAACTGGGTGGTCTTGCGGAAGAACATATTGGCACCGTAGTTCACACCCGGCGAGAAGTTGAGATACTTGAGCAGTGTGAACGACGGCAGTCCGATGGTGATCTTGTGGCTCATACCGTTGTTGAACTTGTCCACAAAACCTTCTTGCATAAACTCGCTGGCCTTGAAGTTGATCTTGTTCTGGAACGAGGTGCTGTAGCTGAGGGATATCTGCTCGTAGAAACGCTCCTTGCCCACCCTTACCTTGCGCTTGAACGGGAAGAAACGGTTCACGTTGAAAGTCATATTAGGCAGCGTGAATACATAGGAAGAGTCCTTGGTATTCTGACTGTGCAGCATATTGATGGATATGCTTCCGAAGCCGAGATTCTTGGAGTACGATATTGACGATGATGTCTGGCTCTGTACCGCCTCCGATACGCTGGTGGAATTGTACCGGCTGTTGGAGGGGCTGGAGAAGTTTACCGAAGCGCGGAAGGTGGTACCCGGGCGGGCCTTGGAGTCCTGCGCGTGAGACCATTTCACACCGAAGTTTTTGGATTCGTTATAACTGTCGGTGCCTTTCTCGCCTGTCTTATCCACCGAATAGGTGATATTCATATCGCCAGAATAGGCGTATCTCTTCTTATAACGGGATGTGAACTCCAGCGCCCACGAGCCGTAGCTGTATATATCTCCCGTCAGGGAGACGTCAATGTGGTCGTTGATCACCACATAATAGCCAAGGTCACGTAGATACAGACCCCTGGTTTTCTCTTCGCCATAGGTAGGCATCATAATACCGCTGGCGCGGTCTGGCATATCGGGCACGAAACCGAACGGCAGCGCGAGCGGCAGCGGAACATCTTCCACCACCAGATATGCGGGGCCGAAAACGGTGTGTTGGCTGGGCTGGGTAATGATTTTTGCCGCCGT
>JAEETP010000027.1 GCA_016290415.1 Bacteroidales bacterium
ATAACCTGACGTCCCATCTTGTAGGCAGTGTGCAGCCCCATATAATCTATGGACGACCGGGTCAGCTGAAGCATCACCGGGGCATTCATCGCCTGGGCTGCGCGGGCCACGCAGGTAAGGGTTTCGTAATTATAAAAGTTTGTTGCCAGCACGGCGGTGCCTTTTGCCTGGCAGTCGTAGAGTACCTCTTTGATTGTTTTCATTTCGTTAAGTTTTAATTGGCCGGCTTACGCTCTTCCTTGAGGGTGAGGCCCATAAAGAAGATGGCCAGCAGGCAGGCGGCTATAAGCAATACAAATGTCCATCCCCAGCCGGCATTCTGCGCCACCAGGCCGATGACGGTGTTTGCAAGAATGAATGTGCCCAGGAAATATCCGAAGAAGCCGGTGAGGCCTGCGGCGGTGCCGGCGGCATTCTTGGGGGCAAGGTCCAGCGCCTGGACGCCTATGAGCATCACGGGGCCATATATGAAGAATCCAATGCCGATAAGGCTGATTATGACCACGGTTAGGTTGTCTATAAACAGCCAGTACAGTACCACGAATACCATTACCAGAGCCATAAAGAGCATTGTGGGCAGGGCGCGGCGGCCGTGGAACAGTTTGTCGGACAGCCATCCGCATAGCAGGGTGCCGGGAATGGCGGCAAATTCATAGGCGAAATAGGCCCAGCCGGCGCTCTTGAGGTCGATGCCCTTTTCTGTGAGGATAGTCGGCGCCCAGTCAAGGCAGCCGTAGCGCACCATATACACGAAGGCGTTTGCCAGGGCTATGAACCAGAGGAACTTGTTGTTGAGCACGTGATTGAAGAGGATCTCCTTGGTGGTGAGGGTGGTCTCGTGCTTCTCTGAATAGTTCTTGGGATAGTCATTGCGCCAGGCCTCCACCGACTGCAGACCGCAGGACTGCGGCGTGTCGCGCAGCAGGATGTAGGCCAGCAGGGCTATGAACAGAGCCACCGCTGCCGGGAAGGCGAATGTGCCAATCAGGAAATAGAGCTCGCTATGGGTGCCGTAGAACCAGCTTCCAAACCAGGCGGCGCCGTAGGTGGCCATAGGGCCGACCAGCGCTCCGCCCACGTTGTGGGCACAGTTCCAGATGCTCATCATAGTGCCGCGCTCACCGGGCGAGAACCAGTGTGTCATCACCCGGCCGCAGGGAGGCCAACCCATTCCGTTGAACCATCCCACCAGGGCGTTGAGCACGCCCATTACCACTATCGCCCACGTTTTGTGCTCGGCTCCTATCCATTGGATGGGGACTATCATAAAGCACATTGAAATGGCTGTAAGTATCAGTCCCAGAGGGAGAAAAGCACGCGCGTTAGACCTGTCGGAAACGCTTCCCATCAAGAATTTTGACAAGGCGTAGGCGGCGGCGTTAAGACCCAGCACAAAGCCAAGTTCGGTTTTTTCGAAGCCGAGCGGTGCCATAGCCGGGATGGCCATTGAGAGGTTCTTTCGCACCAGATAGAATCCGGCGTAGCCAATAAAGGCGCCCAGGAACACCTGGAGGCGCAGTCGCTTGTACTTCGCATCTGCCTTGGGCCCGGTTTCGGCCGGGCGGTATGCAGGCTGTTTCAGAAATTTCAGCATATCTAATCTTTATTTGTTTCTATCGCTTCTGCCAAAATCGATATGGGATTGGCAACCGGGTAGCCCGTGGACATCTCTATCTGCCACTTGCAGGTCTCGCAGTCGCAGGCCACGACGTCGGGGTTCACAGTCTTTATCTGGTCGAACAGCGGTTTGCCTATCGCCTGGGAGGCCTCGTAGTTTTCACGCTTGAAACCATAGGTGCCGGCAATGCCGCAGCAGGCAGAATCCAGCATTGTGAATTCCACGCCGGGAATCATCCTGAGCAGTTTTTCTGAGAAGACGCCCCAGCCCAGTTTCTCCATATGGCAAGGGGTATGGTAAGCCACTTTTTTGTGGAAATCGGGCTTGAAATGACGCTCTGCGCCCTTTTCCAGCCGCTCGTAAATGAAGCGGGTGGCCATTATCACAAAGTCGCGTACCGCCGAGTTGTCCACGGCCAGCAGCGAGGGATATTCGTCGCGCAGTGTCAGGGTGCAGGTAGAGGAGGTGGTGAGCACCATCAGCCCTTTGTCCACCGCCTTTGAAAGAACCTTGACGTTGTGATTGGCGTTCTTTGTGGCTTCTGCCTTCATCCCGTTGGTGATCATAGCAATGCCGCAGCATTTCTCCTTTTCCAGCAGCTGCACGCCCACGCCCAGGGCGTTGAGCACCTTGACCAGGTCTTTACCCAGGCGGGGATTGTTGTAATTTACATAGCAGCCGTGGAAATAGGCCACCTGCTCCGGGAAGGCCGCCTGTTCTTTCTCGTGACGTCCCATCCACCCTTCAAAACTGCGGGCGCTATAGCTGGGGAAGGTGCGCCGCCTGTCAATCTTGAACATTGCGTCCATCATTGTCTTGGTCACGCCAAGGCCTGTCACGGCATTTACAACGGGAGCGAATGGCCGTGCCAGATGCCCCATAAAGTCGGTGGATGCCAGCATACGGTCGCGCCACTTGACTGGTGAGTTGTCGTATTTTATGCGCGCGGCCTGAATCAGGTCGGCGACCTTTACGCCCGAGGGGCAGGCCACTTCGCAACGCTTGCAGTTGAGGCAGTATTTCAGGGCATAGTTAAAGAAGAAAGGGTCCTTTAGGCGAAGGCGCTCGCCGTCGGGACCGGCCTGCTTGGGCCCTGGATAGAGGGGGTTGACTTGCAGGACAGGGCAGTATGCGGTGCATACGGTGCATTTCATGCACTCCTCAAAGTTGTGCGAACTTGAAGTATATTCCTGGAGTTTCATTCTTCTGTCTGTTTTAGGATTTGGTCTGCCACTTCCAGGGCGCTGCGGATGGCAAGTCCGCCGCCGGTGCCCAGTTCGGGACGGGTTTCACCAAGAATGGAACCTATAGCATAGAGATTCTTGATGGGCTCGCCCCCTTTAATTGCGTGCAGGCTGGCATCTGTGGTGACGCCATATTTCATATAGGGTTGCTCGCGCATAAACTCGGGGTTGTACCAGTCGCTGCGGTCTTCTGCCTGCTCCACATCCAGCCCGAACACAGGTTCTGAGATTTCAAACGGATTGGAGCGCAGGCCCTTGGAAAAGAATGAACCGGAAGCCAGGATAAAGTTCTCCGCTTCCATAAAATGGTTGCCGAGATTGTGGGTCACGATGCTGTGGATGGCCCCATCGTGGATGTGGGCGCCGGTGGCCTGGTCTCCCATAAGGTAGGTGCCTCCCAGCAGCTCGTAGCGGCGCTTGAGCAGCATTTGGGTGCGGATTCCCGGAACTGAGGGTGGGAGGGTGCCGGTGAAGACCACTTGGGCGGGGATTCCCTGGCGGATACGACTCAGCACCGAGGTGTCTTTTAGACCGAATACCTGCGGCAAAATCACCGTGTCCTCGTCTCTGAGAAGAATGCGTATTTCGCGCACCACATTCTCCCAGATCAGGTCCATAGTGCGGGCAATCTGCACAGAGCGCATCTCGCTCGGGCTCTTTTCAAGATGCTCCAGTTCGGGGAGGCTCAGCAACTGGACACGGCATTGAACGCCCTGTTTTTCCAGCCCCTCCTGAAGGAATCCGCAGAAGAAGTCGTGATAGCCGCTAAAGCTGACTATCAGGGCTTTATTTCCAATCTTCGTCTCCGGGAACAGACTGATATCTTCCAGCGAAAGAGTCGATTTCTTTAGGGTGCCCATTGGCATAAGCCGGTAGCCGGGGTTGTAGTGCAAGGCGATGCCTGCCTGGGCAAAAAGGTCCACCACACGCTGAGGGGCCTCTTCCATACTTTCTAGGCTTCCCGAGAAAAAGTGCAGTGCATTCTGGCCTTCGCTGATTATTGCGGTGCTTTTGCCGGCCATCTGGAGGCTGATGCCCGCGGTAAGGCCGGCCAGGCCGCCACCTATTATGACTGTATTGAATTTCATCCGATTATAATCCTAATACGTGTTTGTAGACCCACTGTGTATACTCCGCCTCGCGCAGGGTGTCACCCCAGCCGATGGGGAAGTTGCCCTTCCAGCGCTCTTGCAGGAACTCCTTGAGGTCGTCGCGTTCTTTTTCGATGCATCCGTGTGCCTTGGCCAGCAGGCCTGCGGCACGGCAGGCGCAGAATTCGCCCTGGCAGGTGCCCATTCCTATTCTGGTGCGGCGGCGAAGATCGGTGAGGGTAGAGGCGTCCAACCTTTCGATGGCATTTTTGACCTCTCCTACCGAGACCTCTTCGCATTCGCATATCAGCGCTTCGTCCAGACGGTCGCGGGTGCGGATGCGGGAAGCGCGGCTGCCCATACGGGCCGCTGCGGCTTTCTGGGCGGTGGAAGGCTTCTCCCAAATCTTTTGGGCGACTGCTTCGTACGACCCTTCTTCGCTGCCCGGCAGGGGGATGTCGGCCGTTTCACAGGTCTTCTGTACCGCCAGTTTCCGACATACCGCATCGGTGGCGATTTCTGCCATAAGGCGATATGTCATCAGCTTGCCGCCGGTGATGGTTATGAAGCCTTTGAGGCCGTCGCGCTCTTCGTGGTCCAGACATACGATACCGCGGGAAATATTGCGCCCGCTGGGATCGTTGTCGGCGCTGACCAGCGGTCTTACGCCGGCATATGCGCGCAGGATTCGGGTAGAGGAGAGCGAAGGGGTCATCTTGGCACCTTCGGTGATAAGCAAGGTCACTTCGTCGGGAGTGACGCTCACATTGTCGCACTCTTCAAACGGGATGCGGGTGGATGTCGTGCCAATTATGCACACGGTGTCTCCCGGCACCAGAATATCGGCGTTGGAAGGCTTGCGGCAGCGGTTAATCACCATATTGTTCACGCGGTGGGCAAACACCAGCAGTGCCCCTTTTGCAGGGAACATCCCTACATTTACGCCGGCCATGGCCGCTATGTCGTGGCCCCAGATGCCACCGGCATTCACCGTGACGGGAGCATAGAAGTCGCGCTCTTCGCCGGTGATGAGGTTGCGGGTGTGCACGCCTTTGATGGTGTCTCCCTCGCGGATGAAGCCCGTCACTGTGGTGTGCAGGTGCACCTGCCCGCCGTGGAGTTTGGCGTCCAACATATTGGCTGCGCAAAGGCGGAAGGGGTCCACGCTGCCGTCGGGCACCCTCACGGCCCCCGTAAGCTCGGGATTGACAGAAGGCTCAAGCCGTTTTGCCAGTTCCGGGTCTATGATTTCTGCGCTGATACCCGCTTTTCTGCAGGCGTCCACGAATGTCTGTTGATATGCCAGGTCATCTTCGGGCAGCGTTATGAACAGGCCGTCGGTCTCGTCCACGCAGTGGGAGGCGATGCGGCGCAAGATCATATTCTCCTTGATGCACTCTTCGGCCGATTCGGGGTCATTGACGGCATAGCGGGCTCCGGAGTGGAGCAGGCCGTGGTTGCGGCCGGTGGCGCCGGTGGCGATGTCGCTGCGCTCTATCAGCAGGGTTCTGAGGCCCCGCATTGCGCAGTCGCGCTGCGTGCCCGCGCCGGTGATGCCGCCGCCAATGATTATTACATCAAATTCGTTGTTGTTCATTGGTCTTATCTATCAGAATACCAGTACACATCCGCCTCCGGGAGCCAGATGCACAGTGACTTTGCCATCCTTTACTTTGATCTCTTCTTTGCGGTAGTCCTGCCCGTTGCGGTGGGCGTTGACGCCGTCGCGCCAGAGTGTGGCAGAAGTGCCGTCTGCAGCCTCGAAAGGCAGTTCAAAGGTGATGTCGCGCTCGTTCCAGTCGGTCATAGCGGCCAGATACCACTTGCTGCCGCTGCGGCGTGCAATGGATATATACTGTGAGATGCGGCCGTCCAGGGCTATGGTCTCGTCCCATACGGTGGGGATGGAGGCGATAAAGCGGGTGCACTCTTCCTCTGCCTCATAGTTGGTGGGGGAGTCGCATAGCATAGTGAAAGGGGCGTCGAACACCACATATTCTGCCAGCTGGCGGCAGCGGGTGCCCTGGCTCATAGGCTCATTGTCGCAAGGGAAGTAATTCACCTTGATGGCGTTGCGCATAGCGCCCTGGGTATAGTCGCAGGGGCCTGCCACCAGCCTGGTGAAGGGGATGGTGACGTCGTAGGTCACCTGGTCGTATTCGGGACCCATCCATTTGAGCTGCTCCAGGCCGTTCACACCTTCGAAATTGAGGACGTTGGGCCAGGTGCGGGTCAGGCCGGCGGGTTTGAAGGCGCCGTGGAAATCCACAAACTGGTGATACTTGGCGGCGGTGCGGGCGGCCTTTTCGTAGAAGGCGACCATAGGCTGGTCGTCGCGGTTCATAAAGTCTATCTTCCAGCCGGCGATGCCCATCTCGCTGTAGTGCTTGCATACACCTTCCATATCGCGGTTGAAGGCCCAGTAGCCGGCCCATAGGACCAGTTTGACTCCCTTGCTTATAGCGTAAGAACTAAGCATAGGAAGATCTATCTCGGGCACCACCTGCATCAGGTCCGCCTGGAGATTCACGGCCCATCCTTCGTCCAGGATGACATATTCAATGCCGTGGGCAGCCGCGAAATCTATGTAATACTTGTATGTATCATTGTTGATTCCCGACTTGAAATCAACGCCCTTGAGGTTCCAGTCGTTCCACCAGTCCCACGCAACTTTGCCGGGCTTTACCCAGGAGAAATCGCCCTCGGCGGGTTTGGCCAGACGCCAAATAAGGTCATTGTCGGCCAGCGAGGCATCGTCGTCGGTGATTACCGCCACCCTCCAGGGAAGTTCCTCGCCTTTCTCGCCCTTGTAAATATAAGGCTCGCGCGAGGTGACAATACCCTGCAGCATATTGTGGCCGCCCTGGACAATGTCCTTGGGATAGCCGGCAAACATAGCCTTAAGGCAGGTGCCGCCGTCCAGGTTGGATAGATACATCCCGGGATAGTTCAGCAGGTCGGCCTCGGTGATGGCTACGCGCGGACCGGCCGTGGTCTCTATGGTGATGGGGAGGAAGGCGATGCGGGCAGCGTCCCACTGCGATATGTGGATGTTGGCATAAAGATGCTCAAACGAGTTGAAGAACTGCTGCTCTATTGTGCCGCCGTCCCTGACATAGGGAATCCACGCCATAGGGTCGTCCGGGAAGTTGAATTCGGCAGTTTCGGAGGCGATTTCAACGCCCTTTTTGGTTACAAACCTATAGGCTACGCCGTCGTTCGATACACGGAATATCAAGTCGAACGGCTTTGCAACCAGAGTTATCTGGTTGTATTCGTTCCTGAGCTCGCTCCGCTTGAAGTTCTGGGGAAACAGAGTTTCGGAAACACAGAGACCCTTTGCCTTGCGGAATTTTGCATTCTTGCCGTATACTGTGCCGTCGGTGAGCGTAAGAGCGATTTTAGAAGGGGCAATAAGCTGTTTGCCGTCTTTGGCTACGCTCCAGAAAATGCTTTCGCCGCAGCTGATTGTTACATTGATTTTGCCGTCGGGAGACGATACGTTATAGTCCCTGGCATAGATGGTGACTGCGGCCAGGATTGCCGCCAGACAAATAAGAAATCTCTTCATATCGTATATAGGGTTATTCGGCCTTGAAATCAGCGTCCACGTAGTTGAACATACTTGCCACAACATTGGCAGAGAAACTGTGGGCAATGGGCACGATGGTGTCCCAGTCCAGTTTCCTGTATTTGGTGAGAGCATACACGGTGCCTGCGTTGAAGTTGTCGCCGGCGCCAATCGTGCTCACTACAGGCGTCTCCTGCGGAACGGGATAGCTGTTTCTGAAGCCGGGAGAGAATACTTCCGTCTCCATGGCGCCCTTGGTGCAGATGAAATTCTTGCACAGCGGGGCGATGTGCTTTTCGTATACTTCTGCGGCGTTGTCGCTGCCATAAAGAGCCTCTATGTCTTCTAAAGAGCCGCGCACAATGTCGCAAAGTGAGATATTCTCTTCTATCAGCGGCAGGGATGCCTTGGCGTCGTGGCTCTTGCGGAAGTTGATGTCGTAATATACAGTGGCGCCGGCGGCCTTAGCCTTGCGGATAATGGCGCGGGTCTGCTCTCTGGTCTCGGGGTTGATGGCGAAGAAAGAACCGAACAGCACAATGTCGCCCGGGCCGAAATCCAGCTCCGGAGCTTCGAAAGCAGGCAGGTTGAGGTCGCGGAAAAACTCATACTTGGCGTTGCGGTTCTCGTCCAGCATAGCCATTGATACGGTGCTCTGTCCCTTGGACCTTACCATTGCATCGGTACTGACCCTGTTCTCTTTCATAAATGCAAACACTATATCTCCCACGGGGTCGTCGCCAATTTGTGAGACCATCCTGAGTTTTACCTCGGGCATATCGCGGCCAATTGTGCGGCCAAGAGATATCATTGCATTGAATGTTGATCCGCCGGGCACCGAGGCCTGCGGCTGCATATTCTGGAAAATAATGTCCAGAACGGTTTCGCCTATTCCTGTGATTGTCATAATTGTAGGATTAATTCCTACAAATCTACCTTTTTTTTGCTATTTGTGCAAGAAGAAAAGGGCTACGCCCAACATTGTGACCGCGATTCCCGCCAATTCCCTGAGAGTGGGCTTTTTCTTGTTGATGAGCACATCGGGAACCACTATCAGCACCGGGGTCAGGGCCATAAGGGTAGAGGCGATTCCGGCATCGGCATAACGCACTGCCAGTAAGGAGAGTGATACTCCGAAAGCCGGTCCGAACAGGGTCAGGAGGGCGGCATATTTCATTCCGGCCTTGTCCCGGATACCCCGTTTGAGATTGCCCAGCCCTTTTTGAATGGAAATCAATATAAAGAATCCGGCAAATCCCACTATGGCGCGGATCATTGTAGAGGCAAAGGGAAGCATCGCCTGCATAGCGGCTGGGGCGTCTGCGGGCAGCGCCGCGGAATAGTGCTCCATACCAATCTTGCTGAGCACCAGGCCCACGCCCTGTCCCACACCGGCTCCAATTCCAAGCAGGATTCCTTTGAGCGGAAGGGAAAGCTTGATGTGATGACCCTCTCCGCGGCTCAGGATGGAGATGGCAATACCGCTCAGGGTAACGGCCATTGCCAGCACAGAACGCCAGCTGAGTGACTCTCCCAGAAGGAAATACCCCGCCACGGCAGCGGCCGGCGGAGCCAGAGTCATAAGCAGCTGGCCGAAACGCGGCCCTATGGAAAGATAGCAGTTGAACAGGCAAAAGTCTCCGAATACATATCCCACCAGAGCGGACAGCGCCAGCCACTGCCATGCTTTTGCATCGGCAAATGCGGGATATGGATGCCCGGTAGTGATCCATAAAAGTAGGCCCAGCAGGATTGCCGCAATTGCCAGGCGTATCACATTGGTGACCATAGCGCCTATCCTGTGGCTGGCCTTGTCTGCAAACCATGCAGAGAAAGTCCAGGAAACGGCCACCGCCAGCGCTATAAGTTCTCCAAGGTGATTCATAACAGTTTGATGGCGTTTATGTTACGGCCGCAGGTGGCACCTTCGCGCCGGGCTGAATAGAATGCCGTATCGGTATATGTGTCGATGCCCGCAATCTGAATGTTGGCGGGAGATAATCCGGCCTTTTCAAGCAATATGCGGTTGGCCTTGAAGAGGTCTATGTGGTGGCCGCCGGACATAGGCGTGCCGTCGCCCGGGCCCATCTGCTGCCAGATTCCGTCCATATCGAAGCCGGCTGCGCGGAACTGTTCCACCACCTCTTCCCCGACCTGGAAACTGTCAGGGCCAATGGCGGGGCCGATCACGGCCATAAGGTCTTTGGGATTCGTGCCGAAACAGTCTTTCATTACGCCGATAGCTTCCTGAACAATGTTCAGCACGGTTCCCTTCCAGCCGGCGTGAACGGCGGCGATGGTTTTTGTGGCCGGGTCGTAGAGCAGTACAGGCACACAATCGGCCGTGCGAACGCCTATCGCAACCCCTTTCAGATTGGTTATGAACGCGTCGTAGCCCTCCAGGTCTTCGCGGGTGAGGCCGGGCCTGTCGATTATCGCCACCTTCTTGCCGTGCACCTGATGCCCCTGGATAACCGGGCAGGGGAGAGCGGTATCGCGGCCGGCGGTGAATGCTTCTACTTCCGGAGCCAGAGTGTATGTGAGCAATGCTTTTTTCACGGCGCTGCAAATCTACAAATAAAGTCCTATATTTGCGTCGTGAGCGATATATCAAATATCGGAAATTTTTTCATCCGGAGGATGAATACCAAGGGGCGGGTCAACGTTCCCGAAGTGCCGTCTTTATCGCTTCCAATGACTGGTTTCCTCTACTTGATGCAGGGAGAAGTGTTGGCTGAGGTAGAAGGCAATCAATATATATGCTATCCCGGCCATTTGCTGCTGATACCAGAAGGGAAGCCTTATTCTATCCGTTATTATGAAGATGTAGTAGGGTATACGGGCGGCTTCAAGGCAGATTTTATCTCAAGGCCAGAATCTATTCTGAAGTGGGTGGCGCCAGTGCAGAAGGCTTTCTGGTTTGACGAGGCGGCTTTTGTGGGAGAGCTGTTCAATATGATGGCAAATTGCTCTGAGAAAGGCGATACAGACTTTATTGCAAGAGGCCTTGACCTATTGTTGTCCCGCATAAAGGTGCAGCCCACAGCCAAAATGCCCGCCGTTGTGTCAAACTTCCTGGAGAGCGTTTTTTCCGTTTCTGAGCATCCACGTCATCTTGAGGATTATGCGTCTGAGGCGTTTGTGACGGCCGGCCATCTAAACCGGATGGTAAAGCAGGCAACCGGCAAAAGCGTCGGCTCCTGGATAGGCATAGCCCGTATGGTTATGGCAAAGCGCCTGCTCAGCGAAACGGAACTCCCCGTGGCCCAGATAGCAACCGAGGTTGGTCTTGACGATTCGTCCTATTTTTCCAGATTCTTCAAGCATCAGGTGGGTATGACGCCACTGGCTTTCAGAAAGAGAATGCACGAATTGTCCTGATTTCTGCGTATTACTTCCTAATCACTTTAATCGCGTTGCCTTACATTTGCTGCCAGTAAAAGGCAGAATATGAATTATAACGGCATTATTATAGGCGCGGCGGTTTTTGCGTGCATCGGCATCTTTCATCCACTTGTAATAAAGTGTGAATATCGCTTTGGGAGGAAAATCTGGTGGGTGTTTCTGGCGCTTGGAGTACTTTGCACCTGGGCTTCGCTTTTTATACCTTCTTTCATCGGTTCCACAATCGCCGGGGCAGTGGCGTTTTCAAGTTTCTGGAGCATCCACGAGGTTTTCAAGCAGGAGAAGCGCGTGCTCAAAGGGTGGTTCCCAGAGAATCCTGCCCGTCACGACTATTATGAATCCAAACGAAAAGCTTGCTTATGAAACAGTTTATATGCTTGTTGACTGCACTGTTGCTGAGCACTCAAATCTTTGCTCAGGATAAAAAACTTATCCGGGGCTTTGACGGCGGAATGATGATCCACAGCGGATTCCTCCGCGGGACAATCGATCCCATTGGCCTTGAGGCTTCAGGTGCCCCCTTTGGCGTGGGTGGCGTGGCCCGTCTGCATCTGGGAAATAACTTTCGCGTTGGTGGAGAAGGGTATATCTCTACCTTGAATCAGAACGGAAACGGGAGTTATGTCAAATACGGCTGGGGTGGTCTTGAGGGGGATATTTATTTCACCGCCGGGCGCTGGATGCCGTTTTTGGGAATGACTGTAGGCGGTGGCAGGGCCACTACATTGCTGATGAGCGAGACACCGGCAGAAGCTTGGAAAGCCATAGATGACACAATTTACAATAGCGAAGGATTTATGGCTTTTGACCCCTTCGTGGGCTGCGATTTCATAGTGTCACAGGCGATGCACCTGACACTCAAGGTGGACTATATGCATTCCCTGATGAGAGGCCACCAGACGCTACCCATCGGTCCCCGTGTCTATTTCGGTTTCCTGTTCTATCACTAGCCAGGCGGAGGACGTAATTATTACCCCATAACCACGTCCAGCACCATCATCAGCGCGAACCCTATCGCAAAGCCTATAGTCGCAACATTTGAGTGCGCGCCTTGCGAGGCTTCGGGTACCAGTTCTTCTACCACTACATATAGCATAGCGCCGGCTGCAAAGGCCAGCATATAAGGCATTATTGGGGTTACTGCCGATGCCAGCAGCAATACCAGCGCCCCGCCTATCGGCTCCACAATGCCGCTCAGTGCCCCGACCCAGAAGGATTTCAGACGGCTGTTCCCGGCCGCCCGCAGTGGCATTGATATGATGGCTCCTTCCGGAATATTCTGTATGGCAATACCCAGAGACAGTGCCAGCGCACCGGCGGCTGTCATACCTGCTCCACCGCTCAGGGCTCCGGCAATTGCGACACCCACCGCCATTCCTTCGGGGAAATTGTGGATTGTGACGGCCAGCGCCAGCATTGTGGTTTTGGAAAGCTTGCTCCTGGGACCCTCCGGCCCGCCCACGGGATGCAGGTGCGGGGTAATCTGATCTATCATCAGCAGAAAGGCAAAGCCGCCCAGCAGTCCTATGGTGGCAGGCCACACTCCGCCCAGTTCCATCCCCGGAATCAGCAGCGACCACACCGAGGCGGCGACCATAACGCCCGATGCAAAGCCCAGCAGTATCTTCTGCAGAAGGTCAGGCATCTCCTTCTTCATAAAGAAGACAAACGATGCACCCAATGCGGTGCCCAGGAAAGGAATCAGAAGAGCAGTGAGAGTAGGATTCATTATTCGTTGCGTATAATCATTGCAAAACCGCCGCCGGGGGCCATATGGACTTTGAGGTGTGAAGATGAGTCTACTGTCAGGTCCTCCAGGACATAATCAGTGGCCACTTTGTCGGCGTTGATGCCGTCGCGGAAAAGTGTGCAGGTCCATTTGCCGGTTGGCAGGAAAGAGAAATCCACTTCCACGTCGCGGTCTTGCCAGGAGGTCATACCGCCAACATAGTAAACGCCGTCCTTTTCGCGCATTGTAACAATCCATTCGCCCACTTTTCCCGACAGTATTTTTGTGGAGTCGAATACCGTGGGCATAGAAGTTATGAAACGGACAGTTTCCTCTTCTTGCAGATAGTCGGACGGGGAGTCGCAAAGCATAGCCAGAGGCTCATCATAAACTACATAGCAGGCCACCTGATGGCCGCGGGTACCCTGGCTCATTGGCCGTTCGTTGATTTTGCGGAAATCGTTGCGGTTGGCGTTGCGCAACGCTCCGGGGGTGTAGTCCATCTGGCCGGCGGCCATGCGGATGTAGGGAATCATCACGTCGTTGCGCGGCAAATCCAGCTGGTCGGCGGTGTAGCCTTTGGCATTTTCCAGCCCCACGACGCCTTCGTAGTTAAGGACATTCGGCCAGGTGCGGCTAAGCCCCACGGGCTTGTAAATGCCGTGATAGTCAAGCACCAGGTGGAGCTTTGCGGCCTTTTGGGCATACATCTCTATGCGGTTTACCATAGCAGCTACCTGGTTGTCAAAAAAGTCAATCTTGAACCCGGCCACGCCCATAGAAGCGTATTGCTCAAATACTTGGTCTGGATTCAGGCCAAGGACATTAGTATTGATCCAAAGCAGCAGACCCACGCCCTTTTCGGCGGCATAACTGCACAGGCGGGGGATATCCATTTCAGGTATAGGGTGCAGAATATCTCCGTTTTTATACCAGCCTTCGTCTATCAAGACATATTTCACGCCGTGAGAGGCAGCAAAATCTATATGATACAGATAGGCATCGGTGTTGATTCCGGACTTGAAGTCCACGCCGTGCAGCTTGAAGTTGCTCCACCAGTCCCAGGTAGAGAAGCCGGGCTTGATCCAGGATACATCTTCTATGCGGGAAGGGCTGGACAGCTGATAGACCATATTGTTCACCGGCAGGTCGCAGTCGGTGGCACCGTATGCCACGATGCGCCAGGGATAGGTGCGGGTGGCATCTGTGTCGCAAAGGTAATCCAGATATTTGCCATTGGCGACAGAGGTGTTTTCGGGATAGGGAGGAAATTCCGCTTCGAAGCCTTTTTCAGTGGTTTTCAAGAACATTCCGGGATAGTTCCAGATGTCCGATTCCATAAGCAGCAGGCGGCCCTTTTCGCCAAGGTCTATGTAAATTGGCATAAATGCCAGACGGTCCCGGGCAACTTCTGTGTCGCCGCTGGTCACTGCTTCGTACGGGCTTTCAAATGAATTGCGGTAGCGGTCTCTCTCGCGGGTGGGGGAGTAAGGCACCAGCATATTCACGGGGCGGGCAAACGAGAACTCGGCTGTTTCGCCGTTTATCCTTTTCTGCCCTTTGAGGTCGGTGATAAAGCGGTAGGCAACACCGTCGTCATAGGCGCGCACCTCAATTGACCAACCGCCTTTCATCTTGACAGTCATACGGTTGCAGTTGGCCTCAAAAGATGCCTGGCGGTAGAGCGGGGCATCGATGTGCTCATTCAGCTTGCCTTTTGATACCTTGATTACCCGGGCGTCCGGGCCGATTTCTTTCCCGTCAATTGTGAGGCTCATACGGTTGGAGTCCATCACGGTTTCGCCGTCCACTGCAAGGGTCCAGGTCGTGGCCCCTTTCCCTGCAGAAATGCTCATCTGCAGGCGTCCGGAGGGGCTGCTGACAGAATAAACCTTGGCACTGAGCGAGGTGACCAGCAGCAAGGCAAAAAGAGATACAACAATTCTTTTCATATTCTGATTACATCATTTGTCGTATAATAACTTTGATTTGTGGCAGTTGCCCGGGCAGGCCTGAAAGGTCTGTGTCAGAGAAGTGATAGGGGATGAGCACTTTGGGCGCAATCATATTGGCTGCATTTACACACTGATCCACAGTCATTGTATATGGCTGGTTCACCGGCAAGAAGGCGATGTCGATATCCTTGATTTCTGCCATATCGGGGATATCTTCTGTGTCGCCGGCAATATAGATTCGCAAGCCGTCCATCGTGAGCACAAAACCGTTGTCACGTCCCTTGGGATGGAACTGGGTGCGTCCTTCGGTATAATTGTAGGCCGGAACGGCTTCCAACTCGATTTCGCCAAACAATGTTTTGGTGTCACCATTGGACAAAGCAGTGCCGCGCCCCAGTGCTTCGGCGCAATTGGCATTGGTCACTATTTCGGTTTTGCCATCTTCTTCCAGCGCATCAATTGCCACTTTGTCAAAATGGTCGCCGTGTTCGTGAGTGATCAATATCGCGTCGGCTTTTGTGAACTCTGTGGCATAGTCAGTAGGCTTTCCATAGCCGCCTACCGGGTCCACGTGAATGGTTTTGCCATTGTAAGAAATGGCCAGCGTGCCGTGCTTTATTAGGGTAATTGCTACGGGAATGCCGCTGTCGGTGGTGAAGGTTTCTACATCATATTGCGTTGTAGGCTTGGAACAAGCGGTCCAGTCCAGGTATCCGCCCTTCATATTATATACGGTATAGCCGGCCTTGACCAGGACCTTTGCGGCGGCAGCGCTGCGCTTTCCGCTGCGGCAGTAGATGGCCAGTGGGGTGGTCTTGGGAAAGGCGGTTTCCATCTGTGATAGGAAGTCATCGGAGCGCCAGTCACAGTTGCAGGCCTGCTTCAGATGGCCGTCGGCGTATTCCTCGGGTGTACGCACGTCCACAATGGCAATCTTGCTGTCGGTTATGATTTCTTCAAATTTATCAACGCCAACGCTTTTGAAATTGGCGTTGCAGGAGGTAAGTGTCAGTAATAGTGTAATAAGGGACATATAAAGATTTTTCATACTTCAAAGTTACAAAATCGTACTAAATTTGTGGTAGATAATATATGAAGAAATGACTATTCAAGAAGCCATAAGGGCCAGGCACTCGGTCAGGAAGTATACCGGACAGCTAATAGAGGCGGCCAAGGTTGAGGTGCTCCGCTCGGAGCTGGATAAGGCAAATGCAGAGAGCGGGCTCAACATACAGCTGGTGCTCGAAGAGCCAAAGTCCTTCTCGAGCGGCATCTGGAAGTACGGGCAGTTCTCCGGCGTGAAGAACTATTTCGTGATGGCAGGGCCCAAAGGGAAGGAGGCCGAAGAGATGATTGGCTATTACGGCGAGAAGATGGTCATTCTGGCTCAGATGCTTGGCCTGAACACTTGCTGGGTCGGGCTCACGTACAAGAAGATTCCTGGGACATATGAGCTGCGGGGCACTGATGTGGTGCATTGTGTGATTGCCCTCGGGTATGGCGCAAATCAGGGGGTGCAGCATCCCGTCAAGCCGGCAGAGCGGTTCTATTCTTCAGCCGTATCTGCTCCTGAGTGGTTCTTGAAAGGGCTGGAGATGGCATTGCTGGCACCGACGGCCGTCAATCAGCAGAAGTTCAAGTTTATCCTGCACAGTGGCGGCAAGGTAGAGGTCAGGCCGCTGCCATCAATCTACGGATACACAATGATCGATCTGGGCATCGTGAAGTATCACTTCGAGGTGGGTGCGGGAATAGAGAATTTTGAATGGATGTAGTCTATTGGGAGTTCTTCTGCTTTTCCTCTGCCCGGTAGGATAAGTACATCGCTAGAATACCCAATGCATTGGAGAGGATACCTAAGATTTTACCTGCTTCCCAACCAGGAGAAAATAGCCAGACTATCAGCAGGACTGCGAAAAGCACTCCTAGCACGAGTTGCATTTTTTGCCTTTTGTTCATATACGCTATCATTAATCGATACAAATATAAACAAAGAGAGTTAATGCTCATTCCCTCGGTCACCGAGAGCAAAGCAAATAGGGGCGAGGCTGCATCCTCTTTTTCCGTTCGAATAAAGGAATCCCTCACTCACAGGGATTTGCTCAGTCGCTACGGCAGTGGCAGTAAGTGGAACAGCAGGGGGTCTGGGGGGAACGCCCCCCAGTCCCCTGGGGGTGCAGGGGGATAATAAGATAGCGGCGCCAATAGGCGCCGCTAATCCCGAACGAACCGCGTTAGCGGTGAGTGAGGGATTCGAACCCCCGGTACGTTGCCGTACACCTGTTTTCGAGGCAGGCTCCTTCAACCACTCGGACAACTCACCTTAATATAAAGGGTATGGTTGCTAACGCTTCCATACCCTTAGTCTGGATGACTGGACTTGAACCAGCGACCTCCTGGTCCCTAACCAGGTGCGCTACCAACTGCGCCACATCCAGGGATTCGCGGAGAGAGCGAGATTCGAACTCGCGATACCCTTTGGGGGTACACACGCTTTCCAGGCGTGCCTCTTCAGCCACTCGAGCATCTCTCCCCCGAAAAGGACTGCAAATATAGACAAATAATTTAAAAAGTGAACTTTTTTATGCTAAATGTTGCAAAACGTCTATAAGTAAGTCCCAAAATTTATCCACAGTGGACAGTTCCAGCCTCTCGTCCGGTGAGTGGACGCCCAGAATCGTGGGCCCGAAGGAGATCATATCCAGGTCGGGATACTTGCCCTGGAACAGGCCGCACTCAAGTCCGGCGTGGATTGCACGCACAATGGGCTCTTCTTTAAACAGCCGCTTGTAGCTCTCCACGGTGGTTTTGAGAATGGGCGACTTGGTGTCGGGCTTCCATCCCGGATATTCGCCTTCGTGAGTCACTTCGGCGCCGGCCAGCGCAAAGCAGGCCTCGAAACGCTGTGATGCATATTTGCGTGAGGAGTTGATGGCACTCCTCTGGCTGCTGCCCACGCGGATGATGTTGTCGGGCAGCATCTTCACAGAGGCAAGGTTGGAGGATGTCTCCACCAGTCCCTTGACTTCGCTGCTCATAGCCAGCACGCCGTGGGGCGCTGCGTTCAGTGCAGCGATCAGGCAATATGCGGTGTTGGTATCAATAATGTCACCCTTCCAGGTGAGAGGTTCTGCAGAAAAAACAAGGCCGGGGTCGGAGGCCGCATATTCGTCGGCCATCTCGCGTGCAAGGCGGTTGAAAGTAGAAACGATGGCGTCTTCATTCTCTTCTGTGAAGGCGATGGTGGCGTGAGCCTCGCGGGCAATGGCGTTGCGTTTGTTGCCGCCGTCAATCTCGCAAAGCTCTATGTCATAGTCCAAAGCCTCGTAGAGGAAGCGCGCCATGCAGCGCACTGCATTGGCCCTTTTCTTGTCTATGTCGTCGCCGCTATGGCCGCCGATACCGCCTGTAACGGAAAACTTGGTGGCCAGCATACCCTCGGGCAGAGGGCAGGGGACATATTTGAAATTGGCGGTGGTGTCAATGCCGCCGGCGCAGCCTATGAACAGCTGCCCCCAGTCTTCGGAATCCAGGTTGATGAGGATCTTGCCGGTGAAAAAACCTTTTTCAAGGGCAAAAGCGCCGTCCAGCCCGGTCTCTTCCGAAACGGTGAAGAGGCATTCTATCTTGCCCAGTTTCAGGCTCTTGTCGTCAAGAATCGCCAGCTCGCTGGCTATGCCTATGCCGTCGTCGGCACCCAGCGTGGTGCCCTGCGCCTTCATCCAGCCGTCTTCTACCACGGTTTTGATGGCATCCCTGGCAAAGTCGTGCTCCACGCCGCCGTTCTTTTCGCAAACCATATCCTGATGGCTCTGCAGAACAACCGTGGGCCAGCTCTCGCACCCTTCGGATGCGGGTCTGGTGATGAGCACGTTGCCCACCTTGTCGCGCTTGGTTTCCAGACCGCGGCTGCGGCCGAATTCCATCAAATATTCAATAATCTGCTCTTCGTGACCCGATTCGCGCGGAATGCGCAGGATGTCACGGAAAAAAGGTAATACTTTCATATGATTTATTGGCAAAGGATGCGTTTCAGGTCGCTGATGTACTTCTTGAAAGTACGGTCGGTGTCCAGCAGGTCGTTGACTGTGTTATACGAGTGCAGCACCGTGGCGTGGTCGCGGCCGCCAATCTGGCTTCCGATGTACGAGAGGGAAGTATTGGTGAGGGTACGGCTCAGGTACATTGCAATCTGGCGTGCCTGGGCAACCTCTCTCTTGCGGCTCTTGCTGGCCATCTGCTCGGGAGAAATCTTGAAGTAATCGCAAACCACGCTGGAAATCTTGGAAACGGTGATTTCGTTTTGCGGGGTCTGGACAATTTTCTCTATAAGATCGTGTGCCAGCTCCATAGTCATCTCCTTCTTGGTGAAGGTGGCCTGGGCAATCAGGGTCACGATGGTGCCCTCCAGCTCGCGGATGTTGCCCTTTACATTCTGGGCGATGTACTCCAGAATCTCGTCGGGAATCTCTACGCCGCCCCTGAGGCACTTGGACTTGAGAATGGCAAGTTTGGTGGCATAGTCGGGCATAGAAAGCTCTACCGACAGACCCCATTTGAAGCGGGAGAGGAGCCTCTGCTCCAGGCCTGCCAGCTCTACCGGCGGCTTGTCGGAGGTCAGGATCAGCTGCTTCTGCGACTGGTGCAGATAGTTGAAAATCTGGAACAGCGCCTTTTGTGAACCCGATTTCTCTGCAAACTCGTGGACGTCGTCTATGATCAGGACGTCGATGGCCTGATAGACCCGGAGGAAGTCCGTGATCTGGCGATTGATGCCCACGGTGTCCATATACTGCGCCACAAAGGTGTTGGCGTTGATGTAGCGGACAATCTTGTCGGGGAATTTGTCTTTGGTGGCAATGCCTATGGCTTGGGCAAGGTGGGTTTTTCCCAAACCGGGACCTCCATATATAAATAGAGGGTTGAAAGGATTTTTGCCGGGGTCACTGGCAATGGAGAGGCCGGCGGAATATCCAAGGCGGTTGCAGTCGCCCACCACGAAATTGTCAAAGTCGTAGTTAGGATTCAGATGCGGGTCAATTTTGACCTTCTGTATGCCGGGAATGGCGTATGCGCTGCCGTTGTAACGCTGCGCTTCGCCAGAGAGGACCACGGCCCGGTTTTCGGGAGTTTCGCGACCGTTTTCCAAAGAACGGACATAACTGTCGCCCACAACCCGGACGCTGTAGATAAGACGGAACCCGTTGCCTATGACAAGTGTGAGAACTTTGAGCAGAAGATCGCTGTAGTGAGTGTCAATGTGCTCGCGGACATAGTGTGAAGGAACCTCCAGGGTAAGGGTCTTCCCGACCAGGCTCTTTGCCCTTATGGGGGCGAACCAGGTCTTGAATCCTTCCTCTGAGGTGTTGTCTTTAATAATGGACAAACACCGGTCCCAAACCGCTATGTGATCTTGCTTTGTCATTGGTGTTATTTGCCAACACAAAGCTGGTTGAAAAAAAGATAAATAAAAAATCAAAAAACGCTTGCAAAATTCAGAAAAACTATAACTGCCTGATTAACAATTTGAAATTTTCGCGCGCTTGTAATCGGCTGTATATCAGCGTTTTGTTAAATACTCATTTATATATCCTCTTGATAACACGAGGGTTAACTTCAATTAAAGAAATTTTATTTTTTTTTGATTTCAAAATTCTCTATTTTAACCACGAAACACCCTGGAAATTTCTCATTTAATCTGGATGCCGCGTCAGAGGCTTCCCGGTCGGTTTTGTAGATTCCGACGGTGTATTTATACACGTTGCCGACCTTGAAACTGTGGATATTTTTCTCTCCTTTGAACTGGGACGCTCCGGACTCCAGTTCCTTGGAAACGGCAAAGATTTGCACAGCGTAGAAATTGCCGTCTGCAGGGTTGTCCACTTCTGCCTTTTCCACCACTTCGGGTTCGCTTTCCTGAACGGACGGCGCCGGCTCTGCCTTTTCTGGCTTTTTCTCGGCGGTGTTCTGGCTGCCGGTGCTGCCTTCGTACTGTTTCTTGAATTGCTTGAAGGCGTTGAAAAGGCATCCGGCAATCTCGTCACGCTTGGTCTTTGAGGCCAGGGTGGCGCGGTCGCTGGCATTGCTTATGAAGCCGAGCTCTACCAGCACCGACGGCATAGTGGTGCGCCACAGCACCACGAAACCACCCTGCTTGATGCCCCGGTTGGTTGAGATGGGGCCCTTGTGCAATTCTTTCTGGCACAATTCGGCAAATATCAGGCTTTGCTCTATATATGCGTTCTGCATAAGATTGAAGAGGATGTAGCTCTCGGTGTCGTTGGGGTCGAAACCCTGGTACCGGGTGTTGTGGTCATCCTCCAGCAGAATCACGGAATTCTCCCGCTTGCACACCTCCATATTGGCGGCGTTCTGGTTCATACCCATTATCCAGGTTTCACTGCCGGTAGGGGCCTTGGAGGTCTTGGGCACCGAGTTGCAGTGAACGGATATGAAAAGGTCGGCGTGGTTTTTATTGGCAATGTCGGCTCGTTGGTACAGCGGGATGAAGACATCCTTGTCGCGGGTGTAAATCACTTTTACGCCGGGATATTCTTTCTTGATGCGTTCGCCCAGCTTAAGGGCGACGTCCAGCACCACGCTCTTTTCCATCAATTTTCCGTCGGTGGAGATGGCTCCGGCGTCGTGTCCGCCGTGTCCGGCGTCTATCACCACCTTTTTCAGCCGAACGCCGTCCGCCGCCGCCGAAAGGGTGGTGAAAAGCGCAATCAGCAGTGTTGCAATTATCTTTCTGGACAACAAAAACGGCATATTAGTTGTAAAAAGATTATAAATCCGTATTTTTGCAAAGATATATTATTTCGATCAGAAAGCCGTAAGAGTGCGACACTCTAAATACATATTTGTGCTGTTGATAATATTGTGCCAGGTTTTTGTGGCGAAGGCGCAGGTTGTCGATACTCTTGCTGCACCCATACCTCCCGAGTCCCGTCTGGACACGATTCTTCCGCCGCCCGACTCCCTGATGGCGCTTAACGATTCGCTGATGGCGCCGCCCGACTCCCTGATGGACGCCAATGACTCCACCAGCCGCCCCAGAAGGCCCAAGAGTGCGCTGGAGCGCCCGGCTTTCTCTGCTGCAAAAGACTCTGTCATAGAAGATTTCTCCAACGGCCGCCGTGTGATCTATTATTATGGCGACGTCTCTGTAAAGTACGGCAAGACAGAGATTACCGCCGATTATATGGCCTACGACCTGGACCACAATATTGTGTACGCCCGCGGTACCAAAGACTACCAGAATCAGTGGAAGGGAATGCCGGTGATGAAAGACGGCAAGTCGGAGTATAAGATGGAGGAGATCTACTACAGCTTTGACACCCGCAAGGCCCGCATCAAAAATATGGTTACCAACCAGAAGGAGGGCGAATTGCGCGGTGACAAGCTCAAGATGCTGGACGACCAGTCGGTGAACATCTCAGGTGGTAAATATACGGTCTGCAACGCAGAGCATCCGCACTATTATCTGCAGATGACGGCGGCAAAAATCATTACCCAGCCCACCCAGCACACCGTTTTCGGCCCTGCATATCTGGTGGTAGAGGATGTTCCGCTGCCGCTAGCGCTGCCGTTCGGTTTCGTGCCCGATATGCCAGACCGCGCCAGCGGTATTATGATGCCGACCTATGGTGAAGAGAAAACCAGGGGTCTGTATCTTCGTGACCTGGGCTATTATGTGGTGATAAACGACCACATTGACGTCTCCCTGACGGGCGACATCTACAGCTACGGCTCTTGGGCGCTGGAGTTCACCTCCCGTTATAAGAAGAGATACGCCTATTCCGGCGATATGAATATCACCTATTCGGTGGATAAGACAGGCGAGAAAGGAACTGACAGTTATAACGAATCC
>JAEETP010000116.1 GCA_016290415.1 Bacteroidales bacterium
TGCGGATTTCGCGTTCGTAACCTATGGCCGCGCCAAGCAATGCGGCAGCCAGAATCCTTATTACAAGTTGAAGTGCAAGTGACATAGCTTTCGGTTTGTTGATTCACAAAATTAGGCTAAATGCAGATTAATACAAAATAAATAGGTTTATATTTGTAAGGACTAACTCTACTGATATGCGGGTTGTAATACAACGGGTTTCGCAGGCGTCTGTGACAATAGACGGCCGGCAGCGCTGCGCCATAGGCAAGGGGCTTCTGGTGCTTCTTGGCGTAGGACACGAAGATGATACTGAGGATATTGACTATCTGGTGAAGAAGACCGCCGCCCTGCGGATTTTCGACGACGAGGCGGGGGTTATGAATCGCAGCGTGGTGGAAACCGGCGGCGACGTGATCGTTGTGAGCCAGTTCACCCTGATGGCCTCCACGCGCAAGGGCAACCGTCCTTCTTATATCGCCGCCGCCGGCCACGAGACGGCCGTGCCGCTCTACGAAGAGTTCTGCCGCCGGATGTCGGAGGCCACGGGCCGCAGCGTAGGCACCGGAGTCTTTGGCGCCGATATGAAGGTCAGCCTGATAAACGACGGCCCCGTGACCATCTGCATCGATTCCAAAAACCGTCAGTAGCCTGATTGGGGCACGGCATTTATTATTTATATTTGTGGGATGAATTCCAGTGGCAAATTTATAATATACCAGATGCTCCCGAGGGTGTTCGGGCAGCGGGACTGGGTTCGCGGCGGGACCTACGAACGCAACGGCAGCGGCAAGTTTGCCGACATCACAACTGATGTGCTCCGCGATCTTCGCAGCGACCTTCACGTGGATGCCGTGTGGTATACCGGTGTCATTGCCCACGCCACCAAAACAGTCTTCGAGGGGATAGAGCCGTGCCACCCCGACCTTGTAAAGGGGCAGGCCGGCAGTCCGTATGCCATCACAGACTATTTTGACGTGGCGGCAGAGCTGGCCACCGAGCCGGCAAAAAGGATGCAGGAGTTCCGGGACCTGGTGGCCCGCACGCACGGGGCGGGGATGAAAGTCATAATAGACTTTGTGCCGAATCACGTGTTCAGGCAGTTCCGCGAGCCTTTTACCAAGGTCAATTTCTATACCCTGTACGGGCAGTCGCTCAAGCTGCCCATTGAGACCGACTATCGCGAAAGTCCCGCGCTGGGCACCGGCAACTGCCCCGGCAATGCCGAGCCCGGTTTCTGCGACTGGTACGACACCATAAAACTGAACTACGACCATAAGTATACCTGGAACATTATGCGGGATGTCCTGCTCTTCTGGGCAGGGATGGGGGTGGACGGCTTCCGCTGCGATATGGTGGAACTTGTCACCGCCGACTTTTTCCGCTGGGCATTTTCTATTGTCCGCGCCAAGTATCCTCAGATAAAATTTATTGCCGAGGTCTACGACAAGAACAACTACCGCCGCTATGCCGATGCCGGATTTGACTATCTTTACGACAAATCGGGCTTCTACGATGCCCTGCGCTATATTTCCACCGGCGACCGGCCGGCCTACTGGCTCAGTCAGGAGTGGCAGTTTCTGGGCGACCTGCAGCCGCGGATGCTCAACTTTCTGGAGAACCACGACGAGCAGCGAATAGCCAGCGATTTCTATCTTGGCGACGGCCGCAAGGCGCTGGCGCCGCTGGCGGTGTCGCTGCTGTTCAACACCGCCCCGTTTATGATATACTTTGGACAGGAATACGGCGAGCGGGGGATGCTGGAAGAGGGCTACAGCGGGCGCGACGGCCGCACTTCCATTTACGATTACTGCTCGCTCTCCGGCGAGAAGGACGAATGGCTTTTTAAGCGCTACAAAGAGCTCACCGCACTGGCCGCCGATCCTGTCTTCTCGCAGGGCAAGACCTACGACCTGATGTGGATCAATCCCGCCAGCGGCCATTTCGACCCAGGGCGCCAGTTCGCCTTTATGCGGGGCCACAACGGCAAGGGCGCCCTTGTGGTGGCTAATTTCGACAGCCGGCCGGCCAGCATCAGGCTCAACATATCCCAGGATGTCTTCGATTACCTGGAGATACCTGTAGACCATCATTTCTTTGATACGATTAACATCCCGGCCCACGACGCCGTGGTTATAAAGACCTTCAACGAATGAAAAGGGCAATAGTAATAGTTCTGGCCCTGGCGGCCGCAATCTGCGCCAACGCCCAGGCAACCCTCTCCCGCAAAGGGATAGAGAATCCCGAGAGGTGGATTCAGACCACTTTTGCCAAGGGGGTCATTCCTCCGTTTTCCTTTACTCTGGACGGCGTTCCCAGCGCCAAGTTTATCCGCAGCTGGGACTACAGCCGCCAGAAAACCACCGCCGAGGGAAGTGATGCAGTGCGTTATGTGATTACCTATCGCCAGAGGCGCAGCGGCCTGGCTGTCAAGGCGATAGTAACCGGCTATACCGACTCCGGCGCCGTGGAATGGATGCTCCGTTTCCGGGACGATGGCAGCGGCAACACCGGCCGCATCAGCAATGTAAATGTAGCCGATTTTACGCTGCGTGACAAAGGGGCATCGGCATATCAGATGCGCCGCTGCCGCGGCAGCAACGCCGATATTCACGACTTTGAGGTGATAGAAGAGCCGCTGGGCGATGGGCAGAGCGTAAGTCTTGCTACCCGCGGCGGCCGTTCTTCCGATATTATTTCTATGCCTTTCTTCAACCTGACGGCAGTCGGGGCCGGCTGCGGCGCGGTTTATTCCATTGGATGGACCGGCAATTGGCGGGCCTCTTTCACCGGCGGAAAAGGGCAGTGCAGGGTAGAGAGCGGCCTCAAGGATGCCGATTTCTATCTTACCCCGGGCGAGGATGTCCGCACTCCGCTGGCATCGGTGCTGTTCTGGAAGGGCGAGGATATGATGGCCGGGCACAACGCCTTCCGCCGTCATATGATGGCGCACCACAGCCATAAGGTAGGCGGCAAACCCTGGACTCCGCTCTGCGCCGGACTGGACTATGGCGACCCCGCCCCCTGCAACGAATATACCTGCCTCACCGACCTGTTGGCGCGAGGCATTGTGCTCAGGCACAAGCAACTGGACATTGTTCCGGAGGTCTTCTGGCTGGATGCCGGATGGTACGAACCTCCCACCGGACCCGTCTTCAACGGGCAGTTCGGCTGGCCCTCGGTGGGCACCTGGGTGGTGGACCGCGAGCGCTATCCCGACGGCTTTGTGAATATGTCCAATCTGATGCACAGTTTCGGGGCAAAGTTTATGGTATGGTTCGAGCCCGAGAGGGTCACCCTGGGCAGCAGGTTTGCCACCGAGCACCCCGAGTTTATGCTGCGCCTGGGCAATCTGGACATAGTGAAAGATGTCTACAAGATGAGCGACAGCCTCACAGAAGATTTTATAGAGGCCTACCGGCTGCGACTTCCCGACAGGGAGCGTATGGTGTTCAACCTGGCCGACGACAAGGCCCGCGAGTGGCTCTGTGAGTATATCGGCAATCTGATGGAGGCTAACGGAATTGACCACTACCGTCAGGATTTCAACCTTGATTTTGTGGATTTGTACTGGGCCACCGCCGACGGCGAAGGCCGCCGAGGTGTCACCGAGATGAAATATATAGAGGGGCTCTACAAGTACTGGGATTATCTGCTTGGCCGCATCCCCGGCCTCAGGATAGACAACTGCTCTTCCGGCGGCCGCCGTCTGGACCTTGAGACCGCCTCCCGCGCAGTGCCTCTCTGGCGCACCGACTATGGCTACGGCGAGCCTCTGGGCTACCAGTGCCAGACCTATGGCATCAACTTTTTCCTACCCCAGAGCGGCACCGCCTGCTATAATACCGACTTTTACACCTCCCGCAGCGGCTATTCCAGCGCTATGGTGGCGCATATCCCTGTGCTCCAGGGCGGCTACGACGCGGCGGCAATCCGCCGTGTCTACGACGAATTCAAGGCGGTAAGGGAGTATTTTCTGAAAGATTATTATCCGCTGAGCGGAGTGGGCGATGTTACCTCTGCCGGCATCTGGCTGGCATATCAGCTGGACGACCCCGAAACCCGCACCGGCTATGTGTTCGGCTTCCGCCGCCCCGGCTGCGCAGAGAAATCTTATTCGGTGGATCTGCACAACATAGACGCCACGGCAAGATATCTGCTTGTCAACTGCAACACGGGCGACCGTCTGGACATAATGGGCGCCGATCTGGCAAAGGGTTTCACAATGACGCTGGACGAGGCCCCCGGTTCTATACTTTACCGATATGAAAAGAATTAGATATATAATCACCATTCTGGCCCTGACGCTTGCCCTGCAGGCGCAGGCGCAGAGCATTGTAGAGCGCAAGGGAATAGAGAATCCCGACAAGTGGATTGCCGCCTCCTTTGCCAAGGGCAAGCTGCCGCCGTTTTCCTTTACCCTGGACGGCGTCCCCAGCGAGAAATTCATCAAGGGCTGGGAGTATTCCAAAAACAAGCTGGCCGCCCCGCAGCCGGGCGCTGTAAGCTATGACATCGTGTACCGCGACCGCAAGAGCGGCCTCAAGGTGACCGCCACCGTGACCGGCTATTCAGACTCCGGCGCGGCTGAGTGGGTGCTCCGCTTTGAAAATGTCGGCAGCGGCAACAGCGGCCGCATTGGCAATGTCCGCACTGCAGACTTTATCCTTAAGGAAAAGGGTGCCACCGGCTACGCTATGCGCCGGTGCAAAGGCAGCGACGCCGAGGAGGACGATTTCTCCATAATAGAAGAGCCGCTGGGCGAAGGGCAGAGCGTGGAGCTGGAGACCATCCGCGGCCGCTCTTCTGACTATGTCTCG
>JAEETP010000117.1 GCA_016290415.1 Bacteroidales bacterium
GTCCAGTTTCTTGCAGAAAAGCTCGCTGGAGGTTACAGTCATATACACAATCCAGAAAAGGAGGGTGTATTTTACCAGCCGGAAGATGATATCCAGCACCTTGCCGACCTTGACGGTTTTAATTTTCATTGCCTTGCGGGCACGGATAAGCAGGTCCTCTACAGTACCCACCGGGCAGAGATAGCCGCAGAAGAGTTTACTGAAGAAAATCACCGCTACAGCCAGCGCTATGCCCATAAGTATCTGAAGTGAACTCATAGAACACGGGAGAGAACCACGCTGGAAATAGGTGGCGAGAGCCTGAAGTCCGCCAAAAGGACAGAGTTTTTCGGGGTCGGCCGCAGCCATTCCCTTAAATATTTTACCGGCGAGCCCGCTCAAGAAAAAAATGAGGGCTGCCAGAGAGCCCCACTGAAGTAGGTTTTTGGGCCAGTTAGAACGTTTCTGTTTCATTTTGTAAGTAGTATTTCATACAAAGTTAGTCAATTATTGTAATTTATTCTAACTTTGCTTTCTAAATAATTGCCAGCGTATGAGAAAGCGCATTGCGATACTCACCATTCTTCTGCTCTGTGTCGTTTCGGGTTCTGCCTTTGCCCAGAAATACACTTTTTCAGGAATAATCACAGAAAAGAACACCGGCAATCCGGTGGAGTTTGCCACCGTGGTTCTGGAAGGCCCCGAATTATGGGCCGTGGCCGATGCCGAGGGCCGGTTCACCATCTCCGGAGTGCCCGCCGGCAAAACCAAGATAAATGTAGCCTGCCTGGGATATGTATCCTGGGATAAAGAGATTGAGATTTCCCGCAACATCAAAGATTTCAAGATTACCCTCATAGAAGACAACCTTTCTCTTGAAAGCGCCGTGGTCACGGCTCAGGAGGATGCCAACAGCGCCACCACCGCCCGCACCATAGACAAGACCGCGCTGGACCACGTGCAGGTGATGAACGTCTCCGACATCAGCAGCCTGCTGCCGGGCGGCGCCACCAGCGACCCTACCCTGACCACCGAGAAGCAGTTCAACATCCGCGGCGGCAACGCCGAGGGTGGCAACAGCTCCTTCACAACAGCCGTCGAGGTAGATGGCGTCAGGCTGAGCAACAACGCCTCTTTCACAAACTCCAGCAGCGGCTCGTTCAAGGGCATCAACACCAACAGCATCGCATCGTCGAATATAGAATCGGTGGAGGTCATCACCGGCGTTCCCAGCGTGGAATACGGCGATATGTCTTCCGGCGTGGTAAAGATCAACACCCGCCGCGGCCGCACCCCGCTCACCATCACTATGTCCACCAGCCCCAAGACCAAGCAGGTTTCTGCCAGCAAGGGTTTTTCCCTGGGCCATTCCAAGAGCGGACAGTCGCGCGGCGTACTCAACGGCAGCCTGGAGTACACCCGCTCCATCTCGGAGCCGATGTCGCCATACACATCATACGACCGCAAGCAGCTTTCACTGCTCTGGAGCAACACCTACGCTTCCGGACGTCACGCCCGCACCCCGCTGAGGATTTCTGCCGGCATCACCGGCAACCTGGGCGGATTGGACAACAAGGCTGACCCCGACAAATTGGTTGGGACATTCTTAAAGCAGCGCGACAATAGCATCCGCGGCAATATAGAAGCCAACTGGCTGCTTTCCAAGCCGTGGATCACCAATCTGGAATTCAAGGCATCTGCGGTTTACGGCGATCGGTTGCAGCGGGAGCGCTCTATGTACCACTCTGCCGTGAGCAGCACCAACCTGCACGCCACAGAGGCGGGATACTATATGTCCGAGCCTTACAGCGAGGGTGGCGACAACAATGCTGTCAGAATCGACCCGGGCATCAGATACAATATTATGTGTATTGACGACCGCCCGCTGGACACCAAGGTGTCGCTAAAGGTCAACTGGGCCATCAACGGCGGCATCTTCAACAACAAGGTGAAATATGGCGCCGAGTGGGCTATGGACAAGAACTTCGGTATCGGAGAATATACAGAGGAGATGTCCACCGCCCCCACCTTCAGGACCTGGCGTTTTTGCGACATCCCGGCAATGCACAATGTCGCCGGCTTTGTAGAAGACAATTTTATGCTGCACACCGGCGGCGACTCCCGCCTGAACCTTATAGCCGGCCTTCGCTGGGACAACACCATAATGCCCGGTTCGGCCTATGGCATCACCTCCAGCCTTTCGCCAAGGTTCAACTTCAAATACACCCTGTTCACTCCCGCCACCAGAGTCCGGAACTTCTTCAAAGAGTTCTCTGTAAGGGCAAGCTGGGGCGTAGCGGTAAAGCAGCCCTCTTTCTCTGTGCTCTACCCCACGCCGTCGTATTTTGACATAAACGCATTCACATCTACCGCAGATGCAAACAACATTGTGAGCAATGCTTATTATGTGATGCCGCGAACCATAGCATATAACGCTGAACTGGCCTGGCAGCGCAACCAGCAGGCCGAAGCGGGCATTGACATCAACCTGGGAGGCACCAAGATTTCCCTGGCCGGCTTCTACAACAGGACCCTCCTGGCCTACACCACAGAGTCCTTTTACGAGCGGTTTATCTATACCGAGACACTGCCGCAGGCGGTACAGGGTCTGCCCATCCCCGCCGGCGACCGTATTTACAGCATCAATCCCACGACCGGACGCGTAACGGTTTCTGACCGTACCGGCGCCCTGGCCCCGATTGAGGCAGAAGGCATCGAGAAAAAGAGTTTCATATCTGCCTATACAGAGCATAACGAAGAGAACCCCATTACCCGCTACGGTCTGGAATGGATCATAGACTTTGCCCGAATCAAGGCGCTGAACACCACCATACGTCTGGACGGGTCGTTCTATAATTACAAAGCAATATTCAGTGACCTTACAGAATATTGCCCCACCACCCAGACTTCATACGACAAATCGCTGTACAAGTATGTGGGATTCTACTATGGAGACAACTCCAACTCCAATGGCAAGGTGACGCAAGACATCCATACCAACCTGACCATTACCACAAACATCCCTCAGGTGCGTATGATCATATCGTTCAAGTTGGAGAGCTCCCTGCTCAAATATTCCCGTTCTTTGAGCGAGAGGCTGGACGGTTCCCGCCGCAGCCTGGTATTGGCCGACAAGACAGACGTGCTGTCCTATACGGATGCATCGGTATATGACGGCGAGTGCTACACAGTGCTTTTCCCCGACACCTACTGTTCTTTTGACGACCCTACCCAGAAACCTTTCCTTGAGAATCTTGAATGGGCAAGGGCTAATGATCCGGAGCTTTATGCAGACCTCACCAAGCTTATTGTTTCGGGCACCACTTATAATTACACCTTCCTCAAAGATTTCATATCGCCCTATTTCAGCGCCAATTTCAGCGTGACCAAAGAGATTGGAGACATAGCTTCCATATCGTTCTACGCCAATAATTTCTTCAACAATATGGGGCAGGTATACTCCACAAAGACCAAGACTTACAGTTCGGTATCTTCTTATATCCCCCGTTTCTACTACGGCCTTACATTACGTCTCAAATTCAATTAATCTTAAATAGTACTCACAATGAAAAAAAGTTTCATCTTTCTTGCAGTTGCAGCCATAGCATTTATGGTGGCTGCCTGCGTAAAACCCGTCCCCGTTGGACCTGACGAACCCGACGATCCCACTCCCACGCCCACTCCCGGACCCGATGTTCCCGCACTTTATGACATCGCCATCCAGCTTCAGAGCGAGGGTGCCAACTTTGCTGTGGCAGGTATCACCGTGGCCATTGCCGACGATGCCGGCGTAGCCAGCTACGACGCAGTTACAGATGCCACCGGAAAAGTCACCTTCAAACTCCCCGCAGGCACTTATGCAGCTACAGCTACCTATAAGACTGCAGAAGATGGCCAGCGCCTGACATTCAACGGCGCCAACAACGCCATCTATGTATCCAAAAACGGCGACAGATCGTTCAACCTGAGCCTCAACAAGGTTGTAAGCCAGCAGATTATCATTAAGGAAGTCTATACCACCGGCTGCCCCAACGCGGCAGCAGGCGCAAACCAAACGTATGCTCACGATGCTTATATAATCCTTTACAACAACACCGAATTGGAGGCCGATGCATCTGACATAATTTTTGCCGGCGGAGCGCCGATGGTGGCTAATCAAAAGCAGAATTATTGGATTGACGCAGAAACCCTCTTATTCCAAAACGCAGACTGGATTCCCAGCTATAGCGGGTTCTGGTGGTTTGATTCGGAGGTCAAAATCCCTGCATATTCCCAAATAGTAGTTGTTCTCTGGAGCGCTATCGACCACACTCAAACAGTAGCTGAGTCCGTCAATCTCAGTGATCCTTCATACTATTGGATGAACAACAAGTCGGTTCCTGCGTTCACTCACAAAAAGCACGCTGTTTCTGAAAGCATCCCTACAGACCACTATCTTTCCGGAATAGCCACAAACCCTGGTAGCGCTTGGGTCGTTGCAACTAATTCACCGGGATTCTTTATTGGCAAGATGTCATCTGAAGAGGTTACTGCTATTGCCAATGCGAAAGATCAATATGACACCCACTGTGGAACAAGCGCAGCAATGAGCTATCCTAAATTCCCGAAAGCCAACGTTATTGATGCAGTTGACATATGGGACAAAAGTAAAGAAGCAAGCAGTAAGCCCCGTTTCTCTACCGATATCTTGACCGGCCACATTTCTATCACCAACGTTTTGGGTTACACCGTTTACAGAAATGTAGACAAAGAAGCTACCGAAGCTCTGGAAGAGAACGCAGGCAAGCTGGTTTACAACTATGCAGGCGG
>JAEETP010000118.1 GCA_016290415.1 Bacteroidales bacterium
CCGGCAGCTGATAGTGGTCAAAGAGGCACAGGGTATGCGCGGAGTGGAAAAAATAGAGAATTACTTCGATCATCTGATGCCCACCACGGTGCTTGTGATTTGCTACAAGACCCCCACCGACCCTACCAGCGGCAAAAACATAGACAAGCGCACCAAGTTCTACAAGCGCGCCGGAGAAGTAGGCGCGGTGCTGGAGTGCGAGCAGGTCAAGGAGTGGAAGATAAACGGGTGGATAGAAGATTATGCCCGCAGCCTGAATCTGAAGCTGGAAGACGGGGCCGCCTCTATGCTGGCGGAAGCCTGCGGCGTGGACCTGACCAAGATAGCCCTTTCGATAGACAAGTTGCGCAAGGTGCCGGGCTGCAACGACTATCTCACCTGCGCCCTGATAGAAGAGAATGTGGGTATGAGCCGCGAGTTCTCTGCATTCGAGCTCTCCGCCGCCCTTTGCGACAAGGATGCCGCAAAGGCATATAAGATTGCGATGTATTTCGGGGAGAATTCCAAGCGATATCCCATACAGCTGGTGGTGGCCTCCCTGGCCAGCCAGTTCCTCAAGTTGCTGCGTTATCACGCTTGCATCGCCGACCGGATGGACGAGGGCCAGACGGCTGCCGCCACGGGCCTCAACCCCTTCATTATGAAGCGCGACTATACCCGCTATGCCCGCAAGTTCCCGCTGAAATCTTGTATGAAGGCGGTCGCTACCATCAAGGAGTTCGACTACCGCGGCAAGAGTAATGCCCGCGGCGAGGCCACCGACGCCGATATGCTCTCTGAGCTCGTTTCCAGATTACTGGCTTGCTAGAAACCCGTCGCTAATAGCTCCGAAATAGCTTCGCTCCGGGCCAGCCGGCTCGTCGCGCCTGTTCCCTACGCGAACTATTTCTACGCAGAACGCGACGGGTAGAGGCCCTCGCTGGGCTACGAAAAAGCTTCGCTCCGGGCCAGGGAGAACATAGAACCCCTGTTCCCTACGCGAAGCTTTTTCTGCGCTGAATCGCTCTGGCCTCGGCAGTAGGTTATAAACCAAATACAGAAAACTCTCCGACGCGGGTGCCTTCGCGGCTTTCGAGGTATTCCTTCAGGCGGGTGTCGGAAATGGCGAGGTCGGTGGGTACGATGAGCACTTCGCCGCGGTGGTCGCCGGCCACGAAACCGTCTATATCCTCTTTCCAGTCGCATACGTCGCAGCCCAGGTAGACATCCATATTCTCCGGCCGGCGGACATAGAGGGTGTTGTAAGTGTCGCTGTCGGAAGCCTTGACGGCCTCGCGGCAGACTTTTTCATATGCTGTGAATTCGTTCAGGGGTTCAATGGTGACACCTGCGGCCAGTACTGCCAGATAGATGGCGGCGCCCAGTGCAATGGCCCCTTTGACCCAGCCTTTGCGGCAAATTACAACTATGGCGGCGATGCTGCCCGCGGCCAGCGTGGCGGCAATTGCCAGTATGGTTTTGCAGAAGATATACGGTGTGACAATCGCCAGCCGCAGGGCCATCGGCGCCAGAAGGTCGCGGCCGGTGGCGCGCGACATCGCAAGTATGCCGATGCCTCCTACGGCCAGAATGGCGGCCACTACAAGCAGCGCCGCCTTCTTGATAGTCTCTGCCCGTCCGTCGGTCATTTTGCCGAATTTGGGCATCAAATAGGCCATAAACGGCAAAATCGGCGTCAGGTAGATGGCCAGTTTGCCGCTGAAGGCAGAGAGCATTATGAATATCACGGCGATGGAGGTCAGCAGCAGCCGGCCGAAAGAGTCGCTGGGGTCCCTTTGGGTATAGAGGAAAACCACCGCCGGAATCATCAGCAGGGTGTAGGGCAGCACGGTGTAGAGCAGGGTGGGGATGTACCACCAGAAAGGCTGCTTGTGGGTAAAGGCGTTCACCGCGCGGTCCAGAGTCTGGTGGAACAGCAGGCTGCGGATATATTCGCCGCCGCCTTCCAGCCAGGCCCCAAGTATCCATCCGCCAAAAAGCAGCAGCATCACCAGCCACTGCCGCCAGCCCAGAAACTCCGGCAGCCGCCTGAGGCTCTTCTCAAGCGTCAGGAATGCGACAATAATCAGTACCGGGGCAAAGAAGCCCACCGGACCCTTGGTGAACAGGGCCAGGAAAATATAGAGGGGCAGCAGCCACCGGTCGGCCTTGCGAACGTCGCGGCCGGTATACATCTTCCAGAAGGTAAACAGTGCCAATATTATGAACATCGTCATAAGCATATCCATCCTCAGGAAGAATGTCTGGATCATCACCAGCATTCCGGCCAGGAAAAAGGCGGCAGAGGCGACTCTCCAGAGGGTCGATTGTCCGCTGGAGGCCAGGCGCAGCCAGCGGTCCATAACCGCCACCGTCACGAAAGACGGAATCAAGGCGGTGAAGAGTATGGGCAGCCACATACAGGTGGAACTGCAGAACAGCCTGAAGAACATCAGAAGCCAGAAAAACAAGGGCGGCTTGTCGGTGTAGGGGATGCCCTGGTTGTAGAAGCAGAAAAAGTGTCCGCCTTCCAGCGCCTCTTCCACTATGCTCAAGTAGCGCAGCTCGTTGCTGGGCGAGGGGTCGCGCAGTATCATCATAGGCAGCACGCACACGGTCACGAATGCGAACACTGCCGCCAGCGGGTGCCGTCTGATGAAATCTTTCATCGGTTACAGATTGTTCTCGCCGCGCTTGTAATCAACCCAGTTGCGGCGCATCCAGCGGTAAATGAAGCAGTCGGTGAAGCCGCGAAGGCGGTTCCACATATTGAATTTGGATTTGCCGGCGGTGCGGCTGCGGTGGGTCACCATCACCTCTTTGTAGCATCCGCCCTCCTGCAGCATCACCAGCGCGGGAAGGAAACGGTGCATACCATTGAACATAGGCAGGCGGCGGGCATAGTCCATTCTGATGACTTTCATAGGGCATACGCTGTCGCGGGCGCCGTCGCCGGTCATCATCCGGCGGAAACCATTGCCTATGCGGCTCTGCAGTTTCTTGCGCCACCCGTCTTCGCGGCTGGAACGTACGCCGGCCACAAGCGGATATTCTGATGCGTAGGGGAGCATCAGATTGAACTCTACGGGCACGGTCTGCAGGTCGGCGTCGGTATAGGCCATATATTCCGATTCAATGGAATCGATGGCGGTTTTCATCGCCCCGCTGCAGCCCAGGCGCCGGGTGTGGCAGATATAGAAGAAATCGCTGTGCCGGCCGCATATCGCCTTGATCATCTCCAGGCTGCCGTCGGTAGAGCAGTCGTTTACCAGCAGCACGCACGCCTTCATAAGGCATTTGGGAAGATAGGCGGCAAGGGCCTCTTCCAGCGCCAGCAGGTTGCCCTCCTCGTTAAAGACGGGAATGGCGATGGTAAGCTGATATTCGGCGGTGCGGTTCATATTATTTTACGATGACTCTCTTGAGACGGCGGTCAATACGGGTGAGCAGCTCGTAGGGGATGGTGCCCAGCTTGTCGGCCAGCTGCAGCACGGTGGGATTATCGCCGAATACTGTGACGATATCGCCCACTTTTGCTTCAATCCCGGTGATGTCCAGCATACACATATCCATACAGATGCTTCCAATGGTGGGGGCGGCGTGGCCGTTGACCATAAACGAGGCGTTGCCGTATCCCAGGCGGCGGTCCACGCCGTCGCCGTAGCCTATGCGGATGGTGGCTATCTTGCTGGGAACCTGCTTGAGGATGCCGTGGCGGCCATAACCGATGGTGCCTTCGCTAATCTCCTTAATCTGGAGGATGGGGCATTTGAGCGATGCTACCGGTTTAACCCGGTCGCTGCCCACGGCGCTGATGCCGTACATACCGATGCCGATGCGCACCATATCCATCTGGTACTGCGTGAAGCGCTCGGTGCCGGCAGAGTTAAGGATATGCCGCATAGGGCGGTATCCCAGCCCCGAGGCGATGTCGTCTGCCAGTTCTGTGAATAGCTTTATCTGACCCAGGGTGAAATCGTCCCACTGCGGCTCGTCTGCGGCCGCCAGGTGGGAATAAATGGACTTGACCTCCACTTCCTCGCAGCCGTAAAGGGCTTTCTTGAGCTCTGCGATATCTTCTTTTTCAAAGCCCAGCCGGTGCATACCGGTGTCCAGTTTTATGTGGATGGGGTATTTCTTTATGCCCATCGCCTTGAGTATCACCTTGAGCTTGTTGAGGTATTCGGTAGAGGGGATGCCGGGTTCCAGGTCGTATTGGATGATGTCGGAATAGCAGTCGCAGCCGGTGCTAAGGGCCAGGATGGGGGCGTTGATGCCCGCCCTGCGCAGCTTCACGCCCTCCTGCAGGGTGGCGATGCCCAGATAGTCGGCGCCGGCTTCCAGCATAAGGCGGGCGAATTCCACGCCGCCGTGGCCGTACGAATTGGATTTTACCAGCACCAGCACTTTGGTGTCGGGTTTGAGCAGACTCTTGAAGTATTGAAAATTATGTAATGTGGCGCTGCGGCTTATCTCAAGCTCGGCCTGTGGAAGTCTCATAGTGTTTTAAAGCTAAATAAAGGTTACGCGAGTAGGTGAAAAAGCCCACGCTCTGCCCGATGCCCAGGACCCAGTCGTGGCGGATGATGGCGTAGGCAACGATCACTGCGGAACCTACCAGACTGATGATCCAGAACCCTGCCGGCAGCAGGCTTTCGCCCCTCTTGCGGGAATAAAAATACTGATAGATGAATCTGAAGGTGAATATTATCTGGCCGACGCAGCCAAAAACAATAAGCCAGGCAGGGATGCCTTCGTTAAGGAGCAGCCG
>JAEETP010000119.1 GCA_016290415.1 Bacteroidales bacterium
ATGCGAAACTCTTGCTGAAGGTGGCCATAATCAGGTCGATGTCCTTGGTGACACCCATCTGGTAGCAGAGACCCTGACCGTTGGGGCCAAAGACACCCATACTGTGGGCTTCGTCTACCATAATGGCAGCTTTATATTTCTCTGCAAGGGCAATGATATCCTTCAGGGGAGCCGTGTCGCCTTCCATACTGAAAACGCCGTCCACTACAATGAGTTTGATCTTGTCGCTCTCGCACTTGCGCAGCTTGCTCTCCAGGTGCGCCATATCGTTGTGGCGGAACTTGAGATAGTTGGCGGGGCTAAGGCGGCGACCCTCTATGATAGAGGCGTGGTCACGCTCGTCCAGCAGGATATAGTCGTTGCGGCCGCAAAGGCAGCTGACTACACCCAGGTTTACCTGGAAACCGGTAGAGAAGATAATGGCTTCGTCCTTGCCCACAAACTTGGCAAGACGCTTTTCGGTGGCTTCGTGTATATCAAGGGATCCATTGAGGAAACGGGAACCGGCGCAGCCTGAACCATATTTTTTTACAGCTTCTACGGCAGCCTCTTTTACTCTGGGGTCATTGGTAAGGCCCAGATAACTGTTCGAACCGAACATCAGGACCTTTTTGCCATTGATTATAACCTCGTCTCCCTGCTCACTGCTGATGGGCCTAAAATAGGGATAAACACCCAGTTTTTTATATTCATCGGGCAGAGTGAATTGAGAGAGTTTTTCTTGTAATAGCTTCATATTTCAGTATAAGTAATTTCGCATCCGCACATAATTTGCGCGCATACAATTTGCAAAGATACTAAAAAAATCGGAATAATAAACTCCCGCCCTACTCGGTGTACATAAACCGCTTGATGGTTCCTTTGGGTGTTTTGGCAAACGGTTCGTACTGGATCCTGAATCCCGACACTGCGGAGTATGCCGGAATGCGGCTGTTCAGATGGCGGATATTTTTCTGCATAATGCCCAGAAGCGACTTGGCAGAAAGGTTGTCGTTAGCCACATCGTTGCTCTTCGGAACTACTATGGCAAACAACCGGCTGGCCTTCTCAATGATAATTGATTCTGCGACATATGGCAGTGAATTGAGAATCACTTCTATCTCTTCGGGGAAAATGTTCTGGCCATTGGAGCCAAGAATCATATTTTTGCAGCGGCCCACAATGAACACGCGGCAGCCGTCCTCCAGAGTGGCCAGGTCGCCGGTGCGGAACCAGCCGTCGGCGGTAAAAGCCCTGGCGGTGGCCTCTTCGTTTTTATAATAGCCCTTGAACACGGCAGGACCTTTGATCAGGATTTCGCCGGGAATGCCGGCGCCGTCTGCAGAGTCTATTTTGAGTTCCAGAATCTCATCCAGCACCTTGCCGCACTCACGCAGACGATAGTCACCGTACTGTCCAAGACATATTGTGGGTGCCGCCTCGCTCATACCATAGCCGGTGATGAACGGTACTTTCATCTTCTTGACCAGAAGTTTCTCGAGATTCTCGTCTATGGCCGCGCCGCCGGTCGCATAAAGTTCCACCTCGCCTCCCAGAGCCTGCTTATAGGCCTCGGCCTGCTCGGGAGTCACATTTTTGTATGACCGGCCCACTGTCGCCTCTACAAGCTTTTCAAGAACCAGCGGCACAGCCAGGAACACGTGGGGACGGTACTGCTGCATAGCCGGTATCAGGTTGGCCGGAGCCGGCGGGATGCCCAGAATCACCAGGTGCATACCCAGGCAGAGTGGCATAAGCATATCATAGGTGAGGCCAAAGATGTGCGAATACGGGAGCACGCTCACGTAGTTCTCCCCTCCCCGGTAAGGGAAATGGCGTTCTATGGCGTAAATATTTGCAGAGAAGTTGCCGCAGGTCAGCATCACCCCTTTGGGATTTCCGGTGGAGCCCGAGGTGTACATTATGGCCGCCAGAGTATCAGTGCCTGCGCAGGCATAGTCGATGTCCGATACAGAAAACCCGTCCGGATACTTTGCTGCATACAGGGCCTCGCGGTTATTGTAGATATCACCGGCGCCGCTGCGGCTGGCCAGGAGCTCTGCAGTATTAGTGTCAACCGCCGCCAGCAGGTTGGGCAGCGCGTCAAAACTCATCTTGGAGAAGATCTGCTTCTCTGTGAAAAGAATCCTGGCATCGGAGTGGTTTATGAGGCCGGCCGTGTCGTGCGGGGTGAATCCCTTGAAAATCTGGACTGCCACATAACCGCCAATCTGCGCCGCCATAAACACAGTGGCCCATCGGATGCTGCTGCGGGCGTTGATGGCCACCTTGTCGCCTTTCTCCAGGCCGGCGGCCCTGAAGAAAAGAAGCGTTTTTTCTATTTCTGCCGCCAGGGCACCATAGGTGAGACTTTCTCCCCTGTACATTGTCACAGCCGGGCAATCCCAGTACTTTTTGACCGACTCGGAGAATCGCGCCACAAAGCAGTCTTTAGGCTCAAGCTGATGAATCATACAGAGAATCTTATTTTTACGCGGCGAAGTTAATATTTGTATCGAAATAATTATATTTGTCTATTCAAACAAATTCACACAGCTATGCAACTAGAAGGTAGAAGAAAAAGTTCAAATGTAGAAGACCGTCGCCGTGGTGGCGGAGCAGCCGCAGCGGGCGGAATAGGCCTTGGCGGTATTATAATTGCCGGCCTCATCTGGCTGCTTACCGGTCAGGATCCATCTGCCGTGCTTCAGACTATAGATCCGGGCACCATTACTACAACTCAGAATACCGAAGTGGCCAGTGCAGAAGATCAGGAACTCTTTGACTTCGCATCCATAATCCTGGCCGGCACCGAGGATGTCTGGACTCAGATTTTCCAGAAAAACGGCCTGACCTATGTGCCGCCCAAGCTGGTCATCTTTGACGGCAGCGTTCAGTCTGCCTGCGGCGGTGCCACAGCCCAGTCAGGTCCGTTCTACTGCAGCGGGGACCAGAGCGTTTACCTGGACCTCTCTTTCTTTAAGGATATGAAGCGCCAGTTCGGCACCACAGGTGACTTTGCCTGGGCCTATGTAATTGCCCACGAGGTAGGACACCACGTCCAGTACCTGCTAGGCACTTTGAACCAGGTGAACCAGAAGCGCGCCCGCAGCAACGAAAAGACAGCCAATCAGCTCAGTGTCCGTCTGGAGCTTCAGGCCGACTTCTATGCCGGCATCTGGGCACACTACGACCAGAAACGTTTCCACTCCCTTGAAGAAGGCGACATTGAAGAGGGGCTTAACATTGCCGCAGCCATTGGCGACGACCGTATCCAGAAAAACACCTACGGCCGTTCATATCCCGACTCCTTCACCCACGGCACCTCTGCACAGCGTGCCAAATGGCTCAAGAAGGGGCTTTCTACCGGCGACCCCAGTCTTGGCGACACCTTCTCTCCCAGCTATTCAGATCTTTAGCAGAAAGACACATAAAGAAAAAGGCAGCCTTTCGGGCTGCCTTTTTTATTGCGGTTTATACTGTTAGAGAGACAGGTCCACAACGTCTGCATCGGGAGCATTTTTCTTTACAGATTCAATGCCCTTTTCCATAGCAGTTGCGCTGGAATACATCTCGCTGGTGCCGATAACCTGGCCGTTGGAAGCCTTAAGGTTAAAGTAAGGCTGGCCGTTCTTTGCAACGAGGCGCTCGAAACGCTCGTCCATAGGGCCGTTCTTCTTTACTGAATCGATGCCTTCGAGGCAAGATTTCTTTGATTTATAACCCTGGCTTGCGAGGATAACGCGGCCGTTGGCAGCCTTAAGTACAAACTGCGGATCTCCATTTTTGCGGAGAGTGATTTCAAATTTTCCCATATTGTTGTTTATTAAAGTAAATATATGCTAACTACAAAGTTAACAAAGAAATATTTATTTAACAACAAGACAAAAGTCTAAATCTTTTGATAATTTTTCTTTGTCCAGGTTCTGGCCTATAAAAACTATCTTCTGCATACGGTCGCCAACCTTATCGTCCCAGTCTTTCAAAAAGTTCGGATCCTGCTCTGCAATGCGCTTCAGGTCCTCTTCGGGGGCGGTGGCATACCAGTATCCTACCTCGGTGAGTTTCTTTTCGCGGCCGGCACTCTCGAACACGAAAGACATATCGTTGTCATCTGCAAACCAGCAGATGCCTTTTGCGCGGATGATATTGGGGGTGAAGTTGCGGTTGATGAAATAGTCAAACCGGTTCATATCAAACGGAAGGCGGCGGTAATAGACAAATGTGCTGATATTATATTCGTCGCTCTCGCCCTCCTCTTCGTTTTCCAATTCTTCCTCGCCACCTTCCAATTCACGGATCCAAGCGGCGGAAGTAGCGGCCTTCTCAAAATCAAAACTGCGGGTAAACAGCAGTTTGTCAAGGTCCACATCGGCATAATCACATTCCAGAATCTCTGCGGTGGGCTGTATGGCGCGAACAATGGCCTTGACACGACCGAGTTCGGTGGGGGTCAGTTCAGATGCCTTGTTCAGCAATATCACGTTGCAGAACTCTATCTGCTGGATCAGCAGATTTTCTATGTCATCCTCTTCTATGCCGCTGCGCTGAAGTGCGCCGCCGCAGTCAAATTCATCTTTAAGGCGGAGGGCATCCACCACAGAGACAATGCTGTCCAGATGGCACGTGCCGCCGCGGTTGAATTGAGGCCCGAGCGAAGGTATAGAGCATATGGTCTGTGCAATT
>JAEETP010000120.1 GCA_016290415.1 Bacteroidales bacterium
AGGAATGACGCAGGGCCAGATGGGCTTTTTCGTGCCTGAAGATGGGGCCGTTCGGCTGGGCGCAGTCCTCTTCAGAGATAAAAATCCACTTCATCCAGCTAAAGGGAATCACGACTTTGTCTGTAATGACAGCCTGCGTCCCGTCCTCCATTGTCTGTTGCCGACCCTTCCGCCTTAGGCCAAGTATATGCACAATCGACATTATACTCCAGGCCATTACGGCTACGACTCCCGCTATGTATACCGCCATCAATATGCGCAGGTAAATACCTGCACCGACAGAGGTATCCTGCGCAGACGGCAACACCGCTCCATTCTGAGCAGTGGATATGCTCTGAGCTAGTTGGGGGATAAAGCCAGAATACGCCAACGATGAGTTGCTGATACTGATTAATGGGAGCGGCAATACAAAGGAGCCCAATGCTATTGATAAGAGTATTACCCTATTGGCGCGATGCAGTGTGTCTCTGCCCATTAGCAGCCTCCAGCAGATATAAAAGACTGCCAGAGTCAGCGCTGACTTTAAAATATAATTCAGATAATCCATTGCCCTAATTGCCTTTTTCTATTTTTTCTATAAGTGATTTGAGTTCCTCTACCGAAATCTTCTCTTCGCTCACCAGCGCAGAGACTGCATTAAGCGCCTGTTTAGAGTAGAATTTGTCGATACTTGAGACAAGTGTCTTGCGTGAAAAATCTGCCCTTGAGACCACGGCATAATACTGGAAAGTATTACCCATCGCATTGTGCGAGACAAGGCCGCGTGCTTCCAGGCCGCGCACGAAAGTAGAGACAGTGTTGAAATGCGGTTTTGGAATCGCATAATGCTCAATCATTTCTTTAACTGACATCGGACCATTGTCCCAAAGCAGATTCATAATGATTTCCTCTTTGGCCGTAAGTTTTGTATGCATATCAATCTTAATTAGGTTTGCAAACGCAAATCTAAACTAAATTTTTTAGTTATGCAAACAAATCAGCGACCCAAACCTACTGACGTGAATAATTGGGCATACAGCTCGTCCGGGAGTTTGAAGATGCGCCTCACCTGTGCACCACTGGCGTGGTAATCACGGACCATAGCCCGGGCTATCTCAATTTTCTGCTCCACGGGCAGCAGAGATGGCTGCTTGACCCCGCAACGTTTCTCACTCAGCATACGCGCGGCAGGGTATATCTCTTCGTCGGACAACACTATGGTGTCGGACAGACGCTTGGCCTCTTCGCTATAAGCCGCTACATTGCGCGTCAAGAGATTCAGGTAATGATGGGCATCCCTGAACATTTTTTCGCCCAGATCGTATCGTACATAGCTTTCGGGCAGAATCATTCCCCGATGATAGCGGTAGCTTGACGGCATATCCGCCACCCTGCGCATAGACAGCCGCCGTTTCTCGGTAAAAGCGGCATTCTGGTAGGGAATCCCCCTTGGCTCTCTTGCCAAAGGGTTAAAATACAGATACCCGCTCCCCCAGGGATATGAAAAGGGAGTATAGGCAGAATTCACCACATAGCCATTTCTGTTGATATACACTATCTCATTCCGCACTGCATCCAAGGTCGGGACCGGTATTGGGCTATCGCAAGTGAAGCCACTGAGCGAGATATACTTGCCGCTAATGTCAAGATATTTCGAGAGACGGTACCTATACACATCCAGATAGTTGCGGCACTGCTGCACAGTCCCTGCAGCAAGACTGTGTATATGATTTGTCATCGTGCAGTCGGTGATAACCATTACGCCGCTTTCAGCAGCGCTGATAGCCGCATTGGATATAGCAAAGCGAGAATCCACTTCGCCAGTAAAAAGAATCTCCGACAAATACCCCGGTGTACATATATGCCAGAACTCGCCATAGCGGGTCCGACACATTTCAAAATGTTGTTCGCAGAGCCGCTCTTTGTCCCGGAACGAGAGATTGGAGGCTTGTGCAGCCATCCGGCGGCTGTCCATAATTTCATACATCACATTACTTACGCCTCTTATGGCATATCCTTGCCGTAAAGATAGGATAGATTCCGTAATAATCCCACAACGGTGAGTAAAAACGCTATAATTATTCACCGCATGGGCTCGCTGGGGGCTTCCGTGAGCGTAAAGTCCCATTTCGCTCACCGCCGGTGTCCGCCCGCAAAAAAAGCGACGGGGTTAAACTCCCCGCCGCTTTTCTTCTAAAAGCTGTGCTCCGCTGCTATTTATCCTTGAAATAGCGGTTGTAGAGGCCTTCGAAGCCTTTGCCGTGACGGGCCTCGTCCTTTGCCATCTCGTGCACTGTGTCGTGGATTGCATCCAGGTTCTGCTGCTTGGCCAGGGTGGCGATGTGTTTCTTGCCTTCGCAGGCACCGGCCTCGGCCAGCATACGCTTCTGAAGGTTGGTCTTGGTGTCCCAAACCACCTCGCCCAGGAGCTCTGCAAATTTGGCTGCGTGCTCGGCCTCTTCCCAGGCGTAGCGCTTGAATGCCTCAGCAATCTCGGGATAACCCTCGCGGTCGGCCTGACGGCTCATTGCCAGGTACATACCCACCTCAGAGCATTCGCCGTTGAAATGGTCGTGGAGACCTTTGAGAATCTCAGGGTCCTGAACATTCTTTGCAACGCCCAGCACGTGTTCGTCTACAAACACCAGCGGGCCGTCGTTCTCTTCCAGTTTAATGAATTTTTCTCCGGGGACCTTGCACTGAGGGCACCTTTCGGGAGCGGAGTCACCTTCGTGGATATATCCGCAAACGGGGCATCTGAATTTTGCCATAATTATGAATGTTTTAAATGTTAATATTTTTTTCGGTTAGTATAGCAATCAAAGTTAATAAAAAATTGCTATCTTCATAGTCGGCAATAACTAATATAAAATGGTATTAAAGATCCTTACGCTGCTCGGCTCGCTGGGTATGTTCCTGTATGGAATGTCCCTTATGAGCGGAGGTCTTCAGAAGATGGCCGGAAACCGGTTGCGCGCCTTTATGGCACGTATGACCTCCAACACCTTCAAGTGCATTCTCACCGGTATTGTGGTCACTGCAATGGTGCAGAGTTCCACCGCCACCACGCTGATGATTGTCAGCTTTGTGAATGCCGGATTGCTGGCCCTGGGCAGTGCGATAGCCGTGATTATGGGTGCCAATATCGGCACCACCGTCACCGCGTGGATCTTTGCACTGAGTTTTGGCGGCAGCAGTTGGAGCCTGGGTATGATAGCCATACCGCTGATGTTCTTTGCCTTTGTGTGCATCAGCCTAAAGAAATACAAGAACTTTGGTGAGTTCCTGATGGGTTTTGCCCTGCTGTTCCTGGGTCTGACCACCCTCAAGGAGACATCCACCGTGCTGCTGGACAACGACGGCGTGCGCACTTTCCTGGCCTCCCTGTCCGGACACGGCTTCTGGAGCATCCTGCTCTTTATGGTGGCGGGAGCGGTCATCACCCTTATGCTGCAGAGCAGCGCCACCGCCACCGCCATCACTATGGTGCTGGTTGCCCAAGGCTATATCCCCTTCACAATGGCCACGGCTATGGTGCTGGGAAGCAACCTGGGTACAACAGTGACATCTAACATCGCCGCTGCAGTGGCCAATGTCAGCGCCAAGCGCACCGCCAGGGCCCACTTCCTGTTCAACCTGGTGGGTGTGGTGCTTGCCCTGCTTCTATTCAAGCCTTTCCTGACGCTGGTGGGTGTTACCGTAGAGGCTTTGGGTTTTCCCAACCCCGTGACGATTTCTTTTGCAGATGCAGATGCCGCCACACAGGAATCGCTGATAGCTTCCCTGCCATATAGTGTGGCTATGCTGCACACGGTGTTCAACGTTATCACCACCCTGATTCTGGTGTGGTTTATCCCTCAGCTGGAGAAACTTGTCACCGTTATGGTGCCCAGCAAGGGAGAGGAGAAAGAGACTTATCGCCTGAAATATATCGGCATCGGCGCCATCGCTGCCGGCGACCTGGCCTTGAACAGTGCCAAGCTGGAGGTCGTGGAATTCGGAAAACTCTGCCGCAGGGGGCTTGGATATATCCGGGCCGCCATCAATGCTTCCAACCGAAACGATTTTGAGGCTGCGGACGAGAAACTGGTTCATTACGAAGAGGTTACCGATAATATAGAACGCGAGTTCGCCACCTATCTCAGCGAGGTTACCAAGAACGAGCTCAGCCCGGGCGGTATGGCCCGCGTGCGCGAATTCTACCGTATCATTGGCGAACTGGAGTCGCTGGGCGACAGCGGCGAGACCGTGGGCAAGATTGTGGCCCGCGCCTGGGACCACGGCGGCCAGTTTACCGACGATATGAAGTCCAAGCTGAATCATATGGCAGACCTGGTGGATGCCGCCTACGAAGCAATGTGCCAGAATCTTGCAACGCCCGTGATCGAGCTGCAGAATATAGACAATGCAGAGCAGGCAGAGGAGGCCATCAATGACTACCGCAACAAGCTGCGCGAAGAGCACCTGAGCAATATTGAAAAGGCCTCATATCCCTATGAGACAGGCTCTTTCTATATGGATCTTGTGAACTGCTTCGAGAAGATGGGCGACTTCATTATCAACGTCTCCCAGAGCGTCCTTAGCGCCAAG
>JAEETP010000121.1 GCA_016290415.1 Bacteroidales bacterium
GCCGCTGTATACGCACTTGCCCTCTTCTTCGCATACAAAACTGTCAATGGGGATGCAGCGGATAGTGGCCTTGGTCTCTTCCTGAATCTTGGCTTCGGTCTCGCCGGTGCCGTCCCAGTGGCAGAGGAGGAAGTAGCCCTGCTCTATCTTCTCTTTGAACTCATCCCAGGTGTCCACCTTTATGGTGTGCTCTGCCCTGAAGTCCACAGCTTTCTTGTAGATGTTCTGCTGGATCTCTTCCATAAGGGCTTTCAGGCGGGCAGCCAGACCATCTTCGGGCAGGCTCTCCTTGGTGAGGGTGTCGCGGCGGGCAACTTCTGCAACGCCGGCGGCCAGGTCGCGGGGGCCGATGGCAACGCGGGCGGGCACTCCCTTGAGCTCCCACTCTGCAAATTTGAAGCCCGGACGCAGATTGTCGCGGTCGTCTATCTTCACCGTCAGGCCCTCTTTCTCGCATTCGGCCTTGATTTCATCCATCTTGGCCAGGATGGCGTCGCGCTCTTCCTGAGTCTTGTAGATGGGCACCATAACCACGTGGATGGGTGCCAGCTTGGGAGGAAGCACCAGACCGTTGTCGTCGCTGTGGGCCATTATCAGCGCACCCATCAGGCGGGTAGAAACGCCCCAGGAGGTGGCCCATACATATTCCAGGGTGCCTTCTTTGCTGGAGAACTGCACGTCAAACGCCTTGGCAAAGTTCTGCCCCAGGAAGTGGGAGGTGCCGGCCTGCAGGGCCTTGCCGTCCTGCATCATAGCCTCTATGCAGAGGGTGTCCACGGCGCCGGCAAAGCGCTCGCTCTCGCTCTTGTGGCCCACCACTACCGGCAGTGCCATGAAATCACGGGCAAACTTGGCGTATACATTCACCATCTTTTCGGTTTCGGCAATTGCCTCTGCGCTGGTGGCGTGGGCGGTGTGGCCCTCCTGCCACAGGAATTCGGCTGTGCGCAGGAACAGGCGGGTGCGCATCTCCCAGCGGACCACATTGGCCCATTGATTAATAAGTATAGGGAGATCGCGGTATGATGTGATCCAATTCTTATAGGTGTTCCAGATGATGGTTTCGGATGTGGGGCGCACGATGAGCTCCTCTTCCAGCTTGGCGTCGGGATCCACCACCACGCCGTTGCCGTCGGGGGCCACTTTCAGGCGGTGGTGGGTAACCACTGCGCACTCTTTTGCAAAACCCTCTACGTGCTCTGCCTCGCGGCTCAGGAATGACTTGGGAATGAACAGCGGGAAATATGCGTTCTGGTGCCCGGTCTCCTTGAACATCTTGTCCAGCGCCTCGTGCATTTTTTCCCAGATCGCATAGCCGTAAGGCTTTATGACCATACAGCCGCGGACTGCAGAATTCTCTGCTAATCCGGCTTTTATAACGATGTCATTGTACCACTGTGAGTAGTTCTCGCTCCTTGAAGTCAGCTCTTTTGCCATAGTGTAAAATTATTGGTATAAATTTTGATAAATTTGCATTTGTAACGTGTGACAAAAGTACAAAATAATTTATACAAGGAGGTAATATTATGAAAAACAGACTTTTTATTTTATCGCTCCTCGCAGCGCTCGGGCTCGCATCTTGCGGCACGACCAGCTATTATTCTTCTATTTATAACGACAGCATCTACAGCCGTCCCGAAAGGGCTCGCGTCACCGTGGTGAACAACCGCGACGGCAGAGTCACTGAGACTGTAGATAAGTATACAGTCGACGTGTACGCACTTGACGACGGTGAAACCTATGAGGCGAGGCTCCGCAGGTTTGACGAACCCGAAGTTGAAAGCTACACTGTCTATGTAGATTACTACGGATGGGACAATCCCTGGTACAACCCCTGGTGGGGTCCCAGCTACTACTACAGCTGGTATTCTCCCTGGCGTCATTCCTATGCCTGGTACAACACCTGGTGGTATGACTCCTGGTACGGCTGGGGCTGGCGCGATCCCTTCTGGTACAGCGGCTGGGCCTGGTACGATCCCTGGTACAGCCCCTGCTGGTACAGCTACGGTCCCTGGGGCCCCCACTACGGCTCCTGGTATCACGGCTGGGGCCATTACGGATGGCATCACCACGGCTGCGGCAGCAGCTTTGCCTGGCACGGTGGACATCACCGCTGGCACAATGGCGTCAACACGGGTCATCGTGTAGTAAACGGCAATTATAACAATGCCGACATCAACACCCGTCACGCAACCGCCATTTCCCGCAGCGCAAACCGCCGCAATCTGGCAAGCAATATGACAAGCTCGTCTGCACGCCGCTCAACCGGCGACCTGGTGGCAACCAGCTCGACCCGCCGTGCAAGCAGCGCTTCTGCAGCACGCATCGACGGACGCCGCACCTCTACCAGCTCCGGCACAAGAGCAACTTCTGCTACATCCACTGCAAACCGCGGACGTATGACCGGCACTACCATAAACGGCAATTCCAACCGTGCTTCCAGCTCTTCTGCAGTACGTGGCAGCAGCTCTTCTACCAGCCGCAGCAATAGCAGTGCAGTGCGCAGCTCCTCTTCCAGCAGCCGCAGCAGCTCTTCTGTAGGGACCCGCAGCTCGTCTTCAAGCCGCTCCAGCTACTCAGGCTCCAGCACTTCTACCCGTCGCGGTAATCCTTCCAGCAGCGTAAGCCGCAGCTCTTCCAGCAGCCGCAGCGGCAGCTTCTCCGGCAGCCGTGTGTCTTCTGGCAGCTCCCGCAGCAGCTATTCTTCCGGTAGCCGCAGCAGCTCCAGCAGCTCTCGCAGCAGCTACTCTTCCGGCAGCCGCAGCAGTTCCAGCAGCTCCCGCAGCTCTTACTCCGGCAGCTCCAGCAGCAGCCGTGGCAGCTACTCCGGCGGCGGATACTCCGGTGGCGGACGTTCCAGCGGCGGTGGCGGCGGATTCTCCGGCGGCGGTCACTCAGGCGGTGGCGGCGGCGGACGTTCCTCCGGCGGACGCAGGTAAGCATCCGTACAAGGATCTGTATTGTTAACTATAGTCTAATCAGAAAGATTTACACAGTAGATATGAAAAAGTTCAGTTTTATAGCTATCATAATGTTGGCGGTAAGTTTCACCGCCGGCGCTCAGGGGATGGAGGATGCGCTGAGATATTCCCAGCAGTATTATGTGGGTAGCGCCCGCACTATGGCTATGGGTAATGCGTTCACCGCTCTTGGCGGAGACCTCGGTGCCATTGGCATCAACCCCGCATCTACGGCGATTTATAACTGCTGTGAGTTTGCCATAACAGGCGGATTGACCTGGAACAACACCACCAGCCTGCTGGAGGCGTCAGAAGATAACTACACCACCCGCACGACCCGCACCAAATTCACCTTGCCCAACATAAGTGCAGTGTTCTCGCTGCCCACCGGCAGGGAATACGGTCTGGTGAGCTACTCGTTTGGTTTCGGCTACAACAAGACCAACGATTTCAACTCCCGCGTCTCCTTTGGCGGACTGGACGGCGTAAGCAGCCTGCTGGGCAACATCGCTGCCGGCCTGGAGGGGTTTGACAACAGCAACCTGCTGGCAGTCAATGCTTTTGCAAATGACAACACCTACTGCACTCCACAGGAAGTCCTAGCGTGGAATGCATATCTGGTGAACCCCTACAACGGATTCAGCGATTCCTACATCGGGGCCAACGAAAACCAGTGGGAAGGCGGTCTTGGAGTGGACAATCCCCTCTACAAGAATTATGACCTGATCACCGGCGGCGGTGCCTATGATATCGCCTTCAACTTCGGTATGAACTTCAACGACAGGCTGTATATGGGTGCTAACCTCAATGTCAAGGTTATCGATTTTGAAAAGAGTCTCTGGTACAGTGAGAAGGCTCAGGATGGCGACTGGTATGACACCGGATTCAAGTCAATGGACTACAACTTCTGGCAGAAGACCAGCGGTTCCGGAATCAATCTGCAGCTGGGTGCGATTTATGTTCCCTTCGATTTCCTTCGCCTGGGTATCTCTTACACCACTCCCACACTCTACACCCTGACCGACAGGTGGGACGAGTACATCGCTTCGAAGTTTGACGGTTCTGTTCCCGACTACAAAGACAGCGAGATTTACTTCTCCGATCTTTATGCAGAGGAGACCGAGACGCAGAGCACCGATTTCTTCTATGAGTATGATTTGCGTGCTCCCAGCCGTCTCTCCCTTGGTGCCGCTTTCGTATTCGGCCGCGCCGGCCTGCTGAGTGCAGATGTGGAGACTGTCAACTACGGCAAGATGAGACTCAGCGAGACCGACAGGTATTCAGACTACTTTGACGGGACCAATGCAGACATCGCCAAATACTGCCCCCGCGGCACAATTGTACGCGTAGGCGGTGAGATGAATGCAATCGGCGACATTTCGCTCCGCGCAGGTTATACCGGCTACTTCTACAACCAGCCCGGCTATCAGTTCCTGTCGTTCGGTATCGGCAAGCGCATCACCGAGAATTCATCTCTGGATCTTGGCTTCCGCACTTCTCTCAAGGATAAGTACGATATGCTGCCCTACGACGACTATGCGTTCAACGAGGCTGGCGAG
>JAEETP010000028.1 GCA_016290415.1 Bacteroidales bacterium
GCAAGGCGCTGATTATCCCGGCCAAGATGGTCCGCAGGCGGGGGTATGACTGCAATACCGAATTCGACATCATTGAAACCAGTGACGGCTTCAAGGTGGTTCACAAGTTGCCTTCACTTTCGTCGTTGACGTTTCCAAAAGTGTCTAAGATATCTGTTTCTGAAAAAGTGCGGAATCTGAGTGGAATTGTCTCTTTCTCTGAAGAAGAGGTTCTGTCTGATGAGCGGCTCAAATACCTTTTGGAGCGATGAGGGTTTTTCTTGATACCAATGTCATACTGGACGCCATTGTCCGGCGCGATGACCCCGGCCTTACCGAGAATGCCACGCTGATTCTTTCGCTGGGCGAGGCCAGGGTCGTGGATCTGTATATGTCGGTTCTCTCCATCCCGACCGTCGCATATGTCCTTAAGAATATGACCGCCTCCGCCAAAAGGGGCATTATCCGCGACCTTACGTCTTTTATAAGTGTCCTTCCTTCTTTGCCCGGTCACGTCAGCAGCATACTGGAGGGCGGTCTGCCGGATATCGAAGACGCGTTGCAGGTCCAGTCGGCCCTGGAGGGCACTTGCGATCTGATTGTCACCCGCAACGACAAGGACTTCGCCGCCAGTCCCATTCCGGTCATCTCTCCCGAAGATTTCCTGAACCGTATCGTTACTTAAGCGAAGTAACCCTTCTCCGATAAAATAAAGGCAGACCCTTATGAGCCTGCCTTTTCAGTGCGTTGCGGTCATAGACCTTCTTGGATTTGTGCACTGCGCGTCGCATTGAGACTTGACGGCCGTGCTGCGCAATTTCTTCGGCCCTGGCCGCGCGTCGGTTTGCCAGGACGTAATCGCCCTCCGTGATCCGGAGTTTCTTTTTCTTCTGCTTCATATCCTTTGGTTTCCATATTAAATGCAAGAATCTCAAAATCCTCACAAAAGAGCCGTACCAAAGTGACGTCAAGGGCGAATTGACGAAATTGCTGTCATAGTTAGTTCAGTGGTCGATTTGTGATGAGGAATCTTGACGTCAGTCGACAAATAAGGGCCTCCAGACAGGTCGACCCCAGCCAAACCATCATATAGCAAGGGGCTGCTTGACGTCACTTTGGCACATCCCCCCCGCTACTCCCACTCAATGGTTGCCGGCGGTTTCGATGATATGTCGTAGCACACTCTGTTGACGCCGCGGACCTTGTTGATGATGTCGTTGGAGACTTTGGCCATAAAGTCGTAGGGGAGGGGGAACCAGTCGGCGGTCATTCCGTCGGTGGAGACCACGGCGCGCAGGGCCACGGTGTATTCGTAGGTGCGCTCGTCGCCCATAACGCCCACGCTGCGCACCGGCAGCAGCATCACGCCCGCCTGCCAGATGGCGTCGTAGAGGTTGGTGGCGCGGCGCAGCGGCTCGCTGGCGCAGGGGAGGTCGCACTTGTAGGCGCGAAGGCCGCGGATAAAGATGTCATCGGCATTGCGCAGTATCTCCAGCTTTTCTGCGGTGACTTCTCCAAGGATGCGGATGCCCAGAGACGGCCCGGGGAAGGGGTGGCGGCCCACAAGTTCGTCTTTGATGCCCAGGGCGCGGCCCACGCGGCGCACTTCGTCTTTGAACAGGCTGCGCAGCGGCTCCACAATCTTGAGGTTCATCTTCTCGGGCAAGCCGCCCACGTTGTGGTGCGACTTGATTTTGGCAGAAGGGCCGTTGACCGAGCAGGATTCGATCACGTCGGGGTAGATGGTGCCCTGCGCCAGCCAACGGGCGCCGGTGACCTTCTGCGCCTCGGCGTCGAACACCTCTATGAAGGCGCCGCCGATGGCCTTGCGCTTGGCTTCCGGCTCGGATTTCCCGGCCAGCGCGGCCAGGAACTTCTCGCCGGCATCCACGCCGGTAACGTTCAGACCCATATCCTTATATGACTCCAGCACGTCGCTGAATTCGTTTTTGCGAAGCAGTCCGTTGTCCACGAAAATGCAGTGGAGCTGGCTGCCGATGGCTTTGTTGAGCAGCACCGCCGCTACGGTGGAATCCACGCCGCCGGACAGTCCAAGAATTACGTGGTCGCTGCCGATCTGCTGGCGCAGTGCCGCCACGGTGGTGTCTATGAAACTCTCTGAGGTCCAGTCGCCCTTGCACCCGCAGATTCCCTTGACAAAATTCTCCAGAATCTTGGGCCCTTCTTTGGTGTGGAACACCTCCGGATGGAACTGCACGGCATAGGTGTCCTCGCCGAAGATATGATAGGCGGCGTTGGCCACATCCTCGGTGGAGCCGATGACCTCGGCGCCCTCCGGCAGGCGGGTGATGGTGTCGCCGTGGGACATCCAGACCTGGGTTTCGGCGCTGATGCCGGCCAGCAGCGGCGAGGCGGCATCCACCACGCGCAGCATAGCGCGGCCGTATTCGCGGCTGCCCGAATTCTCTACGCTGCCGCCGTAGGTATGTGCCAGATACTGAGCTCCGTAGCAGATTCCAAGCAGCGGCAGGCGGCCCTTGATGCCGCTCAAATCCAGCCTGGGCGCATTTGCATCACGCACCGACGCCGGGCTTCCGGAAAGAATGACTCCGCGCACGTCGGGGCCTATCTCGGGCATCTTGTTAAAAGGGTGAATCTCACAATATACGTTGAGTTCCCGGACTCGCCGGCCGATGAGTTGAGTCACCTGAGAGCCGAAGTCCAGAATGATAATTTTTTCTGTCATAATCGATTGGAAGTGTAGGCGGACAAAAGTATAAAAAAAGTTGTATTTTTGCGCCCGAACAGAGATGATTATGCAAGAAATTAGAAACATAGCTATAATTGCCCACGTGGACCACGGCAAGACCACTCTCGTGGACAGGATGATACAGCAGACCACCCATATGCGCGAGGTGGAGAAGTTGGGAGATTTGATTCTTGACTCCGGCGACTTGGAGCGCGAGCGCGGCATCACCATTCTGGCCAAGAATGTGTCCGTGACCTACAAAGGCGTAAAGATCAACATTATAGACACTCCCGGCCACGCCGACTTTGGCGGCGAGGTAGAGCGCGTGCTGAATATGGCAGACGGCGTGCTGCTGCTGGTGGATGCATTCGAGGGCACTATGCCTCAGACCCGTTTCGTGCTGCAGAAAGCCATTGAGATGGGCAAGAAACCCATTGTGGTGGTGAACAAGGTGGACAAACCCAACTGCCGCCCCGATTTTGTGAACGAGCAGGTGTTCGACCTGATGTTCACCCTCAACGCCACCGAAGAGCAGCTGGACTACAAGACCGTTTTCGGCAGTGCCAAGCAGGGTTGGATGTCGCTGGACTGGAAGAAACCCACCGACAGCATCTCCCCGCTGCTGGACGTCATCATAGACGAAATCCCCGCGCCGGAGGTTGTGGAAGGCACTCCCCAGATGCTGATTTCTTCGCTGGAATACAGTCCTTACGTGGGCCGTATCGCAGTGGGCCGCATTACCCGCGGCGTGCTGCACAAAAACGACAATATCTCGCTTTGCAAGCGTTACGACATAGTAGAAAAGCAGAAAATCAAAGATCTGATGGTGTTCGAAGGTCTGGAAAAGAGTACCGTGGATGAGGTCCAGTGCGGCGACATCTGCGCCGTGGTGGGCATCAACGGATTTGAGATTGGCGACACCATCGCCGACTTTGAAAACCCTGAGGCCCTGCCGCCCATCGCGGTGGACGAGCCCACTATGAGTATGCTGTTCAGCATCAACGACTCACCTTTCTTTGGCCAGGACGGCAAGTTTGTGACCAGCCGCCACCTGAAAGAGCGTCTGGACCGCGAGTTGGAGAAGGACCTGGCGCTGCGGGTTAAGCCCGGCGTGGGCACCGACTCTTTTGTGGTTTATGGCCGAGGTGTGCTGCACCTCTCCATCCTGATTGAGACGATGCGCCGCGAGGGCTTCGAACTTCAGGTCGGGCAGCCCAAGGTGCTGGACAAGACCATCAACGGCCAGCGCTGCGAACCTATTGAAAATCTGACCATTGACGTGCCCGACGAGTTTGTGGGCCGCGCCATTGAGATGGCCACCCGCCGCAAAGGCGCCCTGGTGCATATGGACAGCCGCGACGGCCGCACCCATCTGGACTTTGATATCCCGTCCCGCGGTATGATGGGTCTTCGCAGCAACCTTCTCACAGCCAGCGCCGGCGAGGCAGTGGTGTCGCACCGCTTCAAAGACTACGAGCCTTACAAGGGCGATATAGAGAAGCGTATCAACGGTTCCCTGGTGTCTCTGGACACCGGCACCGCCATCGCCTATGCAATGGACAAGCTGCAGGACCGCGGCCGCTTCTTTGTGGAGCCGGGTGAGGAGATTTATGCCGGCCAGGTGGTTGGCGAGCACACCCGCGAGCGCGACCTGAACATCAATATCTGCAAGACCAAGAAGCTCACCAACGTGCGCGCCGCAGGCAGCGACGAGAAGGTGATGCTGCCGCCCGCCATCAAGTTCAGCCTTGAAGAGGCGCTGGAATATATCCAGGAAGACGAGCTGGTAGAGGTTACTCCCCATTCGATGCGTCTTCGCAAGATTCTGCTGGACGAGACTGCGCGCAAACGCGCTGCGTTAAAATAGGTTGCAAACCAAAAATAAATTGCTATATTTGCACCCCAATTTGCTTAAGGTAAAGCGATGAGCGAGATTGTCATACCTCTGCACGGCGCCACCCGCAAAGGTCAGGAGTTTGATTATGAGCTCTCTGACGCGTTTTTGAGCGACTTTGGCCGTGACGTTCTGGAGGGGCTGGACTGCAAGGTCCACCTCTTTGTGGTGCAGAAAGGTGACTGGCTTGAGGTTCAGTGCGCAATCAAAGGCAATGCAAAGGTTCAGTGCGACAGGTGTCTGGAGGATTTGCTGCTCCCCGTGGATGTAGAAGAGACTCTGACAGTTCGCTTTGACGCTGCTCCGGAAGATGTTGTGAACGACGACGACAACGTCATCATCCTTCGCGAAGGTACTTCCGAGATGGATCTGGGGCAGACGCTGTATGACCTTGTGTGCGTGTCCCTGCCAATGTGCAAGGTTCACCCCGAGGGTGAATGCAACCCCGAGGCTCTCGCCCGCCTTAGCAAAGAGGAAGAAATGGCCAAAGAACCGGTAAACACCCCGTTCAGCGGCCTTAAAGATTTGCTGAAACAAAAAGAAAATTAAAAATAAAGAACAATGGCACATCCTAAACGAAAAGTCTCCAAACAGCGCAGAGACAAAAGAAGAACCCACGACGTAGCTCCTATGCCGACCCTGGCTACTTGCAGCAACTGCGGTGCAACTGTAATGTATCACCACGTTTGCCCTGAGTGCGGCTACTATCGCGGTCGTCAGATTATTGCCAAGAAGGCACAGTAATCAGGCCCCCACAAATGGCCTCTTAGTTCAACGGATAGAACGGAGGTTTCCTAAACCTTAAATACAGGTTCGATTCCTGTAGGGGCTACACAAAACCCGGTGCATTTGCGCCGGGTTTTGTGCTTATTTGACCTCTATCAGTATTCCCTGGTTGGATGCTACGTGTATCTCGTAACGGCCGCCGCATTTGCGCTTTACCTTCACGGGGCCTTCGTTGTTCATCACGGAGATTCTCTTGCGGCATTTGAAGCTGAGTGTGTGGCCCTGCGGGTTCTTGTCGTACGGGTCGTCTGACACACAGATAAACAGTGCCCGTCCGCGGCCGCCGTCGCGCGCCTCCATTGTGCCCACAATCAGAGGGCAGCCGGCAGTGAGGTCCCGGAACAGCCCGTCGTCATAAACTTCCTTATTTTCCATTCCGCTCCCTTCCAGCATATCGGTGCCTTCGAAGCCGACGCAGCTGGTGGCGGTCCTCCGGTATTTCATATAGCGGGGAGAGAAGGCGTGAATTTCTGCATTCACGGTTTTGAGCTTGTCATATTGCTGGGTCTTGTCGCCGTTGCCGTAGAGGACCTGGTTGTACCACCAGCCCCAGGTGTAGCAGGCCCAGGTGATGTTTTCTGCACCGAATGCCATAGCGCTGTAGGCCTGGAAACGGAGCTGGTCCAAGGTGATCCATTCGTCCACCTTGTTGCTGTTGACCTGCACCGTGGGCCACATACTGCGGCCGGTGGCCAGGCAAGCGTCGGCCACAATCCGCATATTGGCCAAATCCAGCGGCACGCCGCCGTGCTGGTAATAATAGTCGTAGGCTATATAATCGCACGGGATATATTTGCAATATGCGTCTATGTATTCCTGATAGGTGGCTGCGCCCAGCGCCCCTTTGGTGGGGTCGTTGCCGCTCCGCGGCCCCGGCGCGTATGTCGGATGCAGGTTGAGGTGTGCAAACTGGTTGGGGAAACCCTCTTCCACCGCGCGCACTACTTTATTATAATAGGGGAAATCCAGGCAGGAAGGTTCGTCGCCTATGGCGATGCCCCAAATGGCCGGATGGTCGGTGAAATTGGCCGCCGCTTCGGTGTATTTGTTCAGGGGATGGGTTGCCTCCAGGGTGCCGGCATTGTCGCCGAAACCGCCCCACCAGAGGGGCACGGTGCCCACAATGATGGCCCCGACGCCATATTTGGAGAAGATGTCCAGCACCGCCGGGTCGTTGTTCATATACATCACATAGTCTATGCCGCACTCCGCCAGGTCCTTGATGTGGGCATCGGTACGGGCGTACGGGGCAAGGTGGTAGGTGCCTATGTTTATGCGGCTGCGGTCCATCCGGGCGTGCTTGGTCACGAATCCGCCGCTGTCCTGTGCGTTAAGGCACAGGCAGGCTGCCAGCAGGATTATAGAAAGTAAAATCCTTTTCACCGCTACCAGTCTCTAAGATTGGCCCTGTCTTCCACAGCGTGGCGTTCGTGGGCAGTGAGGTGGGGGAAGAAATCAATGCCGGTGATGCGCTCTATCTCGTCTATCGTCACCACGCATTTTTTCATTGTCTGGTTGCGGTCCACATTGTCGCATATAAAACCGATGCCCTTTTTCTTGCCGTTCATGCAAACGACCACCTTGAAGAAGGCGTCGGGCACGGGCACTTTGTTGGGACCGATGGTTTCTGGCCTGGACCCGAAAATGGGGCCGCTGACGATATACAACTCACCGTATTCCAGCGCCCATTCGCGGCACTGCATCTCTATGTTGTTCCACACGCCGGAGTTGCAGCGCTCTGTCTGGGGGCAGATATTAATCAGTGAGAACGAGTCGTACATTGCCTGCTTGTCCCACTTGTTGTCGCCGGCGGGACACATATGGCCGCGGGAGAAGCCGCTGCGGCGGTAGTCGGCCAGCGTGGCGCGAGGCTTGGCAACCTTTCTCTCTTCGTGATAAGCATTGCCGCTACGGGCTTCATCACCATTTACGTGGTCGGCAATCAGCCGCCAAAAAACCCAGTTGGGCTGGAGCGTGTTCTGGTTGTAAGATGTCGTGTAGCCTTTCTTGATTATGATCTGTTCCGGCACTCCCTGCATAGGGGCGGGGATGTGCCTCCTCTCGGTCCTTGAGAGTTTCATAGTGCCGCAGCCTGTAAGCAGCACAATCAGGGCAATGGATAGAAATCTGAAGAGTTTATTCATTTCGGTTTTCTTTAACGAAGAGCAAATATAGTGACAATTTGGCAGAAAAATGCGGATGGCAAATATGTTGATTATGGTTTAGGCAAAGGAGAAATTAAAATGAATCAGAATATTCAGGAATTGGAAAAATACGCCGTAAACCTCAACGAGAGGGCGCGGCAGTCTAAACTGGATCCTGTGATTGGTCGTGACGACGAAATCCGCAGGGTGCTTCAGATTCTTAGCAGAAGGACTAAGAACAATCCTATCCTGGTGGGCGAGCCCGGTGTGGGCAAGACCGCCATCAGCGAGGGCATCGCGCAGCGAATCATAAACGGTGATGTCCCCGAAAACCTTAAAACCAAGACCATCTATTCGCTGGATATGGGCGCGCTGATTGCCGGCGCCAAATATCAGGGCGAATTTGAAGAGCGTCTGAAGGGCGTGGTCAAGACCGTGTGCGAGAGCAACGGCGAAATCATCCTCTTTATAGATGAAATCCACACTCTGGTGGGCGCTGGACGTACCAGCGGCGCTATGGATGCCGCCAACATCCTGAAGCCGGCGTTGGCCCGAGGCGAACTCAGGGCCATAGGTTCCACAACCCTAGATGAATATCAGAAGTACTTCGAGACCGACAAGGCGCTGGAGCGCCGTTTCCAGATGGTGATGATAGACGAACCTTCGCCGGCCGAGTCCATATCCATCCTGCGTGGTCTTAAAGAGAAGTACGAAAACCACCACAAGGTGCGTATAGAAGACGATGCTATTATAGCCGCCGTGCAGCTGTCGCACCGCTACATCACCAACCGTTTCCTGCCCGACAAGGCCATTGACCTGGTGGACGAGGCGGCCAGCAAGCTGCGTCTGGAGATGAATTCAGTGCCGGAGCCCATAGACGATCTGAACCACCGTATCAAACAGCTCGAAATAGAGAAGGCGGCCATCAAGCGCGAGGGCGAAGGCGCCAAGCTGGACAAGATAGAGGCTGAACTCAAGCAGACAAAAGCAGAGCAGGAGCGGCTGATGTCCAAGTGGAACAGCGAGAAGAACGTCCTGAGCGACCTTAGCAACAAGCGCCAGGAGCTGGAGAATCTGCGCCACGAAGCCGAGACTGCAGAGCGCAGCGGCGACTACGGCCGTGTGGCCGAGATTCGCTACGGCCGTATGCAGCAGGTTCAGAGCGATATAGAGAGTCTTACAAAAGAGAAGGAATCCTGGGAGAACCCCATTATGAACGAGGCGGTGAGCGAAGACGACATCGCCGAGGTCGTGGCCCGCTGGACCGGCATCCCCGTGAGCAAGATGATGCAGAGCGAAAAAGAGAAGCTGCTTCATATAGAAGAGGAACTGCACAAGAGGGTCGTGGGCCAGGACGAGGCCATCAGCGCCGTGGCAAATGCCGTGCGCCGCAGCCGCGCCGGCCTGCAGAACGAGAAGCGGCCAATAGGCTCGTTTATGTTCCTTGGTACCACCGGCGTGGGCAAGACCGAACTGGCAAAGGCCCTGGCGGAGTATCTGTTCGACGACGAGAATATGATGACCCGTATCGATATGAGCGAGTACCAGGAGCGTCACACCGTGTCGCGTCTGGTGGGTGCGCCTCCGGGATACGTCGGTTATGAAGAGGGCGGTCAGCTCACTGAGGCGGTGCGCCGCAAACCCTATTCAGTGGTGCTTCTGGATGAGATAGAGAAGGCCCATCCCGACGTGTTTAACGTGCTGCTGCAGGTTCTGGACGACGGCCGGTTGACCGACAACAAGGGCCGTACGGTGGACTTCAAGAACACCATTCTGATTATGACTTCCAATGTCGGCAGCGACGTGATTCAGGATGCGATAGCCCAGGACGAGGACTTTGACAAGTGCCGCGACAAGGTTATGGAGCTGCTAAAGCACAGCGTGCGTCCAGAGTTCCTGAACCGTATAGACGAGATAATAATGTTCCACCCGCTGAGCCGCGAAAACGTGCGCGAGATCCTCAAGATCCAGATGGCCGACCTCAAGGGCAAACTGGCCGCTATGGATATCGACTTGGAATTCACAGACCAGTTTGTGGATTACCTCAGCGACAAGGGATACAACCCCGTCTACGGTGCACGGCCCATCAAGCGTGTGCTTCAGCGCGACCTGATAGACGAACTGGCAAAGCAGCTGCTTGACGGCAGCCTGTCCAAAGCCAAGACCATCACCGCCGACATCCGCGAAGGCGAAATAGTTCTGTCGTAATCTTATTCGCTTACTATCTCGATATCGGCTACGCCTTTACGGTTGATAGTAAGGATATTGTCACAGCCCCTCCAAGTTCCGAATTTCCACTGGGACTTCTGGAGGGGTTTTCCGTTAGAAAGGACCTTGGGCTTGAAAGAAAGCTTGATCCGCTCGGTGCCGTCGGCATCCAGCGCGCTGTATTTCACGCTGCCGGGGCCGTATTGCACATCCTTCATCATACTGGTTGTGCTGAAGATATGGTCGGTTCCTTCCGGGATGATTTCGGGCCAGGCGGCCATACCCTCCAGGAAGTGGGGCAGGTAGTCGAAGTAGCAGTCGGAACTCCAGATGCCGGCCCAATACAGGCCTACCGAATTGACCGATATATTGCCCTTGGATGTCTTGTTGTAAGCAGTATACTCTGCAAGGGCCAGTGTGGCCAGCGCCTCATTCTTGGCCTGCTCGCAGCCGGTTTCTGCCGCCCAGCGGGCCAGCACGGAGCCGTAGCGGGCGGTATGGCTTCCCATCTCGTAGAAGCAGGCGTCCTGCTCGTTGATGCTGGCAGCGCCATAGCGGACGGTGCCGCCGAAGCGCCCCTTGACAAAGGCGAGCAAGTCCAGAACAAGCTGCTTGTAATTCTTGCAGGCGTCGGGATTGTCCAGCATATACCTTGCAGTTTCCATCGGGGAGAACTGGTTGATATTGTACAGTCGCTCGGGAACATCCTCGAAATATCCTGACCAGAGGCCTGTTTTTACCGGGTTGTCCATTATCCAATTGAACACAAGGTCTCTCTTTGCCTTAATGTCCGCCTTATCAAGAGAAGTATCGCAGGCTAGCATCTTGTCCAGGAATTCCACCACGAAAATCATATCGGCAGTATAGGCATCTTCGGTTTCTCCGGTGCGCATATTAACACGGAAGGGGAGCGGTGATACTTTTTCAGAGCCCTCTTTGATGTTCTTCAGCAGGAGTTCAGCAATATGCTCTGCCATCACCCAGTATTTCTCTTCGCCTGTATACTTGGCATAATCCATAAAGGCGATGCCGGTCATACCGGCCTTGTCGGGTTCAAGCCTCTCGTCCAGCCATATTCCGTCGGGGTTGTCGTTGTCCTGGGTGCGGACCATACCAGGCCAGGCCCAGTCGTCGGGAGTGAGGAACATCAACATCCTGTCAAGGATATTTTTCACGGGAACCAGCGCCCTGAGGTCTCCGGTGTATGGATAATAATAGCGGAACAACTTCATTGCAAAATAGACGTTGCTGCCCTGGTTGTTTGGAATCATATTTCCCCGCCAGATGCCATCTTCTGTCAGGACCTCAGGAAAAACCATAGCCCATTTCTCGTAAGATGCGGTTGCGAGGTAGCCCGGGAGAACGCCGTCTGGTGTCTCTACCTTGGGTCCGTCGATAAGGAAGTTCATTGACCATACCAGCAGTGTGTCGTAGTTCATCCAGGGCTGCAGCCAGCCGTCTTTGACAGTCACGGGATGTTCAAATATTTCCTGGATGTTATCGGCATCTTCGGGGCCCGGAATTCCCTGCGAATTAACAACGGGAATCCTGGGAGTCATCTGGGCTGTTGTCGCACTCTGTTTGCACCCGGTCAGGACAATGATGCAGGCCAGGGGGATCAAAAATCTTCTCATAGCGTATTATTGGTTATTCATTTACAATTTCGATGTCGGTCACGCCCTTGCGGTTGATGGTGAGGATATTGTCGCAACCTCTCCAGGAGCCGAACTTCCAGCACGATTTGGGCAGAGGTTCGCCGCCGCAGAGGACCTTGGGCTTGAAAGAGAGTTTCATTCGCTCGGTGCCGTCGGCTTCCAGTGCAGTGTATTTTACGCTGCCGGGGCCGTATTCTACATTGTTGAGCATACAGGTAGTGCCGAAGATATGGTCGGTTCCCTCGGGAATAATCTCCGGCCAGGCGGCCATCCCTTCGAAGAAGTGGGGCAGATAGTCAAAATAGCTGTCGGAATACCAGATAGGATACCATTCTATGCCCACTGAATTGACCGAGATATTGCCCTTGGATGTGTGATTGTAGGCCGAATACTCAGAGAGGGCCAGGGTGGCAAGAGCCTCGTTTTTGGCCTGCTCGCAGCCCGTTTCGCGGGCCCAGCGGGCCAGCACGGAGCCGTAGCGTGCGGTGTGGCTGCTCATCTCCAGGAAGCAGTCGTCCTGCTCGCAGATGCTCACTCCGCCAAAGCGCACTGTGCCGCCAAAGCGGCCCTTTACAAAGGCCAGCAGGTCCAGAACGACCTGTTTGTAATCGCTGCAGGTTTCAGGATGGTTAAGCAGATACCTTGCGGTTTCCAGCGGGGCAAACTGGTTCATATTGGTCAGGCACTCGCTGTCAATATCCTCGAAATACCCCGACCAGAGGCCGTTTTTCACCGGGCAGTTCATTATCCAGTCGAATACCAGATCCCTCTTTGCCTTCACTTCAGCCTTGTCCAGGGAGGTGTCGCAGGCGAGAAACTTGTCCAAGAACTCCACCACGAATATCATATCGGACGAATAGGCGTCCTCTGTTTCGCCGGTGCGCATATTCACCCTGAAGGGGAGGGGCGACTCTTTCTCGGAGCCCTCCTTGATATTCTTGAGGAGCAGTTCGGCGATATGTTCGCCCATAGCCTTGTATTTGTCTTCGCCGGTGAATTTTGCATAATCCATATAAGCGACGCCCACCATAGCGGCCTTGTCGGGCTCCAGTCTTTCGTCCCGGTAGATTCCGTCAGGATCGTCGTTGTCCTGGGTGCGGACCATTCCCGGCCAGGCCCAGTCGTCGGGAGTGATGAACATCAGCATCCTGTCCAGAAAGTCTTTTACTGGAACCAGCGCCCGAATGTCTCCGGTATATGGATAGTAATAGCGGAACAGCTTCATTGCGAAATATGCGTTGCTGCCTTGATTGTTGACCACCCTGCGCTCGCGGTAAATGCGGTCTTCGGTCAGGACATCTACATAAGCCCCCCTGTAGGTGCCGAAAGATGATGTCACAATATATCCCGGGAGCAAGCCTTCGGGCATATCGAACAGCGGGCCGTCTATCAGGAAATTCATAGACCAAACCATAAGGCTGTCGTAGTCCAGCCAGGGCTGCAGCCACCCGTCCTTGACCACAACTTCGTGGTCAAGAATGGTTTGATGGCCCCTGCTGTGTTCAGGGCCGGGCAATCCCTGCGAATTGTACACGGGGATCCTGGGGATCATTTTTACTGTACTTGAATTCGATTTGCAGCCTGCCAGAACCAGAACGCAGGCCAGCGGGATCAGGAATATGGATTTTTTCATAGTAAGCCAAAGGTATAAAATAATAGTATACGTAGGCTCCAATTATTCAAGATTTAGGCTTAGTGTGCCTTTGGGATATTGTCAACAATTACTTAACTTTAACTTTTGAAGTGTGTTCCCATTCCGGACGATGAGATTGAAGATGTGACACGGGAACTTGTTGCTGCAGGAGACTGGGCAATCGTTGCCACTGTCGAAGAGGCAGATTTCATCCTTAAGGTAGAGTCCAAAAAGAAAATGGTTTTCAACAGCCCTCGCACCTGGCTCACCCCTTCTGTGCTGGACAAGGCCGGCAATGAACTCTGGAAATCCAAGACCCACCAGGCCGACGCCACTATGTTCAACGGTTACAGAGCTACGAACACCTGCATCAGCAAGGTGATTGAAAAGAGTTTCAAAGGCGATCTGTTCAAAAAGGCAAATAGGTAATCACTAAAGTCCTTTTTATTGAGTATTAAGCCCTGCAGCTATTCTGCGGGGCTTGTTTTTTACTCTCTGACAAGTACGACTACTTCAAGTAATATGCCTTATTTGGTCCCCTCTCTGCATCAAATTTTGAAAAATGATGCAGAAAAATAGCAAATGATGCAGAAAAAGGCTATATTTGCACTGAAATAAAGAGACACTATGCACGAATACGATTTCATAAACCGACCAAAAGACCTGTTGACTCCGGAAGTGGTTGCTATGCTCACACGGCTTCACGAGGGCCGCGGCCGTCAGGAACTCTTCATAGAAGCAGAACCTGATGTTCTTACCGCTCTTTTGGAAGTTGCCAAGGTTCAGAGTACGGACGCATCCAACCGTATTGAGGGTATCTATACAACCGACGAACGGTTGAGGGCTCTGGTCCAGGAGAAAGTACAACCCCGCAACAGAAACGAAGAGGAGATATCGGGATATCGTGATGTGCTAGCCACCATCCACGAATCATACGAATACATTGCCCCTCGCCCCAATAACATACTCCAGTTGCACCGGGATCTGTATTCTTTCAGCAGCAGTGCAGTTGGTGGCGCATATAAGAACTCTGACAATATTATAGCAGAGAAGAAGGCCGATGGAACTGAAACAATTCGTTTCCGGCCTGTCCCCGCTTTCCAGACAGCTGAGGCCATACAAGACTTGTGTAACAAATACAACGACGCCATTGAAGCCGGCACATACGATCCGCTGGTATTGATGCCCATCTTCATCCTTGACTTTTTGTGTATTCATCCGTTCAACGATGGTAACGGACGTATGAGTCGCCTTCTGACACTCTTGTTGCTCTATCGCGCCGGCTTCATCGTGGGCAAATACATAAGTATAGAAATGCTCATAGAGAAGAGTAAGGATTCTTACTATGAAGCACTGCAGGAAAGTTCCCAAAACTGGCACGAAGGAGACAACAACTATATGCCGTTCCTGAAATATATGCTGGGGATTTTAGTCAAAGCCTACAATGAATTCGAAGACCGCGTAGAGCACCTACGCTATCGCAAGGTATCAAAACCAGAGCGAATCAAAGCCATAATAGAGCGTACCCCTGGAAAGATTACCAAGAAAGAAATAGCGCAGGTCTGCCCGGACATCAGTCTCACCACCATAGAGCGCACCCTTGCAGACCTTGTATCCTCCGGATTCATCAGCAAGGTTGGCGAAGGAAGGGCAACAGCCTACGTGAAGAAATAGCCTATCTACAAACTGGCGATACCGGATACTGGAGCAAACTGGTTCCTGTATCCGGTTTCTGTATCCAGAAGGATGCACCGTGCGTGAACCTGATACGACTCCAGGTCAAGACCCCAGATAGATTTGTAACCTGTGATGGACACTGTCTGTCGCGGTTCGCTCGCGGTACCATCAGCCAGAAAGTTTCTCATAGCTCCCGGATTCCGTCCGCCGCCTGGGCGAGTGAGCTGTACTTTGGTCAGCAGCCGGTACCGTCCATTCGGATCATCCACCTCCAGTTGCAGCTTGAGTAGTAGGATATCTCCAATTACCGAGGCCCCCAGCAATTGTACAATAAACGACGGAAACGGCTCAAATGGAGCAGGGGAGGGTATATGCTTGGCACCCAGTGTGGCGAACCCGTGATAGGCTGAGATAAAGAGATTGTTTCCCGATATTCGTGCCAGATGGTCGAACGGTGGCCGCTATGATCAAGATGGTGGAGGAGCCCACCGACGCTGCCGTGGATATTCACGCCGAGTATGCTGCCAAGAACGGCGCCCTGACCGCAGGCGCTCCCAAGGTGTTCTTCCGCTACTTCTACGTCAACTCCGAAACTGGCGAGAAGTCCGGTGTGATGCTGGCTGAGACTACCTGGACTCCTGGAGCGTAGGCTGGTGAAGCTACTGCGACTGATAACCTCTTTTGACAATGACGCCCCTGCCGAAATAGACGGTAGGGGCGTTTTGTTATTGTTTAGAAATAAACGACTCTGAGACTTCTGCAACCCTCGGCACCAATTGCCGTATCCACAGAAGAATCAGAGCCGTGAGCTTCCGCCATACGGTAGAACCTCGAAAGAGGGGGACGTATTTTACGAAAGCCTTCAACGATGGATGCTGGCTTTATTATAAAGCTTGCCGCCGGAATAGAGGAAATAACCCCCGTCAAAAGACCCTGCCGTGGCAAGCTTGGCTCTTTGTATATGATTACTTCTAGACAGGCCTAATCCCTATCCATATCTCATAAACAAAGTACCCAGACGCAAAGGTGCGAATTGCTTGTTCAGGCACAATAGTATACAAGGCTTGTATTAAGGGCGAGATCCGTCTTAAAGAATAATAACTTTGTTTTCAAAAAGAATCTGCCAAGATGTAGTAGTACCGGGATTAGCCTAATCAGTATGAGCCGTCGGGATGCCTTTCTTATATGTGGAATAAAAAGCGCTGAACCTTACTCTGACTCGCCGAGCCGCGTTGCGCCAAAGAGGAGGAATCGCTTGCGGAACGATTCCAGAGTATTACATCAAAAAAGGTGCGAGTGCGCCTTGTGCATCGCTCGTCGTAGAGCCACATACGTGTGCATTCGGATCTTTGTGGGGTTGCTTATACAGCCCCACTTTTTTGTTATGTCAACGTGTCCGAATCGCGATGATGAGCCTTGTTATAAAATAGAGGTCAGCAGAGGTTGTCCTCAGCGAAATCAAATTCGCAGGAAAGCACCAAAACAGACCTCTAATCTATTCCAAAGAAATAACGGGTAGTTCCGACGGGTTGGTGCATAATACCCCTCTCTCTACGTCCTGGACGCCTTCGGACAATGGTCCCGTCTTGCTAATAGCGCACTTGAATCTGCAGTACCGAGAGACGAATCTCCTTTCAAAGCCACAGTCGTTTCAATTGCGATTTTTTATTTGAAATCAAAGGTATTCCAACAAATAACTTGACGATAATTTATACAAGCCTTGTAGTTATTATGTAGAGGCATTGGGAAGGCTTACTTTAGCAGCAAGAAACCAATAATTCTTTGAACCATGAACATATACAATGTGATTATCCTGGACGAGAGCGGGAGCATGTCGTCCATCTACCGTGAAACCCTGACCAGCATAAACGAAGTGCTGGGCGGTATCCGTAAAGACCAGGAGGAACATCCAGAACAGAAGAATTATGTCACCATAGTGACATTTGAGGGGAATGGTATCAAAGGCATAAAGACTCGCCGTGACCGGGTGCCCATCGAGAGCATAAAAGACTTTTCAGAGGCTGACTACAGACCCGGCGGATGTACGCCGCTTTACGACGCAATGGGCAAGACTCTGAATGAGTTGGAGGGACTAATCCACAAAGATGACCGAGTGCTGGCCACGGTGATTACCGACGGGATGGAGAATTCTTCCCAGGAATATTCCGGCAAGACCATCAAAGCACTTGTGGACAGACTGCGTGAGAAAGGCTGGACTCTGGCATACATCGGTGCCAATCAGGATGCGGTGGAAGTGGCCAAAGAACTGCATATTCACAACGCTTTGGATTTCGATGCCGACGAAGATGGTATGGAGGAGATGAGCGTAAGGTTTAGTATGGCGAGGTCTAAGGCTGGTATAATGTGGAAAAAGCAGAAAGAAGAAGGTATATGTTGTTCTTTGCTTGACATCTTTGATGAGAAGTAGTCTCAACTCGATGTTTCATTTAGTACTGACAACGAATTCAGTCCTATATTGAAACCGGAATCACTTATAATGACTGTAGGTTGATGAGTTCCTTTATTGGATTCGGACGCGGTTATAAGTGATTCCTTTTATATCGATTATTACCTATCTTTGTTTTCACAAGAAGGCATAAATGGACAACTCTTTTTTTGACAATCTTTTTACCGGCACACCGTATAAAGCTGTGGGCGCAGTGCCGTTTCCGGTCAATCCCCGGCACGTCTGGCTGATTAATAATGGATGCGGGCGGATTGCGTATTCTGACCGTATGAAGATTGAATCAAAACTGATAGAGAAAGGATATGAACTCAAGTGCTATAACTGGGTAATGCCAAGCCTGTCAGCTGAGTCCATTGAGTATAACTTCCCGGGCCTTGCCCTTGACGTTGACGACCTATGTGAAGAAGCCTTCGATAAAGCTGTAGCTGGGGCTCTTGGTCTGAAAATGGAATCCGGTGTCCGTTATCTGGTAAGGTATGACCAAGAAACGGATAAATTCTATGTGGTGGGGATTGAACTGCCAGAATGCCCGGATGAAGTCATAAGAAGCCGCAAGGCATTGAAGGACATCTTTGATGTCGACAGAGATGGCGATATCCGATTTTCAATGCGGAAATCCAGCAGAGAGATCAAAATGCCAGATGACTTTGAATGTGATTCTGGCGTTGAAGTAATCGAGGGAGAGGCCATTCCCCCTCTCGGCCGCCCCACCAGGAGTGAAAAAGAACTTCAGAAGTTGGCAGAAGAAGTGGAGGCAAAGATCGCACTGCTGGTAATGGATGATTTCCCCACATCTGTCATAGAGGCCTGGATTCAAAAAGCTGTAAAACTCAGCCGACTGAAGATAACCTCCGACTGGCGCATCCTCCTCACCGACTACGGCAAAGAAGTCAAAATGCGCCAGCTGCCCAAAGCGTTGTTCTTTTTCTTTTTGAAACACCCCGAGGGATGCAGAGTCGCGGATCTGCAAGACCATAAAGACGAGATATACGCCATCTATAAGAAACTCACCATCCACGAGAACATCTTCTCCATCAAGAAAAGAATCAAGGACCTGGTTGACCCCTTCGGCAACTCATACAGCGAAAAGAGTGCTGCCGTTAAACTTGCCTTCAAGAGCGAAATCGCCGACAACATTGCCCAGAACTACTACATCCACGGCCCGCAAGGCGGTGTAAAAAGCATCAGTTTGGACAGATCGCTGGTTGATTGGGAGGTTGAGCTATAGTCCAGTGCTCTCTTTATGTTTCAAATAGCTCTTCTACAACCCGTTGAAACAGGGGTTTCTTTATCAGTTTGCGAGTGCGGACATAGGAAGTCAGTTCTGTCTGGAATCCCATCCTCTTTAATTCCTGTATGCTGGCAAGTTGATCCGCTTCTGTGTTGTACCTCTGTATAAGCGGAACACGTACAACAACTTTTGATGCAAATCCCTTCTCTGACAACCATTCCAGGGCGGTATAAGCTCGCCTCGGGCTTATTCCGGTGTATTGTTCGTAGATCTCAGGATTCATATCCTTTATGTCAACATAGAAAGTCTCCACAAATCCAGAGAGCCGTTCAATGTCCTTGAGCGGGGCGCTGAGTGTTGTCTCCAGTTTAATCCGCCATCTTCCTGAAGATAGGTTATAAACTTCTTGTATGAACTGGCTCTGGAGTGCAGGTTCGCCTCCTCCGAATGTAACGCCGCCCTGCGGCACTTCATAGAAGTTGCTGTCAAGGGAGAGTAGTTCGTATAGTTCCTTTGCCGTGAAATCCTTCTTGATTCCGCTCTCCATAGAAAGCCTGTCGAGGCAGTATTCACACTTTAACGGGCATTGGCTGAATAGTACTAGGGTCTTGACTCCCTGGCCTTCATTCTTGGATTTGATAATACCCATAATGGAGGCTTTCCTTGGCTGATAGAAAATCATAGTTGTAACTGAAATAATCTGTGATGTGTTAGTTACAAAGGTATCGCTGTAGGTCGGCGAATAATAATCTCCGCAAGGCTTGTATGTACATAACTGGCGCCTGAGTCCGTCTATAATAAACAAATCCCTACCGCAAAGGTGTAAGCCAATTTGTAAAATGTAGCCAAGATGTAGCCAACTTTTGAAAAGCAAAACCCCCTACAGATACCTGTAGAGGGCTTTTCAGCGGTGCGGACGAGACCTCGTATCCGGGTTTTTTGGGGAAATAGACGGAATCTTAAATTTATAGATATATCTGAAAATCAGTATATTAGCAAAAGGGGCATTTTGCGCCCTTTCCAAGTGATTTATAAAAAGAAGCCACAAAGAAGCCACATTTTTCCAGATTTATTGTATATTTGTAATGTGTTTAAAATGGTAAAATGATATGGCAACTTTTTTTGAGATTAGAACAAAGAAAACGAAGGGCAGGACGTCTCTATTTGTACGCTGCCAGTCTAAGGTACATCACATCAACTACAAGATGTCCACAGGTCTTGAAGTGGATATCAATGCTTGGAATAGGGGTAAGACCAGTTCAACTGTTCGCCAGAACTATCTGAATGCTAACCCTGACCTTGATGCCAAAATGAATGCGATTCGGCGTAGTCTTGATTTGGCGCTCGAACGGGATACCGCTATCACCAAGGAAGAATTCCGGGAGATAATCAACAATGTTATCTACGCAGATGCCCGTGCCGCTCAAAAGCGTCGTGAAGAAGAGAAAGCACAAGCGGAGGCTGAGAAGAACCGGATGACACTGAATAAGTACATCAAGCAGTATAATGAGCAGATAGCATCCGGTGCACGGCAAACTGAGAGCGGCCGCAACTTTGCTCCATCCACCGTTAAGACTGTCAAATTGGCGCTGGATCAGTTCATGCAGTTTCAGAAGGCAAAGAAGCGTACTTATGACTTCGATGATGTCAATATGAATCTCTACTACGATTACACGGCCTACCTGAAAAAGAAAGATTATTCTATCAACTCAGTGGGCAAGTGTATCAAGCAGTTGAAGACCGTGATGGCTGCGGCAGAGAGTGAAGGCTTCCACAACAATAATCTGTGGAAGGATAAGAAGTTCAAAGGGACCAGGATTGAAGTGGATAACATATACCTTACCCAAGAGGATTTGGATAAGATTATGGCCGTTGACTGTGAAAAACTAGGCAAGGGGTTTGAACTCGCCCGTGACATCTTTATGGTTGGCGTCTGGACTGCGCAACGTGTCTCTGACTACAACAATATCAAGAAAGAGGACTTCAGCACACTTACAAAGAATATTATGCGCGAGAAGGATGATCCTGACCACCCTGGCGAGAAGATTGCCTGGATTGAGAAGCAGACCATCACATATCTGAGTATCCGCCAGCAGAAGACAGGTGCTAAGGTCTCCATCCCCTGTAACTCCAAGCTGAAAGCTATCCTTGAGAAGTACGACTATCAACTGCCGCATATGGTGGACCAGGTCATCAATAGGAACATTAAGGAGGTCGCAAAGAAAGCTGGCCTTACTGAGCTTGTAGAGATTGAGACCACAAGAGGAGGAACACCCAAGAAGGAGATGGTAGAGAAGTATAAACTCGTCCATACCCACACCGCCCGCCGTACCGGAGCCACCCTTATGTACCTTGCTGGCATTGACATCTACGATATCATGAAGGTCACCGGCCATAGCTCGCCAAAGATGCTCAAGAAATACATAAAGGCCGACTCCCTCGAAGTCGTCCAGAAGCTCACTGACAAGTACGACTACTTCAAGTAGTTTACAAAAAATACACTTTTTTAGTGTATTTTTGAAAAAACTGTATTATTTTTGCAACAAAGAACGACTGAGATGCAGATAG
>JAEETP010000006.1 GCA_016290415.1 Bacteroidales bacterium
AGCTATCTGATAGAACGTCAGCCGTCGCCGGGATGCACCATTATGGAGACTTTCGGCGGCGGATATTATTACATCGATGAGTTCTGCACCAAGGGCCTTTCGGCCGCCGACCGCGAGGCGGGCATAAAGCTTGTGGCAGAGCGCACCGCCGCCCATATGCGCCAGCACGGCATCAAGATTCTGCACGTGATGGCAGGCGACTTTACTTCTGCCAATGCCCGACAGATGCTGCAGGCGTTTGTGGATGCCAACGACCAGTTGGAGGGCATCACCGCCGTGAAACGTGACCCTTATGACGGGGATCACGGCAAAGTATACTGGTTCACCAACAAGAAAGGCTACGACATCCCCTGCGTGACCGCCAGCTATAAGATGTGGGCAGGCTTCAACACGCCGGAATCAATGGCCAGAACCATCCAGAAAGAGAACCAGACAAGCCAGTCTTTCAACACGGTTGTAGTGCACGCCTGGAGCACCTGGGGCGGCCTAAGGGCCTCCGATGCTGTGCAGCAGTGCGTCACAAACCTCCCCGAGAATTTTGTGTGCGTCTCTATGCAGGAGCTCATTTGGCGCCTGCGCTATCAGGAGCGCAAAGAACAGACTCTGGAATATCTCAAATCCATCAAGTAAGTGCCGCCTATGAAAAAACATCTTTCATTTTTTATCGCCCTGGCGCTTCTGGTGTTTACCGCCTCGTGTGTCAGGGAGTCGCAGCGTGGCTATTGGGACGACAGCAGTGTCGGCTCTTCTACCGTAAGCGGCACTGTGACAGACTCTTTTGGCGCTTTGCTGGAGGATGTCGAGATATACTTCAGGGGAACAAATATGGAGCGGGAGTTGCGCTATGTGACCTTCTCTGACTGGGACGGCACATTCCGCATAGAGAATATCCCTTCCAACGCCCGCTATGTCACCTTTTCGCTGCCAGGGTATGCTACCGTGGCTTATACGATTGACCCCGGCCGTTTTGCCGGCGGAGAGGAGATTGTGCTCAATCCCGTACTGGAATATTCCAATGCCGTGATCCGCGGCCAGGTGCTTGGTGCGGTGGACAGCCAGCCGCTTAGTGGCGTCAGGGTGGACTGCGGCCTTCAGGTGGCCACTACCGATGCCGCCGGTTGGTTCGAGATAACCTCGCTGCCGCTTAAAGACTACACTCTTACCTATACCATAGCCGATGGCTCTGCCTACAAGCGAGAGATTGCTATGAGCGACTTTGTGGACAGTGTGGCAGAAATGCCCGTTGTGCGGCTGGGCGGCGGTGAAGTTCTTCCGGGAATGAAGTGGCAGGAATTGGCCGATGCACCGCTCTGGTTTGCCAATAACTACCACGGCTCCACAGGCTTTAGCGGCATCAACGACTGGTCGGTGGGCTATATGTCGGCCTTCAGCTGGTATGGAGATTTCCGCTATGAGGCGGAGGGGTGCGCGCTGGTCAATGTCTATGAAGGCTACGACAATCCTGATCCCGATGAGTTCATCTGCTATACCTACGGCCGCAAGAAGATAGAAGAAGGGAACAAGATATTCAATGTGAATATGCGTACCCATTACGCCACTGCCTCCAACCCGGCTGTTTTCGGCGTCAAGGTGCTCAATCTCACCGACGGGGCTACTGCGGCCGAAGACATTGCCCGCTATACCTATGCCAGCAGCGACTATTCGTCATTTGCCTTTGACCTGAGCCGATATGTGGGCAAGGAGGTGGTCATCGCCCTCGGTATCTACTGGACGGAGTATGATTTCCACCAGGTGTCCCGCCGGTTCTGTTTTGCACCTACGGCTGTAAGGGGCGACGATGCACTTCCCGGAACCCCGGTTTCGGGCGCTGAGTGGCGCGGCTTCACTCGCGAGAACCTGACCTCTATGATGACCAATGCAGGCACTGTGTTTTCCGGCAGCAATTTTACGCTGAACTCCACCGATGGCGACCACGGCGCACGCAGGGTCCACAATCCCGGCGGCGAGCAGGGCTTCAGCCTGTGGGCCGGCACCAACCATCTGACCAACAGCTGGGCGCTGCAGTATATCAGCAGGGAGGTTGAGCCTGTCAACGAGCAGGGCTACACCCTCAAGACCCGCAGCGGAGCCGACAGTGACTATTACACGCCCGAATCGTATATCTACAGCCGGTTCAATATCTCCGATGGCAACGATATGCTGCACCTCTATGTCAGGACTTTCTCCAGCGCCAACCCCACGGTGTTCAAAGTCACCGCGGTACCGCTTCAAACCTGCAAGGCTGCGGCGCTAACACCCATTAGTAACACCGCTGCCACCGCAGTTTCCGCACCCGGCGGCTGTTGGAGTTTTGTCCACGAAAAAGGCAACGGTAATCCGGCCGAATATGCCGAGTTTGTATATGATCTCTCCGAATACAACGGTCAGGACATTGTCCTGGCAATAGGTGTCCACAAGGGCAACACCCGCAGCGGAGAGCAAAAGTTGTGTATCTGCAAAATTGAAATGGATTAGTTATGAAAAGATTTATCCATATCATATTGGCCGTATTGCTGCTGACCGAGGGCGGCGCGGCGTTTGCTCAGGCACAGATCACCGTAAAGGGTAGGGTAATTGATTCCCAGGGCGACCCTGTAGTGGGTGCGGGAGTGGTGGACAAGGCTTCCGGAAACGGCGCCGTGACCGACCTTGACGGTCAGTATACAATCAAGGTTCCTTCCAATGCTTCCCTGGAATTTTCCTGCGTGGGAATGGCCACGAAAGTGGTCCCGGTTGAAGGGCGGTCTGTAATAGACATAGCGCTTAGTTCCGACAGCAACTTTCTTGAGACTTCGGTTGTGGTGGGCTACGGTGCCCAGAAGAAAGGCTCCATCACAGGCGCCGTGGTGGCTGTGGGCGGCGAGGAGATGATCCGAACCAAGACGGAGAATCCGCAGAATATGCTCACCGGCCGCGTTTCGGGTGTCCGTGTATGGCAAAAGACGGCCGAGCCTGGCCAGTATTCGGCTTCTATGGATATCCGCGGTATGGGCGCTCCGCTGGTGGTTATAGACGGCGTGCCGCGCGATATGAGCGATTTCCAGCGCCTGTCGCCTTCCGACATAGAGAATGTATCCGTTTTGAAAGATGCCGCGGCGGCCATCTATGGTCTGCGGGGTGGTAACGGCGTGATTTTGGTCACCACCAAGGCCGGCAAGGCGGGGGAGACCAAGGTCAACTATAACGGCAATTACACCATCCAGACTCCCGCCACTCTGCCGCGCCAGATGGACGCGCTTACTTCTATGATGCTGGTCAATGAGCGCTCCCGAGGCGGTATAGAGGGCGGCTCTCCGGAATTTACCGACGACATTCTGGAGCTTTACCGCAACGGCACCCGTGTCGGGACCGACTGGAACAGCCTGATAATCCAAAATATGGCCCCGCAGAGCAGCCACGACCTCAGTATCAGCGGTGGTACCGACAAGATGCAGTTCTACTTTGGTATGGGTTACTTCTACCAGGAGGGTTTCTGGAAGAGCGGCGACACCAACTACAATAAATACAACTTGCGCAGCAACATCACAGCCGAAATAGCCCGCGGCCTCAAGTTCGGGGCCAATATCTCGGGCTATATAGAGGATCTGCACAACCCGCTGGATGACCCGGAACTCATTATCCGCTACTGGTGGAAGCAGAGCACCATTTGGCAGGCATATGCCGATCCCGAGCAGACAATGCTCAACTATAAGGATCTTGAGCTTGACTGGAACAGCGTGGCTCGCATATACAGTGACATCTCCGGCCACCGGACCACCAACCGCAAGAACATAAACGCCAACCTGTCGCTAAGTTACGACTTTGGCACCCTTACCGATGTCCTTAAGGGCCTGTCCGCCAAAGGAATGTTCAGCTACGACTATCGCGTGTCCGAAAACGAGACATATCGCAAAGAATATTACCAGTATGCCTGGAACGAACTCACCGGAGAGTACGACCAGAAGATTTATGCGGCATCTTCTCCCAGCCAGCTGACCCGTCATGACACTCACAACCGGGCCTGGGTGGCGCAGGCGCTGCTGCTCTACGACCGCGCTTTTGACAAACACCACCTTGGGGCGACCCTGGGGTGGGAGGTTCAGAAAAAGTTTGGCAACGGCTTCCGCGCCTTCGGCGACCTTGCCTTTTCGTCGCCGTATTTCACCGCCCTCACGGTAGAGGGACACCAGGTGAGCCAGGGCGACCTATACGAATATGCCTACAATTCGGCCATAGGCCGTCTGAACTATAACTACGACGAGCGTTATTTGCTGGAAGCTCAGTTCCGCTGCGACGGATCGTCCCGCTTCTATGAGGGCCATCGCTGGGGATTCTTCCCCAGTGTGTCGGCAGGATGGCGCATCAGCCGCGAGCCGTGGTTCAAAGACAGCGCGCTGGGCTTCATCAACCAGTTTAAACTGCGCACCAGCTACGGTATCCTGGGCACCGACGGCAGCGACTACGAGTGGGCCACCGGCTATACATATCCGGCTTCCAGACTTACCGACAGTGGCTTCTACAATGTCAACGCTCCGGTATACTATCTGGGCAGCTGGGTTATGAGGGCCGACCCCAAGGCGCTCCCCAACGAACTGATAACCTGGTATACCAACCGCACTTTTGACGTCGGAGTGGATTTTGAGGCGTGGAACGGTTTGCTGGGCATTACCTTTGACTGGTTCTACCGCCACCGCAGCGGCCTGATGGCGCGCAACGCCTCTGAATTCCCCACTATCGTGGGCGCCACCCCGCCGCTGGAGAACATAAACGACGACTGCCATTTCGGCTTTGAGACAGAACTGAGCCACGCCCGTACGGTGGGCGATTTCCACTACCGTGTCAAGGCGATGATGTCTATAACCCGCAACAAGTATCTTTCTTACGCCCAGAGCACCAAATACGGCAACTCCTACGACGAGTGGCGCAACAACTCTATGAACAACCGCTATCAGGGCATCAAGTTCGGCTATGAAGTGGTTGGCCGCTACCAGGACTGGGAGGATATCTGGACCTACGACTTGAATAAGGGCAACGGCGTCAAGCCGGGCGATTTCAAGTATCTCGACTGGAATGGCGACGGCCAGTTCAACGGCCAGGACGCCCATCCTTTCACATACTCCGGTTCTCCCTGGCTCAACTATTCCCTTTCTATAGAGGGCGACTGGAAGCGGCTGGACTTCAGCGTTCTTATGCAGGGCGCCGCCCTGGGCAGCGTCAAGTTCGGTGAGCCGCAGCTGAGCATATGGGGCCAGCACGGAGGCGGTATGCTGGAGCAGTTTGCCGACCGCTGGCATCCGTCAGAGGAGACCAACGACACCTACGACCAGACTATTACCTGGATTCCGGGCACCTATGCCTACGGCGGCAATTCGGCCGACGAGAACAGCGACTTCAACGTGCAGCCCATTGACTATCTGCGCGTGAAGGCGGTTGAGGTGGGATACACCCTGCCGATGCCGTCTGCACTAAAGAACCTGGGCCTAAGGCTTTACGCTGCGGCCTACAATCCTTTCACCTTCACTGGGGTGAAATACATCGATCCGGAGCATCCCGCCGACAATTACGGCCGTCTGTATCCGCTGAATAAATCTTATACCTTTGGTTTGACCCTATCATTCTAAGCCCGTTTATGAAAAAGATATTTACATACATACTCTTTGCAACATTGCTGATGGCGGGCTGTGTCAACCTGGACATCCCGCCCAAGAACATAGTCTCCGACGACGACCTTATGGGCAGCCAGAGCGGTCTGCAGGTCTATCTGGCGCGTCTCTACTCCCAGATGCCGTGGGAAGATTTCAAATATATCGCCCAGAGGGGCTTTGACGGCAATTCGTGGCTGGGCTGCTTGGGCGTGGAAGGTACCGGCGAAGCAGTGACCCGCGACAATATCTGCACATCCTTCACAGGCGAGAGCGCTTCGCTGTGGGGGAGGGCCTACACGCTGATTCACGACGCTAACCATTTGATTGAGACTCTTCCGAAATACAAGGACAACTATCCCGAGGCAACCTTCAACGAATTCCTGGGGCAGGGCTATTTTGTGCGGGCGTATACCTACACCCAGATGGCCCGTCGCTTTGGCGGCGTCCCCATCGTGAAGAATGAGATAAAGTATCCCTTCGAAGGTGAAATAGAGAAGCCCCGTTCCAGCGAGCGGGATACCTGGGATGCCATTCTCGAGGACTGGGACCTGGCGGTTGAACATCTGCCGGCAGTCTCCACTTTTGCCGGAACTCCCAACCGCTTCGCCGCTTTGGCTTTCAAGGCAGAGGCGATGCTGTATGCCGGCAGCGTGGCAAAATACAACGAGAACGTTGCTGGACGCCTCACTGGCCTTGGCGAAAAGACCAAGATCCGCGTGATAGGTTTTGCCGAGGATGAGTGGTTTGAATGCTCCAACAAATACTTCTCCGAGGCCTACAAGGCAGCTCGCGAGGTTATGGAGTCGGGCAATTATTCGCTATACCGAAAAAGTTGGGCGGCAGGCGACCCAGAAGCCCAGTACAGGAATATGAACGATATGTGGCGGGATTTGACTTCGCCCGAGAATATTCTTGTCCGCGAGTACGAATATCCCATTCTTTCCCACGGTCTTGATGCCTATTCTTCGCCCTGGATATATCGTATGCCGCTTTCTGCCGGCACCTGTCCCACAGAGGACCTGCTGGAGCTTTACGACGGTTTTGACCGCTACGCCGACGGTACTATCCGCGTGACCGACGGTGCCGACCACACCCTTGGAACCTATCTGCTCTACGAGCATCCGATGGACTTTTTCAAGAATGTGGAACCGCGCCTGAGGGCCTACGTCATCTTCCCCGGGGATGTCTTCAAGAAAGACAGCATAGAGGTTCGCACCGGTATCTACACCGGTCCGCTGCCCATCGCCCCGCTTCGCGACAGCTATGACTTTTCGCAGCGAGGCCGCTTCTATCAGCATATGAAGCAGTATACCGAAGAGTCGGGTCAAACGCTGTATTTGAGTCCCAATGTGGACACCGGCCCCGTAACTTATACCGATGTAAATACCGGCAAGGTGGTTACTTGCTGGGCGGCAGGCGCCAACGGGCCGTTCTTCTCCAACGCCGAGGCCACTATGACCGGCCTTTATCTGCGCAAGTATCTTGATCCCGACCGTCCTCTGGAGGAGATAGGCGAGGGCAAGAGCGACCAGCCGTTTATTCTGATGCGCTATGCCGAGGTGCTGCTGGCTGCGGCCGAGGCGGGTGTGGAGTTGGCCATTGCCGGAGTGCAGTCTCCCACGGGCGACGATATGCTGCAGGTGGCCACCGATGCTATCCGCGACATCCAGAACCGCGCCGGCGCTGTGGAAATCACTGCCAAGCTTACGGCCACAAACAATAGCCGTGACATCGTGCGCAAAGAGCGCCGCAAAGAGCTTGCCTTCGAGCAGAAGAGCAAGTGGGACATCCGCCGCTGGAGGGTAATTGACGAAGCCAATCGCGACGGTTTCTGGGGTGAGCAGAGGGATCATTCCCGCTGGAGTGACGGCAGCAGCTTCGCCTTCAAAGGGCTTTATCCCTTCTATTCCACACAGGCGGGCAAGTGGTTCTTCGACATCTGTTTCGAGAACCGCAAGACCTTCAGTTATTCGCCGGTAAGCTATTATTTCGCCATCCCCGGCGGAGAGGTGACAAAGAGTGAATTCATAGACCAGCAACCCAACCGATAGATGAAACGTTTATTCATATACATATTTGCGGCCGTGCTTATGGTTTCCTGCTCGGTGTTCGAGATAGACAACTACGAGCAGCCTCAGGAGACAATCCGCGGCAACATCGTGGACGCCTATACTGGAGAATTAATCCAGACCGAGCAGAACGGCCGCGGCATCCGCGTGCGGCTCACCGAGCTCAGTTACGGCCCCAATGTGACCCACAATCCCGATTTCTACGCCCGCGACAACGGCACTTATCAGAACACCAAGCTGTTCAAAGGTTTCTATAACGTCCGCATAGACGGGCCTTTCGTGCCCATCGTGCGAGAGACTCCGGAAGGGGATACCATTTTCAACGGCACGGTGGACTGCCGCATAGAGGGCATCACGCAGGTACACTTCCGCGTGCAGCCGTTCCTGCGGGTAGAGATAGTAGGGGAGCCCGAGGTCTCCGGCGGCAAGATCACCGCGCAGGTGCGCGTTACCCGCGGTACCTCCGAACAGGAGTTCCGCGAGGCAATTGAGCCTATGGGCAATTATAAGGCGGAATATCTGAACGTTACCGACGTCCGGCTATATGTCGGCTATTCGGCAACCTGCAATGGCGACAATAAGTATGAGGCCTGGAGCAATGCCTTGGAATATGAAGGGTCGGCGTTCGAGCCCTATCTTGGGCAGGTTCTCACCATATCGTCCCGCGGCACCATCAAGCCCAACCGCAAGGTCTTCATCCGCGCCGCCGCCCGCATCAACTACGCCACCCCCGTCGGCGGCGAGCGCCGCTATAACTTCTCCGAAGTCCGCGAGGTGAATATTCCGTAATACTGGGGCGCTGCCCCAAACCCCGCCGCTTCGCGCTGGGGTCCGAAACAGCTGGAGCGCAAATGGCTTACCTCAGCAGATAACCGTGGCGGATCAGGTCTTCCCGCTCTTTAATCTGGATGGTGTGGCCGCCGCTGAGCAGAAACAGTTGGTCGGTAGACTCCATCACCGATTCATACAGGTGGTCGGAGATGATTATGCCCTTGGCGGCCTTCTGCTCATCGATGAGGCGTTGCATCTTCTCTACATATTTCGGGGCGATGTTTGAGAAAGGTTCGTCCAGGATGCAGAATTCGGCCTTGGCCTTGAGGATGAGGTATGTCTCGGCAATTCGGATGCCGCCTCCGGAGAGTTCGTATATCGGACGGTCCCGGTAAGAATAGAACTTGGTGTCGAAGCCTATCAGACCCTCGTAGTCAACACCGTACAGGTCGAACGCCTCGCCGAGGGTCATACTTTGTGGGATGAATACCTGCTGCGGCAGATACTTGATCCTTTCCCCTATGTGCCCATAGTCGGTCTCCCTCTCTTCGTTGAACCGGATGAAGATGTTTTGCGGCTTGATCCCGCCCATAATGCACTTGAAAAGGCACGATTTCCCACACCCGTTACGCCCCAGCACGCCAGTCACGCAACCTGTGCGGGCGGTGATGTATGCGCCGCCGAGGACCTGCTTGGCCCCGAAACTAAGGGTGACGCTGTCTACCAGGAGTGTGTTCTCAGATTGCATTGCCTATAGCGCAGGATATAATCATTAAAATGATGAAGGCTGCAAGGTCCACCGCGTATGGGATAGCATAGTACTCAATTCTGCTTATGCCGAGATTGAGCCAGAAGTACATATCCTGCTGCCTGGCCATGGAATTGAGCAAAATGAAGATGAGAGGGATGCTAATCAGCTTGATTATGACGCCGACCGGCAGGAGCGCCCTGCTGGCGATAACCATTACGGCTGCAGACAAAGTCACAATGGCCGATACCAGATATACCGATCCGCCATACTTTGCCGACAATCTGATTTTCTCGAAAAGGGTCATCTGTATACTACTCGACAGTGCTCCCGATGGAGCAAAAATCCCGCCATTGGGCGCAAAATCGGCCCAAAATGCTACCAATGGACGTATTTTTACGCCATTGGGGGCGGTCACGGCAGGGATGGAAAGTTACTCCTTCTTCAGAACCTTTTCGATAAACGCGTCCAATTCATGACCGTGAAGGCCGTTGGCCAAGATAGTGCCGTCGGGACCGAAGAGTATCGTGTGAGGGATTCCGGTTATGCCATACATCTTATTGACGTGTGACATATCACCGTTGAGTATCAGCGGCCAGTCGATGCCCAGCTCCTTGGCGGCTTTAAGCGATGCCTCGGGCTTATCATTAACAGCGATTCCAAGAATATCGAAGCGATCTCCCCGATATTTCTCATAGATGTTTTTAAGCTCGGGGACGCTTGCCCTGCATGGGCCGCACCACGAAGCCCAGAAATCAGCCAGAATATACTTGCCGTGACCGACATAGTCCGAGAGCCTTACAGTTGAAGTCTCGGGATGATCCTGGTCTTGGATAACTTCAAAGTCGATGAACTTGGAGCCTGCGGCCGTTGCCGCCCGCCTTTCGATAGCATTAATCGTGATCGTGGCAGAAGAACTCTTCTTAATCCTGTCAGTGAGCATACCAGCGGCTTCGCGTAGCAAATCGAAGTCCTCGCATATATCATTCAAATCAGAAAGCACCTCTAACCCAACGATATTGTCACGATTAGCCCGTATAGTTTTAATCATTATTGGCGTGGCGTACAGTTTGTATTCCTCTTGAAGAGCCATAATCTCCTGCTGCACATCTTCCCCTGCTTCGTGGCGAGATTGGAGAGATGCAGCCTTCTCATTCATCTCATCTGGAATGGCCTCTACCCACTTGATATAATCCATATACCTGGACTGAACGCCTTTCTTTGATGACGAAGTAATGATAGGGGCTCCCAAGTCAACAGTCAGCGTAGTACCGTCGGCGACGAAAGGAATTGAGCGCATGCTCCCGCGAATACTGGAATACTCCGATGTACACGTAGGTATCTCTGCCTCAAACCGCCTGTCCACCACAGGCACCGTCACAGCCCTTCTTGCCACGCTGTCGGGTGTAATTTCCACCCAGGTCATAATTATGACATTCTCTATAGTGTCGCCCTCCGGCACCGTGCCGGATATCTTGGTGACGCTACTTGGCTTTTGCTCACACGCCGCCAGCAGGGCCACCATCATGAAACAGAATAATATTTTCTTCATATTCACTCTGAGTTAGTAAAACAATATGCCATCTTGGGCCATCTGGGCGCGGCGGTTCTGGACGGCGTTCATCTTGCCAAAGTTCCACTTGATGCCGAACATCACGTAGCGGCCCAGGATCAGCCGGTAGCTGTCCTGCATATAGTCGTCGGCATCTATGTGGCTCAGGTTGCGCATCTGGCCCAGTATGTCGTGCGCGGCGATGCTCAGGGTAAAGGTGCCGATGTCCTTGGCAATGGACTGGTCCCAGTGCCATTCCGGACGGCCGTACCCTTCGGCATAGCCGGTGAAGAAGTTGTAATTCAGCTCGGTCCAGATGCGGAATTTGTGCGGGGTGGTGTAGCTGCCCGACATACCAATGCGATTCTCTGTGGTGATGACGTCCTTGCTGCCCGGAGTGGAGAAATGGGCATAGTTGAAACCGTTGGTAAAGCCCACCGTCATAGACCACGGGTGTTTGTTGTACTTGATGTGGATGCGCTCGTTGGTGTAATAGTTGTCGGTGTTGTTCTCTTCGAAGCCACTTGCACCGCTGTAGAACCTGCTCCCGCTTTCATCACCCCAGAACTGCTCCATAAATGCCGAATAGTCGGTCCGCTCCGCCTCCAACGGCTCTATAGGCCGGGATGCCCTGTAGCTCAGCGAATTGCTGTAGCTGCCGCGAAGGTTCAGCTCCATAGTCAGGGTTCGCTCTTTGTTTATGGGAGCGTTGTATCCGGCATTGATATTTACATAGCTTTGCGGCCGCTCTGCGTTTACGGGGACATAGTACTGCACACCGTGTGTGTCATACCAGAAGGCGGTAATCATCGGATGCAGCGTCATATTGTACGACAAGGACGCATTCAGCGAAGAGAATTTCTTTGGAAAGCCCTTGCGCAGTGAGAGAGAAGAATATAGAGAGGTGAACGGCCGCAGGTAAATGTTGCCGGCGCTTATCTGGGTCGGATTGGATACATTGAGAGTGGGCATCATCTGATAGCCTGACGGCTGGCCCTGACTGCCGGAGACAAAAAAGTAGATATTTGTAGATTCTTTAAAGTAGCTGATGTGGACTCTTGGTATGACGCTCCATATCCACTCTTCTCCGGTAAGGGCCTCTACCCCCTGGGAACGGGAGAACAGGCGGTTCTGGATGCCCTCCGCAGATGCGCCGAGGCCAAACTGCCATCCGTTGCCGATATACGACCCGGTGGCGCCATAGCTCTGCCTCAGATACCTGCTGTCGGAGAGCGTCGTATAGTAATCGTTGGCGCTGCCGTCGGCATTGAAGGCGTCGCGAAGCGAGTAATCCCATCTGCCGGAAAAAGAGGCTTGGGTCTGCAGCCTGAACTTTTTCCCGAAAGGTTCGGTATAGGAGAGAGACGCTACAACCATATTTGCTTTTCTGAAGCGATTGTAGTGCAGGTCAATGATTTGCGGTGTCGCGCCGGTGATGGTATTGGAATACTCCTGGCTGGTCCCGTTTTCTTTGTCAAAAGAAAGATGGATGTTTCCGGTAATTGAGCGCATCGGATTTCCGCCGATTCCCGAATACCCGCCGCTGCCGTAGGTGCTGATATTCTTGCTTATGCCGTCGTCGCCGGATGTGCGTGCGCTGCTGTTGAGCATCATCGTCTCGCGCGTAGTCCGTGTGTCAGCCTCCGCGTTGTAATGAGATTCTGAACGGTTGAAATTTGCTCCGACGGTATACTTGAAGTTGCCCTTCTCTTTCCTGGCAGATGCACTTGCTCCAATGGAATTGCCCTGCCGGAAACCTTTGTCGGTGGATTCGGAGAGCATATCGCCAGCCTCCTGGAAGGTGGTGCGAAGAGTCTTGGACGCCGATTTGTTACTGGAATAATTATAAGTAGTAGATGCAGCCAGCTCGACATCCTTTACGCGGGTAGTCACAGCGTTCACGCCCAGCTGGGCAGATGTGGTCAGACCGCCGCCACCGCCGAAAGTGAATGTCTGCCCGTCTTCGGTGACGAAGGTCTGTCCGCCGTCGGAAATGTTTGACGCGTTGCCTATCAGCGTGAGCTGATCTTTCGGATTGTAGGTAGAAACCATCGACTTGACGCTGTACAGCAGGCCGCGGTCGTCGCGCAACTCGTTGTCAGAAAAGTCCAGCGTCGCGCCGCCTTTGGCTGCGACATTGCCGAACCATCCATCCTCATATTCCTTCTTGAGCGCCACGTCCACCTCCTTGGTCCGTTTGCCGTCGGCAATGCCGGTGACGCGCTCCTCGTCCGACTTCTTGTCAATCACTCGTATCTTGTCCACTAATGATGCCGGCAGGTTGTTCAGCGCCATCGACTGGTCTTCGAAGAAGAAGGTCTTGCCATTCACGGTGATGCGGCTCACCTCCTCTCCGTTGACGCGCACCTTACCGTTGTCGGATATGTCTATGCCGGGCATCCGGGTCAGCAGGTCCTTGAGCACGGCGTTCTTGTCCTGCAGAAACGCCGCCGCGTGATATTCTATCGTGTCCTGCTTTATCACGATGGGGTTGCCGATGTCGCTTATCATCGCCGCCCGGATGAACTCATCGTCCACCTGCATCTGCACTATGCCCATATCCTCCACTGCGCGGCGGAAATAAATCTGTTTGGAGTACGGTTTGAAGCCCATCATCTCCACGTGGAACTTATACTCCCCGAAAGGCACCTCGCGCAGCGTGGCGGCGCCCAGCGTGTCGGTGAGGGCGAAATGGGTGATTGTTGTGTCCTTCTTTTCGGTGAGATAGACCGACGCGTACGGCAGCGGGTCCTTGCTCAGCGAGTCAATCACCGCCACCTTCACTATGGACATCTGTCCGCCTGCGATGCCGCCGTGAAACACATACACCTGCGCCCTGGCCGATATCGCCGCCGCAGCAAGAAATGCTATGAACAATAATAATTTCCTCATATTCACAAAGTTAATCTTTGAGAATGATCAATATGGTCTTCTTCTCTTTGTTGACGGAAACGGATTCTATCTTCGATTTGTCTATGCGCATCAGGCTGTCTTTCGGAACGACGACTCCGTTGACTGTATATTCCGTGTCGGAGTCATCGCCTCGCACCACTATCACAGCATCGTTAATGGTGTCTTTCCTAGTGTCGTCCTTCAGTCGGAAAATCACCGGGAAGGTGAAGGTAACCTTTACGGGCTTGTCATTATGTTTCCCGGGAGTCCATTTAGGCGAACTTGAAACTACCCGGACAGCCTCCTTGTCCAGGGACGGATCCACGCTGCGAAGCACCTTGACGTCAACTACATTGCCGTCGGCATTAACGGAGAATTGTAGGGTGACACGCCCCTGGATACCATCCTTTTTCGCGGTGTGGGGATAAACCAGATGCTGGTTGACCCAATGTGAGAATGCATTTGGGTCGCCACCCTGGAACCGGGGCTTCTGATCTACCAAAGCGTATGGAATGGCCTCAATGGCCTCCTCTTCTACGGCGATAATTTTGAGTTTAGAGAGTTCACCTTTCTTGATATCGCGATTCTTCGCCCCAAATTGATTTATAAATTTTTTGGAATCATCTTTATTAAGGCTGACAACCGTCGCTGAATCCTTTTTCCTCACAGAAGCCGCCGGCGCAGTTGATTTATCGATACGGATTATTCTTTCAACCGGGATCTCCTTGCCATTTACGATGTATGAGACTACGGAATCTTTGTTGGCAACAATAGAGACGGTGCTGTCCAATTGATTCGCTACGCCAACAATCGTATCAGTTTCGGTAACAGCCTTTATGTCAACTATCCGGCGAGTGTTGCCGGTGGAATCTACTTCCACTGCTGTTACTTTTTTTACCGGTGTTGGGTCGCCATCTTGGGTTTTTCCAGACGAAGGACGGGCGGTGGCGCCGAACATCACCACCAGCAGCGCTGCCAGCGGAAGGGCCGCGCCCAGGCGTAAAGCCGGCTGGCGGGACCGTATCCCCCTGACCATCATTGCGAAGCGCTTCTTGACAGGACCCTGGACAAGCGCCGACGAGAGGTCGGGATAGTAGCCGAACATCTGCTTGAAGATGGTCATCTGGTAGGTCTGTAAATCTACTCCGTCTTCTAAGGTGTCGCGGTCGGCCTCCCATTCCTGCAGCTGCGCGAGCGAGCCAACCGCCAGCCAGTAGAACGGATTGAACCAGTACATCGCCCGCAGCAGCGATAGCAGGAGTTTGTCCACGGTATGCAGATGCCGGGCGTGGCTGCTTTCGTGCGCCAGCACCACCTCGCGTTCGCGCGGCTCCATCCCGTCGCCGATAAACACGGTGCGCCAGAAAGTGAAAGGGGAGGCGACGGCGTCGTTCTCGACAAGCGTATATCCTTTCTTGCGTGTTGCCGTGCCTTGGCGCTGCAGCCTGGCGATCTTGACCAGGTCTCGGCACAGCAGGGCCAGGAATATCAGGGTCACTACGATATATATGGCAATTACCGCCACCTGCCAGACCGATACAGAGTCCGGGCTATCCGCCGCCGCAGATAAGGATTCGGCCGTGGCGGCCGTCACGGGAATCTGTACATACTGTGCCTTGGCTGGGAGAATCGGCAGGTTGAGAGCCGGAATGACCGCCGACAGAATCATTGTGACCGCCAGGAAGATACGTGACGGCAGCGGGGCGACCTTGCCCGCAACCAGCAGCCGGTACAGCGCCAGGAACAGCGCGCTGCACACGATAGTCTCAAGAACGTATGCTATCATTTCTCCAACATTTTAAGGATTTCGTCGGCCTCCTCCAGCGAGATGGCCTTATTGTCGGAGAAAAAGCTCACCAGCCGGCTCAGCGACCCTCCGAAGAAATTGTTCAGCACACCGGTCATAAAGGTGCCGGTGTACTCCTCCTTGGGGACGAGAGGGTAGTACTCGTAGGTCTTGCCATAGGCTGTGTGGCCTATGAAACCCTTCTTCTCAAGGATGCGGATAAATGTTGATACGGTGTTGTAGGCGGGTTTGGGCTCGGGCATTTCGGCCAGCACGTCCTTTACAAAAACGTGCTCCTTTGCCCATACAACCTGCATAATCTGCAGCTCCGCCTGTGTCAGTTCCTGTGCTTTGCTCTTTTTCATACTGCAAAGCTATAACTAAATTTTTAGTTTGACAACTATTTTTTTAGTTGGACAAGGTTTCTATATCCGTGGCTTGCGTACGATGCGGATAATTAGCGACACCAGATATACGAATAGCCCGTAGATGAGAGTAATCATATGGCATTTCACGCCACCCCATACTAATACAGGGCTGATATCACCGTTTGTTTGAATCAGGGCATCCGATGCGTTGTACCAGCCTAGAGCAATACTTATAAGGCATACGACAAGCGTAGCGATGCCGATTTCTTTCACCCAGGCGGGTGCTTTCCAGGCGGCAAACAGCAGGCATACCAGAAGGACGGTGATCAGGGACATCGTGAGAACGCCTCCTTGAACAAAGAGGCTAGGAAGGGAAGTAAGTGTAATCATAATAACAACTATTTGGTTTTTAACAAAGGTACGATTTACCGAAAAGAATCCTTACTGTCAAAACCCATCGTTAGGTAGTTAAATCCCACCAAAGGCAATCAGAGAATGGGTTTTAATACAAAATGACCTATCTTTACTTTTGCGATGAAGAATAAGCTCATAACTATTGGATTCTGGATAGCTGCCGTCGTGTTGATTGCAGTTCTGATTATGAGCATGGGCTTCTCTTTTCCCGAAGCTCTTCTTATTGGCGTTCTATTCCTTCCGGGAGTTCTGGCAGCACGCTATTTCTTGTCCAAGATATCCTTCAAATCACGCAAAGCCGGGCTGCTGGATGCCCTGTTTCTAATACTTGCCATTATGGTGGCCGAGACTGCATTGGTTGTACTTGCCAATATCTCTATTATCCAGATGCGTGATATTTTTCTCCTGACATATGAAGGGTATCCCAAGATGCTATTCAATCCAGTGTTCATCGGGATGATTCTAACCTTATTCATAGTTGGCGACACAGCTCTCTCCAGATATCTTGGCAAACGGTTCCCGTCAAAACAGACTCCGTTACATTTCGTCTCCGACCGCAGGACGATATCTCTCCTCAAAGACGAAATCCTATATATTGAGTCCAATGATACAGAAGTAACTGTCTATGCGACACAAGGCCGCAGTTTTCGCAACAAAACAGGTATCGGACAGTGGGAAGATATTCTTGGTGATGAATTCCTTCGGATTCACAGGTCATATCTGGTCAATACAGCTCACGCTACCCTCATAGCCCCCGATACCGTCACCGTTGCCGACGCCCGCCTTCCCGTCTCCCGCAAATACAAAGAATGGGTGTGCGCGGTGTTGCAAACAGAATCGAGGGCCTGTTGACAAATCGTCCGGGATATGGCGTGCTCCCAATGGCGTCAAATTTCTGCCATTGGGAGCAAAATCGGTCGTTTTTGATCCCAATGGGGTCGGAAAAACCTCCATTGGGAGCAGGGAGGGTGCAAATGGGGATAAAAAGATTTGGAATCCCGCCTTCCCAGATATTATATTTGTACAGGCAGAGCACTGTGGCTTTGATAATATGATTATGAGGCAGGAGATTAAGATTTGGCTTGTCACCACAGATCATTTAGAGGATGGATTGTGGTTTCCGGAAGAAGCGGATTTCAAGGCGGGGATGAATTACGTGGCAGTGCTCGCTGCCGAAGAGTCGGTGTTCGTACTGGCTTTTGTCCTGATGTCCAATCATGTGCATTTTGTTCTGGCGGGTGGGCGCGACGATGTTGAGCGTTTCATCAACGAGTTCAAGCGGCGGCACTCAAAGTATCTTCGCAATAAATACGACATCGATAAACTGCTCAAGAGTAATGATGTGGATATCAGGGAGATTCAGATTGAGAACGAGTCCGTGGAACGCGCCATTGCCTATGTGCAGATGAATCCTGTTGCGGCAAACATCTGTGCTTACCCGACCCAGTATCCGTGGGGAAGCGGAAATGTTTTTTTCAATGCCACGGCGCCGAAAGGTACCCGCTTGGATTCCATCTCTGGCCGCTCACGCATCAGGATTCTCCGAAGCAAGGCTCACGTGCCGGGTCACTGGCTGATAGGAGAGGAAGGGTACATACTCCCAAGTTCTTATGTCAAGTGGGAAGATGTAGAGAGGTTGTTCCGCTCTCCCAGCCGGAGGGACTACTTTCTCAGGACTTCCTCAAAGGCGAGGACCAGACTCGAGTCAGGAGAAGGAGCAATTCCTGGGTTCAAAGATCAGACGGTTTCGTTAGCTATACCAGACTTGTGTCGGACTCTATTTCAAAAAGGGTCTTTCGAAGAGCTTTCACAGCAGCAGAAAGTCGAGATGCTCCGTCAGTTGCGATACCGTTTCTCCAGCAATATTCATCAACTGGCTCGCGTGACCGGTCTTACATACGATGCTGCTGCCAAACTGATGGATTCCCACGTAGATTAAAGTGGACAGAAGTTAATGAAGGTGCTCCCAATGGCAGAAAACACACCCCCATTGGGAGCAAAATTGGGCGAAAATGCACCCAATGGAAGATTTCTGGCACCATTGGGTGCAGTCTGGAGCATAATGTTGCCGTGACCTGCTGGCAAATGGGTGGAGGATGCGGGGGATATTGTGCTTTTTAGCTGCGCGTCAGCTTCGGAAGCTCCGGTTAGAGGAGGCAGGCAAGGCGGGAAATGCTTCGGCATTTCGGAGCCTTAATGCCTCCTCTAATTGAGCTCGTCAACGACGTTACAGGTGCCGTTAGGCGCCTGTAAAAGGAGGCGTCGCAGTGAAAAGGAGCTGTAGAAGCGGTTAAGCGCGCAGCGTTAAGAAAAGCACCATCCCCGGCAGCCTTCATCCCCTGTGCCGGCAGTTGCACATTACTTCTCCCGATACCATCGTATCAGAAAGCGTATGCCGGCGGAGAGCAGGCCGGGGCCGAGGCCGCAGTAGAACCAGGCGAAGAAGCCGGAAGGGATTCCGGGAATGTGGTCCAGGGTGATTCCCAGCCCAATCATAAAGGCTATGAGGATGTACCCTTTTGGGCTGAAGGTGCGCCAGATGCCGGCCTTCTCTTCCGGCATCGCCAGAATGCGTGCGGAGTACTTGCGCACGACCCCTGTAAACATCACGTAAAACGCTGCGAACACCACCAGAGACAGCGGTATCATCCACAGCAGTGCCTCGGAGCGCGTCACCTGAAGGTAATGGCTCACCCCGGTTATCGTAATCTTGATGCCGATAGCCGTCCAGAGCAGTCCGTTCACTGCCAGCAGGTGCCGAGTCTTGACTTTGCACATATGCTACAAAGGTAGCGATTTGCCTGATTCTCCCGAACCCGAAATTCACAGCGGCCGCAAAGTGGGCTCAGAGGGTGTTTAGGTGAGGGTTGCCGGACGCTGCGGGGCAATTTTGGCGCACAGCGGCCGCAGACCCCCGGCAGAGTGGGCTGCAGGCGGCATCGCAGGACGCTGTGAATTTCGGGTTGGAAGCGGTCCGCCCTGATGCCGCCGAACCTCTAAAGAAAATCCCAATTCCGGTTGGAAGTTTTGGTAAAAATTCCTAAAATTGTAAAAAATATCACCCCATTAGTCAACCGATTGACTAAAATCGATTGACTAACTGATTAAAAGACAATTGAGTATGGAACGTAAAGGCATCATCGGAGTCGGCAACTGGATCGTGGATTCGGTCAAATTTATCACTGTTTATCCTCAGAAGGGAAACCTCACCAACATAGTGGGGCAGGACCAGGGGTTGGGCGGATGTGCCCACAATGTCCTGGCCGATCTGGCAAGCCTCAAGAGCGGCCTTCCGCTGTATGCAGGCGGCTGCATAGGCGATGACGAGTACGGCCGGATGTGCCTGGATGCCTGCGACCGCCTGGGCATTGACAGCACCAACATCAAGACCCTCCCCGGCGAGGCCACTTCCTATACCGATGTGATGTCCGAAATCGAGGGCGGACGTGCCCGCACCTTCTTCCACTGCCGCGGCGCCAATGCCAAACTCACCGTAGAGCAGGTGCTTGACTGCAAGTGCCCCGCCAGAATCTTCCATCTTGGCTACCTGCTGCTTCTGGACGGCCTGGACAAAGAGGATCCCGAGTACGGCGTGGCAGCCGCGCGCGCCCTGGATGGCCTTAGCAAGCAGGGCTACGAAACCAGCGTGGACGTCGTTTCCGAAGAGAGCGACCGCTATCAGAAGATAGTGCTGCCGTGCCTCAAGTATACCGACTATTTCATCGTGAACGAGGTCGAGGCCGAGAAGAGCCTGGGCATAACCCTCCGCAAAGCAGACGGCACCATAGACTTCAAAGATGTGGAAAATGCCGCCCGCGCGCTTCTGGACAAGGGCGTCAGGAAGATGGTCGTGATCCACTTCCCCGAAGGCGGCGTGGTGGCCACCAAAGACGGCCGCTGCTGCAGCGCTCCCAGCTTCAGCCCGGCCAAAGAAGAAATCGTGTCCACCGTGGGTGCCGGCGACGCCTTCTGCGCAGGTAGTCTCTACGCCATCCACGAGGGCTATGACCTCAAAGACCTGCTGGACTTTGCAAGCGCCTGCGCCCGGTTCAACCTGTTCAGCAGCACCTCCACCGGCGGCGCCCCCACCATAGAAACCGTGAAGGAATTCATCGCATCCCGCAAATAAACAAATAACTATATAGCAATGAAACGATCAGAAATTAACGCGATTATCCGCGAGAACAAGGAACTGTGCCGCAAGGGCCACTTTTATCTGCCCGCCTGGGCCGACTGGACTCCCGCCGACTGGGCCAAGAAGGGCAAGGAGTGCTCCGAAATCAAGGACAACTGCATGGGTTGGGACATCACCGACTTTGGCAGCGGCGACTTCAAGAAGATAGGCCTCAGCCTGATAACCCTGCGCAACGGCAATCCCGAGAAGGACCGCAAGCCCTATTGCGAGAAGATTATGATGGTGCGTCCCGGCCAGGTGACCCCCACACACTTCCACTGGAACAAGATGGAGGACATCATTTTCCGCGAGGGCGACGGCGACTTCTGTATGAAACTCTGGAACGCCAACCCCGAGACCGAAGAACTTATTGAAGACGGCGTTGTGAAACTGAAAGTGGACGGTGTGGTCACCGAGTTCGAGGCCGGCAAGACCTACCGCATCCCTAAGGGCCAGAGCGTATGCTACACCCCCTACATATACCACACTTTCTGGGCAGAGGGCGGTACCTGCCTTATCGGCGAGGTGTCGATGGTGAACGACGACGCAGCCGACAACCGTTTCTGGGAGCCGATTGGCCGCTTCCCCGACATTGAAGAAGACGAACCCGCAGAGGCACTGCTCTGCACAGAATATCCCGAACTGAAATAGAGGCGACAAAGGCAATGAAGCAAGCGGTAATGTACGGTGGCGGCAATATCGGCCGCGGATTCATAGGGGCGCTTATGAGCCGCTCCGGTTATGAAGTTACGTTTGTGGACGTGGCTGTCCCCGTTGTGGAAGAGCTGCAGAGCCGCAGGTGCTATCCGCTCAGGATAGTCTCCAGCGAAGGGAACACCGACCTGACCATAAACAATGTGACCGCCGTAAACGGCAACGACACACCCGCCGTGGCCCAGGCGATTGCCCGTTGCGACATTATGGCCACCGCCGTGGGCGCCCGCATCCTTAAATTCATCGTTCCTAACATAGTGGCCGGCCTGCGTCAGCGCTGGGCAGAGGGCGGCAAGCCCCTGAACATCATCATCTGCGAGAACCTGAACGACGCCAACAAGATCATCGAAGGGATGATCAAAGAGCAGCTCACCGATGCCGAAAAAGCCAAGTTCGACGAAACCGTCGGCCTGGTGGAGGCCTCGATAGGCCGTATGGTGCCGGTACAGACAGAAGAGATGAAAGACGGCGAGCCGCTGCGCGTATGCGTAGAGAGCTACGGCTTCCTGCCGGTGGACAAGGCCGCCTTCAAGGGCGAGATTCCCGAGATAGAGGGGATGGTGCCCTTTGAGCCATTCGACTTCTTTATCAAACGCAAACTCTTCATCCACAATATGGGCCACGCCACCACCGCCTATCTGGGCGGCCTGCTGGGCGACGAATTCGTATGGCAGTCGATAGGCAATCCCGCCATTCGGCTGATAGCCCAGAATGCGATGACAGAGAGCGCGATGGCTCTCAGCCGTCACTACAATGTGCCTCTGGAGGGCATCCTGCTGCACATCACCGACCTGCTGGGCCGCTTTGCGAATGTGGCTCTGGGCGACACCTGCGCCCGCGTGGGCGGCGATCCCGCCCGCAAGCTGAGCCCGGCTGACCGTATGATAGGGTCCAGCCTGCTGGCGCTGCAGGAGGGCATAACCCCGGCCTACATCGCAGTGGGTGCCGCCGCCGGCATCAAACGCTATCTGGACGAGGCTGGCGAGGCGCAGAGCCTTGCCGCAGCAGAGAAAGTACTCGCTGAAGTGAGCCAGCTGAGCGCCGACGCGCCTTTGGCCAAGCTGATATTGCCTTACTATAAGATGATAATAGAAGGCTGCACCGTGGAAGACCTGCTAAAGGCCGCCGATGCCGCCAAGAAGGCCTCTATGGACAAAGTTATCTAACGGATGAAACGCCTGTGTCTCATACTCTCAGTGCTGCTCGCAGCTGCCTGTGCCAAGACGGACTACACCGCCTTGGTAAACGTGTTTGCGGGCACCGACGGGGCGGGACACTGCCATCCGTGCGCGGCGCTGCCGTTCGGCGCGCTGCAGCCCGGCCCCCAGACCGGCAACTACGGCTGGGACTATTGCGGCGGCTACCAGTGGCGCGACACCATTATCCAGGGCTTCTCCCAGAACCGCATAGACGGCACCGGGAGCAGCGAGCTGGGCGATTTGCTGATAATGCCTTTTACCGGCGATGCAGTCCGCGAGAGCTATTTCAGCCGCTTTGACAAGACCACCGAAACGGCGACTCCCGGCTACTACTGCTGCAATCTTACCGATTTTGGCATCAAGGCCGAGATGACCTGCACCCCGCACGTGGCCATCCACCGCTATAGCGGCAGCGAGCCCGTGAAACTGATGCTGGATTTGCAGAGCGCCCAGATAGGCTCCCTGCAGCGGATGTACCAAAGGGTGGTGGACTTTGACGTGGATTACACCGACCCGATGGCGGTGCGCGGCTATACCCACTCCAAGGCGTGGAACGACCGCGTCATATTCTACGAAATCGCCTTTAACCGCCCCTACACCGTGGCGGCCGAGCTGCCTCTGCGCGACACCGCCGAGGCCATTGCCCGCACTGTGCTGGACTTTGGCAGCAGCACCGAGCCGCTTATGGTCAAGGCCTCCATCTCCATAGAGAGTGTGGAGGGGGCCCACGGCAACATTGCGGCCGAACTTCCCGGATGGGAGTTTGACAAGGTCCGCAAGGCGGCCGGGAAGACCTGGAACGAGCACTTGGGCCGCATCGAGGTCGAGGGTACAGAAGAGCAGCAGCGGATATTCTACACCGCGATGTATCACCTGATGATGCATCCCAACAACATTGCCGATGCAGACGAGAAGCCTTTCTATTCCACACTTTCGCTGTGGGATACCTTCCGCGCCGCGCATCCGCTGTTCACCCTTATCGCCCCCGAGATTGTGGCTGATGTGGTGAATTCGTTCTTGAGATACTACGACGCGCAGGGCTTCCTTCCCATCTGGACGCTGTGCGGCACCGACAACTATGGTATGATAGGCAACCACAGCGTGCCGGTGATTGTAGATGCCTGGCAGAAAGGCTTTGATGTGGACGCAGAGGCGCTGTACGCCGCCATCAAGCGTTCCCTCACAGAAAACCATATTAAATATGACTGGGCGGCCTACGACTCCTGCGGCTATCTGCCCAACGACGTCGCTCTGGTAGAGAGCGTTTCCCGAACTCTGGAATGCGGCTTCGACGACTGGTGCGCGGCCCGTATGGCGCGCGGTCTAGGCCACGAAGAGGACGCCGCTTTCTTTAAGAAGAGGGCCGGCTACTGGCGCAACGTGTTTGACCCTGAGACGCATCTGATGCGCGCCCGCAACTCCAAAGGCGAGTGGGAGACCCCGTTCGATCCTCTGCGTGTGGCGCACTGGAAGACGGGCGGCGCATATACCGAAGGCAACGCCTGGCAATATACCTGGCACGTGCTTCAGGATCCCGAAGGGCTGATGGAAGCGATGGGCGGGCGCGAGGCCTTCGTGGCAAAACTCGACACCCTGTTCGCCCTTGACGGCGACCTGGGCGATGGCGAAAAGGTGGACGTCAGCGGCCTGATTGGCCAGTACGCCCACGGCAACGAGCCCAGTCACCATATCATATATCTCTACTCCCTGGCGGGCGAGAGCGACAAGGCGGCCGACCTTATCCGCGAGGTATGGACCAGTCAGTACAAAGACGGTCCCGACGGCCTCTCCGGCAACGACGACTGCGGCCAGATGAGTGCCTGGTACATATTCTCTGCACTTGGGTTCTATCCCGTGAACCCGGCAAGCGGCGAATATGTTATAGGCGCCCCGCAACTAAGCAAAATGAAAATACATCTTCCCGGCGGAAAGACATTCACCGTGAAGGCAAACGATATATCCCAAACCAACCGCCGTGTGGCCTCGGCTACCCTCAACGGAGCGCCGCTTCAAAAGCCGGTCATCTCCCACGGGGATATCCTGAAGGGCGGCACGCTTGAATTTACTATGCGCCAATGAAACGATATCTGACATTGATTGTTGCGGCGCTGGTAAGCCTGGCCGCCGCTGCCGGAAACGGCAAATACGTGAATATGTTTATGGGCACGGCCGGAGACCACGGCCAGGTGAGCCCTGCGGCTCAGGTGCCGTTTGGCCTGGCCAGCGTATGCCCCGACTGCTATGCCAAGGACCGTCACGCCGGTTATGACTTTGAGGTAACCCAGATCAAGGGCATCTCGGTGACCAGGATGAGCGGCACGGGCGGCGACGGCACGGGCGGCAATCTGCGCATTTTCCCGGCGCTGCCCGGCACCCCTCTGCATATAATAAAAGAGACTGAGACAGCATCTCCCGGCTATTACGCGACCAGCCTCACCGGCGGCATCAAGGTAGAGGCCACCGCCACAAAGCACTGTGCAGTGGAGCGTTACACCTTCCCCAAGGCGGCCGAGAAGGTCCTCTTTATCGACTTCAATTCTGCCATAGACCCCCGCAGAAGCGCCTGCAACTTCTCTTTCAACGGCTCCGGCTGTATCCAGGGCTGGGTAGAGACCTCCACCGTATGCAATTTTGGCCAGTATAAACTCTGGTTCCGCATAGAGACCGACCAGGCTTTCACCGTAGAGGAGCTGGGAGAAACCACCGCGCTGCTGCGCTTTGGTGACATTACCAAAAAGGTTGAGGTCCGCATAAGCCTATCTTCCATAGGGCCGGAGAGTGCCACAGAAGAAATGTCGGCAGTGAGCGGCCGCAGTTTCAATGCCGTTCGCCGCGATGCCGAACAGGCCTGGGACAAGGTTCTGGGCAAGGTGGACGTGGAGGGCAGCACCCAAGAGCAGCGGACGCTGTTCTACACCAGCCTCTACCGCGTGTGCCTGAGTCCGTTTGACGCCACTTTCGGAGGCCTCTGGAAAGGCTCCGACGGCAAACTGCACACCGCCGGCAGCCGCACCTTCTACAGCGGCTGGAGTATGTGGGACACCTTCCGCACAAAATTCCCTATGCTGACGCTGCTCTTCCCCGAGCGGATGAGCGATATCTGTTTCTCTCTCGTGGAGCTTTACAAGGCGGGCAAGCTCAACTGGGCCACTATGACCGAGCCGGTACCCACCGTGCGCACAGAGCACAGCCAGGTCACCCTGCTGGACGCCAGCGTAAAGGGCATAGGTGATTTCGATATGGCCTCCGCATTTAAATATATGGAGGCAGAGGCAGACGCCGGCCGCACTGCCGGTGCCCGTAACGGCCTGCTGCGCAACTCTCCCGACCAGAGAATGGAGACGGTCTACGACCTGTGGGCAATGAGCCGCATAGCCTCCGATACCGGCAATGCCGAGGCGGCGTCCAGATATGCACAGGAGGCTCAGGCTCTCTTTGAGAAGACCTGGAAGAGTGAATTTATGAACATAGACGACACCTATACCTTGATGAAAGGCAACGGCCTCTACCAGGGGACCCGCTGGCAATATCGCTGGGCGGTGCCGGTCTATGCCGACAAGATGAAGGAGTGGGCAGGGGAGGAGACCCTTGCCAGGCAGCTGGAAGAGTTCTTCCGCCGCAGTCTGTTCAATCAGGGCAACGAACCCGATATCCACACTCCGTTTATGTTCCACCTGTTCGGCCGACCCCAAAAGACCGCCGAGACAGTGCTGGCGCTGCTCACCGACGAAAAGATGATGCATCTCTACGGCGGCAATGCCGAATTCCCCAAGCCGTTTGTGGGCAGGGCTTTCCGCGACCGTACCGACGGCTATGCCCCCGAGATGGACGAGGACGACGGCACAATGAGCGCCTGGTATATGTTTGCGCAGATGGGCTTCTATCCCACGTGCCCGGGCACTCCGGATTATGCATTGTTCACCCCCCTGTTCAGCAAGGTGGTGCTGCATTTGAAAGGGCACGACGTCACTATCCTGCGCCGCTGCGACCCCGCCAGGGCCGGCAGCGTGACGGTGGACGGCGAGCCGCTGCACAATTTCACCATAAGTCATCAAAAACTTTGCTCTGCAAACAAGATAATATTCGAATAGACGCTATATGAAAAGGACCATCGTAATCATTGCCCTTGCGGCGCTGCTTGTGTTACCGGCGGCGGCAAAGGGCGATTTTTCTCCCGTAGATCAGGTAAGCACCCTGGTGGGCACACAGTCTCACTTCTCGTTCTCTCAGGGAAATACCTATCCAGCAATAGGCCGCCCCTGGGGAACCCATCTCTGGACCCCGCAGACCGGAGCCAACAAGGATACCTGGACCTATGTATACAATGCCTACAAGATCCGCGGCATCAAGATGACCCATCAGCCCAGTCCCTGGGTGGGCGACTACGGCCAGTTCAGCCTGATGCCCGTGACCACCGGTCCGGTGGTTACCGACGAGGAGCGCGCCAGCTGGTTCACCCACAAGGCCGAGGTGGCGAAGCCGTATTATTACAGCGTCTATCTGGCAGAGCACGACGCCACTTTCGAGCTGACACCCACTATGCGTGCCGCCCGCGTCAGGATCACCTATCCTGAAAAAGAGCAGTCCTATCTGGTGGTGGATGCCTTTGAGAAGGGCCCCGCCGGCGCTTCGGAAATCTACATAGAGGGCAACCGCATTTTCGGCGTCAGCCGCAAGATACACAACCAGTCGCTGAACAAGGCAGATCAGCTCTGGTTTGTGATAGAGAGCGACACCCCCTTTGAAACGGCAGACGTCAAGTACCCCGAAGATGGCCACGCCATTGCCCTGGTGGGCTTCAAGACCACCCGCGGCCAGCAGGTGAACCTGCGTGCCGCAGCATCTTTCATAAGCGAAGAGCAGGCTTTCGAAAACCTCAGGGAGGTGGAGAAAGATTTTGACACAATATGTAAAGAGGGCCGCGACGAGTGGAACGCCCAGTTGGGCCGCATCTGCATAGAGGGCGGCACGGCAGAAGAGCAAAAGACCTTCTACAGCTGCCTCTACCGCAGCCTCCTGTTCCCCCACGACCTCTCAGAAATCACCGCCGACGGCCGCAGGGTGCACCGCAGCCCCCACGACGGCCAGATACACGACGGCTATCTGTTCACCGACACCGGCTTCTGGGATACTTTCCGCTGCCTCTTTGGCCTGCTGGACCTCGTATGGCCCGACCAGGCAGCCAATATTCAGGAGGGTCTGGTGAACCACTATCTCGAAAGCGGATTCCTGCCCGAATGGTGCAGTCCCGGCCATTGCCCCACCTGTATGATAGGCAACAACAGCGCCAGCGTGGTGGCTGAAGCCTATATCAAAGGGCTTCGCGGCTATGACATAGAGAAACTCTGGGAAGCGCTGAAACACGGTGCCCACGCCGCCCTGGAAGGCACCACCGCCACCGGCCGTCTGGGCTGGGAGGCCTATGACAAGCTGGGATATGTCCCTTGTGACATCAATATCCGCGAGAGTGCTGCCCGCACTCTGGAATATGCCTACGACGACTGGTGCATCTGGCGTCTGGGCAAGGCGCTGGGCAAGAGCGAAGAGGAAATCGCCCCCTACGCCAAGGCTTCGCAGAACTACCGCAACCTATACAAACCCTCCGCAGGTATGATGAGCGGCCGCAAAGCCGACGGCAGCTGGCCGGAGCCTTTCAACCCCTTCAAGTGGGGCGGCGACTTTACCGAGGGCAACGCCCTGCAGTATACCTGGAGCGTGTTCCACGACCCAGCCGGCCTGGCATCCCTTATGGGCGGCTGGGACAAGTTTGCCCACGCCCTGGACACCCTGTTTGAACTGCCGCCTATCTACGATGACAGTTATTACGGCATCACCATCCACGAAATACGCGAGATGCAGGTTATGAATCTGGGCAACTACGCCCACGGCAACCAGCCGGCCCAGCACGTGATTTACCTTTATGACTGGTGCGGCCAGCCCTGGAAAGCCCAGGCGCGTGCCCGCGAGGTTATGAGTAAGTTCTACGGTGCCGGCCCCGACGGCTACTGCGGCGACGAGGACAACGGCCAGACATCTGCCTGGTATGTCTTCTCTGCCCTGGGATTCTATCCCGTATGCCCGGCTGCCGGACAGTATGCGCTGGGTTCGCCGCTGTTTGCCAAGGCCACCATCAGCCTGCCTACCGGCAAGAAGATAGTGATAAGCGCTCCGGACAACTGCGCAGAGAATGTTTATGTCGGAGATTTGAAAGTCAACGGCCGCAGGCACACTGCCAACTATGTGACCCACAGCCAGTTGATTTCCGGGGCCAAGCTTAGCTTCAAGATGCAGGCAGAGCCCGCCACATCCCGCGGAACGGCAGAAAAAGACCGTCCCTATTCTTTCAGCGAAAACAAATAACCAAATCACATACTAATGAAACTTTTAAAAACAATCATCCCAATCCTGCTGCTGTTGCTGGTTGCTACAACGGCGGCAAGCGCTGCCAATGTCACCATCAGCGGCGTTGTGATTGACAACGCCGGAGTACCGATTCCCGGCGCTGCCCTGGTGGGACCCGGCAATGTCCACGCCATCACGGACATAGACGGAAAGTTCTCCCTGACCGTTCCCGACGGTTCGGAAGTCAAAGTCTCCTGCCTGGGCTTTTTGACCTACAGTTTCAAGGCGCGCAAGGGTGACAAGATCACCATCACCCTTATGGAAGACCACGAGAGTCTTGACGAGGCTGTGGTTGTCGGGTACGGTGTTCAGAAGAAAGCGGTTATCACCGGTTCGGTGACCAACGTGACCAGCCGCTCCATTGCCACCACCACCGCAAATGACCTGGTGACCAAGCTGCAAGGTAAGGTTTCCGGTCTGAACATCCGAAACAACACCTCCACTCCGGGTGCCTACGACCACTCCATCAACATCCGTGGCTTTGGCGGTCCGCTGTATATCATAGACGGTATCCAGCGAGAAGGCACCGACTTCAACAAGTTGAACTCCGAGGATATCGAGAGCATCACCCTGCTTAAAGATGCTTCCGCCGCAATCTACGGTATCAATGCCGGTAACGGTGTTATTATCGTGACCACCAAGAGCGGTAGCAACCAGGGCCACACCCGCTTCCAGTTCAATGCGAATATGGGTATTTCCACCCCGACCGACCGCGTGCGTATGGCCAATGCCTATGAGTATTACTGGCTGCGCAACGCCGCCAACATCAACGCCGGCGACCCTCAGTTCATCTCTCCCGATGAGCTTGAGGCCTGGAGGATAGCCTGCGAGACAGGGTCTGACTATCAGACTTTTGGCGAGGACGGAGAGATTATCCACCATATGAATACCGACTGGTACAGGGAGACCTGCAAGGACTATAGCGTCCGCCAGGAGTATTCCCTCTCTGCCGACGGCGGTACAAAGGGTGTGAAGTATTATTTCAATGTCAACTATTCCACCGATAACGGTCTGCTGCGAAGCGGCGACATCAACTACGACAAGTGGAGTTTCCGAAGCGTGGTTACCGCCAACCTGGCCAAAGACCTCACCCTGAGCGCCAATGTGTCGGGTTATATGGACGACCGCTGGGACCCGGCTGCAGATATGTTCAACGTGTTCCGCGGAACCATCTGCCTGCTGCCCATCAGCAGCGTGTATGCCAACCCGTTTGTAGAGCCCTACAACACCAAGCCTTATTACCACAGCGTGAAGGAGGGACAGAGCTACAATGCGGTGGCCCAGTCCTATGCGAGCGAGGGCGGTTATCACCACTGGGTGAACAACGCCATCCAGAGCGTATTCTCGCTCTCTTATACCCCCGAGTGGCTGCCCGGCTTCGAGGCCAAGGGAACGGTTTCGTTTGACAAACGTTTCGAGGAGACCCGCATCCTGCGCCGCAACTGGAAGATGTACACCTACAACGAGCTCACCGGTACCGTGGCCGACGAGGACTGGAACCCCAATGTCCAGATTAAGAACAACAACAATTATATCCACGTATATCACTATCTGGGCCAGTTGAACTACAACAAGGACATTGACAAGCACCACATAGGAGCCTCTGTAGTGGCTGAGGCCACCGTGCGTGACCGCAACTGGACCGATATCAACAAGTATTTCGACTTCTTTACCCAGCCCGAGCTGGACTATGCCGGAGAGAGCAACCAGTCCACCGGCGGTAACGAAGACCACCAGCGCAAGTTGGGCTTCATAGGCCGAATCAACTATGACTATGCTCACAAGTACCTGCTGGAGGCGGCTGTACGCCGCGATGGCAGCTACCGTTACCATCCCGACGTACGCTGGGGTACCTTCCCGGTGGTTTCTGCCGGCTGGCGTATATCAGAAGAGAAGTTCATTAAGAACAATGTCCCGTGGCTCAGCAACCTCAAGCTTCGCGCTTCGTGGGGTATTATGGGTGAGGATGCCGGCAACGCATTCCAGTTCATAAGCGGATACGGCATCGGCGGCGGTGGCTGGTGGGAGTATACCCCCGGCTCCGTGACACCCGGTGTGACCAGTCCCGCATTGGTTAACGAGCACCTTTCGTGGCTCAAGTCCTATCTGGCCGACATCGGTCTGGATATGGGCTTCTTTGACAACAAACTCTCCATCACCGTGGATGTCTTCCAGAAAGACAAGACCGGTCTGCTGGCAACCCGCAGCGTGGACCTGCCCAACACCTACGGAGCTTCATTCCCTCAGGAGAACCTGAACAGCAACCGTACCAAGGGTATCGAGTTCAGCTTCAACTGGCAGCACCGTTTTGGCGATTTCTTCTATTCGATAGAGGGTAATGCCACCTACGGCCGTACAATGAATATGTACATAGAGCACGGCCCTTATACCAGTTCCTGGTCGGTATACCGCAGCGCCAACGACTATCGCTGGAGCGGCCTGGGCTGGATTTATAATCTGCAGGGCCAGTTCCAGACTCTTGAAGAGATTGAGGCCGCTCCTGTATACAGCACCGCTGTGGGTAACAGGTATATGCAGCCCGGTGACTGGATTTTTGAAGATGTGAACGGCGACGGTACCGTTGACGACGACGATAGACGTCCTATTTCCCTGAGCCCGGGTGCAGCTCCCATCTGGAACTACGGTCTGACACTTTCCGGCAGCTGGCGCGGTTTGGACTTCAGCGTCCTGTTCCAGGGTGCCGCAGGTTTCACCACATTCTACAGCGGCCCCTACGCAGAGCCCTTCTGGCTGGGCGGTAACGTCCCGGCATATCTGATGGACTCCTGGCATCACGAAGATCTCTTTGACAGCGACTCTCCCTGGGTGCCCGGATTCTTCCCCGCAATGCGTACTATGGACAAGGACCCGCACCGCAATAGGGCCAGCAGCTATACCTACAAGGACTGCTCTTATGTCCGTCTGAAAAACGTGGAACTGGGCTATACCTTCCGCCAGAACTTCTTGAAAGCGGCTCACATAGAGAAAGCCCGCATATTCTTGAACGTCTACAACCCCATTACCTGGTGTAACCCGTTCATCAAGGCCTTCGACCCCGAGAAGGTTGCCGGCCAGCAGAACCTCGGATGGAACTATCCTCTGCTTATGACTTTCAACTCCGGTATAAACATCAATTTCTAAAGGAGACGGGAATATGAAAAAGTATATTTATATCATCAGCATATTTGCAGCCCTGGCATTGATGGCCGGCTGCACCGACTTCCTGGATGTGAAGCCCACCAACAAGGTTTCTGCCGACGAGGTGGTTTCTTCTCCCGCCGGTATCCGTGCCTTTATGGCAAACCTCTACTACAGGATGCCCATCGAGGCGTTTGACTTCACCGCAGAAAGCAAGCCTTGCCCCGACCAGGGCTACCGTGACGGCTTCCATTTCAACGATGGCGCCCCCAACAACAGTGCCCGCTATGTGTGGCTGCTCACCGACGACTGCACCGGTTCCGAGGTGGATGATATCCCCGGCGAGGCTTATTATCAATGGTGGGATACCGCATTCGAACTGCTCCACGACCTTAATGAATTCTATGCGCTTATCCCTACACTTGAAATGGTGGACGATGATACCCGCAGGGAACTTGAGGGACAGAGTTGGTTCATCCGCGGCCAGATTTACTTTGCACTGGCTCGCCGCTACGGCGGTGTTCCCAAGATAGAGAAGGTTGAGCCGCTGGACATCAACGACGATGCTGCCCTGGAAGAGCTCATCAAGAAACTCAGGATTCCCCGTATGAAAGAGGTTGAGACCTGGGACTATATCCTTGAATGCTTTGACAAGGCTGCCGATATGCTTGGCGAGGATTCGACCGACTATCCTAACCATACAATGGCAAACAGGTGGACCGCGCTGGCATATAAGAGCCGCGCTGCGCTGCACGCCGCTTCCCTTGCAAAATACTGGGACGAGGCTCCGCTCACCGGCGAGGCTGTGGACGAAGGCTGTGTGGGCGGTTTCACCGAAGAGGATATGAACCGCTATTACCAGGCTTGCCTGGACTGCAGCAAAGAGGTGATAGAGAGCGGTCAGTACGCACTCTATATGCCCAATCCTTCTTCACCCGAGGAGGCCACTAAGAACTATGTCCATATGTTCCAGAAGCCCGAAGATGCCCAAATCGAGACCATCTTCGTGAAGGGTTTCTACCGCAAGGGCCGCAAATACGGCACCAACCAGGACGTTTGGGGGCAGCCCGCCCAGACAGGCGGCGCGTGGCCCCATCCCGGCCGTATGAACCCGACCCTGGAGTTCGTGGATAACTTTGAAAGCTATGACAATCCCGGCGAGAGTGCCAGAATTGTAACCTACGAAGGGGAGAAGTTTGACTATGAAGGCTACAAGGAAGACCGCGTATATTACAAGTTTGACAATCCTCTGGATATGTTTGCAAACAAGGATGCCCGTCTGGCGGCCATCACCATCCTTCCCGGATCCACCTGGCGCGATACCCTGATAGTGATTCAGGCCGGAGTTGTGGATTTGCAGGGCAAGATCCATCACGACATCACCGCCGATATGAAAGCCCAGTATCTGGACCGGGACGGCAAGGTCCACTATCAGTTCGGCGCTGCCGACAACAAGTTCTTCAGCGGTTTCTGCTTCGAGCGCGGCAACAACACCCGCACCGGTTTCGGCTTCCGCAAGTATATGGATCCGACTTTTGTCTCTTCCGGTTCGGTATGGAACGAATCCACCACCGACTGGATTGACATCCGCTATGCAGAAATCCTCCTGAACTATGCCGAGGCTTATGCAGAAAGCGGTCTGGGCGACGGTGGACTGGCAGTGCAGTGCCTGAACGCAACCCGCCGCCGCGCCGCCTTCACCACCGACATTCCCTGCACCATTGAGAATGTGCTGCGCGAGCGCCGCTCCGAGTTCGGTATGGAGAACAACCGTCACTGGGATCTGATGCGCCGCCGCGAATATCACAAGATATTCTACAACAGTTACCGTCGCGGCGCCCTGGAGCCCATCCTGGACCTCAGGGACGGCAAGACCTTCTTCGTAAGGGCATATCGCCAGTATATCGGCGGCTGCACCTTCAAAGAGAAATATTATTATCGCGGAATTCCCGGCTGGAACGTAAGCGGACTCATCAAGAACCCTCAGCAATAAAAAGGATACGCATATGAAAAAGATATTTAATTGGATATTGATTCTCACTGCCGCTGCCGCACTCCAGGCTTGTCTGGGAGATAATTATGAGCAGCCCAATGCCGGCTTCCACGGCGGTGTGTACGATGCCGAGACCGGCGAATTGATTTTGCAGGATATCGGTGGCGAGGGCTCTTACATTGAGGTATTGGAGTGGACCAAGGATAAGGATGGCGAACTGATTTATCCCAGGCCCGACACCCGCCGCCTGAACTTTATGACCGACGGCAACTACCGCGACAACAACTTCTTCAAGGGAGACTATCGCGTTCAGTTCAATCTGGTCAACTTCAACCCGGCAACGGTGGAACTCAGCAGCAAGGATTCGGATATATGGGACGACAGCGTGACCACCACCAACGAAGAGACCGGCGAGACCAAGACCACCGAGTTCAAGGTGATACACCTCAATGGCGATACTGAGATGAACATCAAGGCCATCCCCTGGTGCCGCGTAAGCATCAAGGACATCTATTTTGACGAGGCCAAACAGCGCATATTCGCACAGTTTGAGGTAGAGGCCACCACAGACGATCCTGTAAAGGAGGTAGGTCTGTTCTGTGACCTGTCTCCCCACGTATCTTGCAGCATCAACTATTTCGGCGCCGCTTCAACCAAGGCTGTCAAGGTGAACAAAGTGCTCAAGGAGCCCACTGTATTCACAGTGAAGATGCCTCTGGAGATGTTTCAGGACAAGGATAGCGGCCTGGACTATTATGTCCGTGTCGGTGCCCATACCTCAGCAACCGATGCCCGCTGGAACTATTCCGAGGCAGTCAAACTTCACATTGACGTGAAGCCGATTGTCACAAAGCCGCTGGGTATCCGCTGGGATTTGTTCGACAAGAAGTACGAGGATCTCTGGCTTGCCGGCAAACACAAGAGTCTGGACCAGATTTACTTTGATGACAAAGACTTCAAGAGCGGCGACGGCTGTTATGTGACCGTGTCCGGTCCTGTGGATCCCGATCCCGGCTACCGTTTCACCACATATATCTCCCCTGGAGAGGGTAAGGGCGGTATCAAACCCGTATTCGACATTACCAGCATTCCCGAGGAGGGCTGCCATATGCAGCTGACCCTCTATGTTTCAGATGCCACCAAGTTCAAGTATGACGAAAACAGCCAGATAGAGATTGGTTCCAATGCCGTCTTCGACAACGAGGAGTATTGCTGGATCTTTGGCGCTTTCCGTTTCAAGAACGGGTGGCAGACGCTGGACCTGTCAATGGCCAAACCTTCTGCCAAGATGGGTTCGTTGCGTAGGAACCGCATTAACTGGTTCCGTTTCTATCATAAGGATTTTGACGGTAATGTCACAGTCAAGTTCGACGAAATCCGTTTCTACTACAAGACCTTGCTGGAGGCTTGCGATGGTGTGGACGGCTGGGTATCACCGGCGCCCGTAATTCTTGACGAGAGCGATTTCCAGGAGGGCGAAGGTTCGGTTTCCACCACCAATGTTGCAAACAGCCTCCGCCTGCAGAAGACGTGGGTTAGCGAATATGTGCCTACTCCGAAGAAGGGCGGCCATTTCCAGTTCTGGCTTTATGTTTCAGATGCAGCCGCTATTAATAGCGTGGACAACCAGGTTGAAATCGGCAGCAAGCAAAAGCCTGACGAGCAGGAGCTTCACTGGAAACTTCCTAAACTGAACGACGGTTGGAACAAGGTGGACCTCAAACTAGAAGATGCCATTTCTGTGGCCGATGCAGAAGGCAACGAGATGGACTTGAGGAATATGAACTGGTTCCGGGTTTATGCGGCTACCACTGCTCCTGCCGGCTCCATTACAATGAAGGTGGATCGTCTGCGTTTCTATCTTGAAGGCTACAACAAGGCAGAAATAGCCGACTTTGCAGATTGATGAACAGATAACTATTACTAAATAATTAATTACTAATAAATCTTTTAGCTTATGAAAAAGTATCTATTGGCTTTATTGGCAGTGCTTCCCATTTTGACAGCCTGCCCGCCCAAAGAGGTGTTGCCCACAAGCGTGACGCTTAACAAGACAACCCTCACTTTGGTAGAGGGTGACAACTTCACTCTTCAGGCTCTTGTCAACCCTGCAGATGCCGTTAACAAGGAGGTTACCTGGTCATCAAGCGCAGATGCAGTTGCCACTGTGGACCAGACAGGTAAGGTTGTGGCAGTTAAAGAAGGCAAGGCTACTATCACTGCGACCAGCAAGGCCGCTACTTCGGTTAAGGGTACCTGCGAGGTTACCGTGACCAAGAAAGCTATCCCTGTAGAGTCTGTTCAGCTTTCAGAGACAGGCCCGATAACCCTCAGCCTGGACGAGACCTTTACGGTCAGCGCCGTGATAACCCCCAGCAACGCTACTGACAACAACATTGTATGGTCTTCAGACGATGTCGAAGTGGCTACAGTGGATGCCAACGGTGTTATTACAGCCAAAGGCAAGGGTACTGCCAACATCACCGCAAAGGCTGGTGGCATTACCAGCGATGCTCTGGTTGTCACCGTCACAGTGCCGATGCCTATGTTTGCAAAGTATAAAGCTATCGAACTTCGCCAGGGCACGAATCTCACCGGAGTTACCGGTATCTGGGCATACTACGGAACCGAAGATGATTATGCCAACAGGGTAGATATGAAGTATAACGATGCGGAGGTTTCCTCTACCAACGAGGCTGTAATCAGGGTGGCAAAGCAAATCGCTTTCCCCGATCCCAACGATCCCACCAAACCGATGGATCCCGACGACGAAGACTTCCTGATCAATGCCTATGCCGATGGTGTCGGTGAGGCTAAGATCATAATCGAAGATGTCAACGGCGCTAAACTTGAGATTCCGGTTGTAGTAACCGCCAAACCCGAGATAACCCACGACTGGCTGCCCGGCAAGGAACTTGTTTCGACAAAAGACTTGTACAATGAGACCACTAAACTGGGATGGTTTGCTCAGTTTTGCGACATTACCCTTGGTGAAGGCTATGCCCCGGGCACTGAGTGCGTCCACTTCAGCAACTATAACGGAGTATCCGACTCATCCAATTCAAATTATATTGTCGCTGCTTGCAAATTCCGTCCGGTTGATATCACCGACATTCCGAATCCCGCTCTGTTTATCCGTATCTATGTAAGCGATACTACTGCTTTCAAATTTGACGGAGCTAACTCCCAGATGGAACTCACCAGTAGTGGTGATATGGATGGGCAGGAACTTAACTGGACTGGCGGACGTGTATTCAAGAACTGGTATTCCAAGGTCGATCAGGAAGGAAACAACAACATCAAGCGTCTGTTCGACTTCAGAAATGGCTGGAATACTATAGTTCTGCCTCTTGAGGATTATGCCGAATATAACGACGGCGGTGGTAAATTATACCCGCATTCAGAAGGGGTGTTCAACGCATTCAAACCTACTAAAGTCTGCTATTTCAGATGGTATACCAACCCGTTTGAATCCAATTTGATGGGTCACAATCTCGAAGTCGCAGTAGATCAGTTCCGTATTGTTGACTGGACCGAATATGCTTCGGTAGAAGAGAAGAACAAGGATATGTGGATGGAGAGCGGTACTGCAAATAACTGCGCAGACTATGAATTCAAGGCTACTCTGGATGGCCACGAAGGCGTATTCGGAGGAAAGGACGAGTTTATGGGCGGCGGTGCGATTTCCAATTACTGGCTGCGCGACTGGTCCGGTACCGGCCGCTGGGGGGCCCGCGAATGGTCTTTGCCTCCTTGCTGCAGCGAAGATGATCTGAAGATAACCTTCGATTTGTGGGTGGATGATCCCGAGTTCTTTAGTGCTCAAGATATGAGAATTGAGATTTGCTCCGGTTCAACCAAGTATGATACTGACCACTATTCCTGGTCTTATCTGCCGAATCAGCTCAAGCTGCAGAAAGGATGGAACACTATAGAACACGAAATGGCAGGTATTGGTGCCGGAAAGGGTCTGAACCCCCGCAGTATGTATACCTTCCGTATAGTTTGGACTAATTCCGAAGGTGTAACGCCCGGTCGCCATTCGTACTATATCGACGACGTCCGTATCGTTAAGAAATAACAAGCGGTAACATTTTATTCAAAAAGAGCGGCCACGTGTCGCTCTTTTTTTGTCCCGATCTTGGTAAAATGCTGGAGAAATTCTAAATTTGAACGATTAGTCAATCGATTTATGAAAACAATCAACAAAATAGCGCTGCTGATGGTGATTGCGCTGGCTGCGCTCTCCTGTCAGAAGATTTATCCGGAGACAATTATCTACCAGGAGATACCAGTTGAGGTCCCCGTGGAAACCGAGGACGGGGACAAGGCTTTTGCATATTCCGTTCAAGCCTTTGACGTGTTACCTACCAACTCTGCGGCAGAGAATAAAGTGCGCCTGCAGAATGCCATTGACTGGGCTTCTGCCCGCGGTGCCGCACTTTGGGTGGAGCCTGTAGAGGGCGGTTATCCTGTTCAGAGCGGCATCGTCCTCAAGAAAAATGTCTCTCTGCTGGGAGTCCACGGCCCGACCGGCCGCGGCACAGTAAAAGACGGCAAGCCCACCGGCTCGCTGTTTGTGATTACCGACAAGACGCATCCGTTCATCACTGTGCAGAGCGCCTCGCAGATCAAGGGCTGTCAATTCTATTATCCCGAGCAGGGTTTCAACGACGCCAGCAAGATAGTGGAGTATCCCCCGACTATCCAAGTGTCTCAGGACCAGGCTGTGCACGGCGTCACACTTCAGAACCTGACCTTCTACGGCAGCTACTTCTCAATGGACTTCAGGGCACAGAAAAATGCCCCCTGCGAGCAGATTCTGTTCGAACACTGCTACGGCTACCCCCTTGGAGGCCGGTTTATTGCCATAGATTATTGCTATGACATCCCCCGTATCCTGCACTGCCACGTAAATCCTGCGGTTATGCGGGAGTTCAAAGGTGATACAAATTATATAACGAACGACTACGTGGTCAACCAAAGGACTTTTGCCTATACGATAGACCACACCGACAACGCTCAGGTGATGGATATTTTCACCTTTGCGACCTATGGCGGCATCTATCTCGGGGCGAACACTTATGGCCAGCTGACCAATTTCAATTTTGACCAGGTCGGCATAGGCGTGTTCAAAGACGGAAACACGCCGTTCAACCGTATCTGGGAGGTGGCGCAGGGTTCCATAATAGCCAGCGTCTCGCCCGACGGCAAGGTGGAGAATATCCATCCGTTCATAGTGCAGGGCCAGGGTCAGATTTCCATTACCAATGTCGACTGCTTCTGCGGAAGGGCCGCTGCCGTGACTCTGACAACCCAGGGCGTTTCCTACGATTTCCTCAAGGTTCAGGGCAACAGCTGGGTAATCGTTACCGGCGTAAACTGCCGTATGCGCAACTATCAGTCGTCAATTCCTATCACGGTTGCCAACCCGCAGGCGCAGATCAGTTTCATCAACTGCTCCAACAAAGACGGCAACCTGTTTACATTCCTTCGCACCGGCGAAAACCCCAACGACAAGGGCACTTACACCGTATTATAGTTTACGCTTATGACATCAATGCAAGACATAGCCCGCCGGCTTAATATATCCAGGAGCACTGTCTCGCTGGTGCTGAGCGGCAAATCTGACGGCCGCGTGAGCGAGGCCGTAAAAAAGAAAGTGCTGGAGACGGCCAAGGAGATGAACTACCACCTTAACGAACTGGCCCGCAGCCTGCGCGTGGGTTCGTCAAACCTTATCAGCGTGATAGTCACCGACATCTCCAACGAGTTCTTCTCCCAGATGACCTTCCATATCCAGGAGGCGGCCAAAAAGGCCGGCTATCTGGTGCTCACCATCAACAGTAACGAAAATGACGATGAGTTTGAGCAGATGGCCCGCATCCTGATCAGCAAGCAGGTAGACGGCATCATAGCCGTGCCTACGCCCGACGGCACCGACGCCCTGAAGATGATTATAGACCAGAATGTGCCGCTGGTGACTGTGGACCGCTACTGCGAGGGCGTTGAGGCGGACTATGTGGGCGTGGACAACTATGAGGCATCCAAAAAGGCTATAGAAGAGTTGCTCTCCCAGGGGTTTAAGAATATCTGTATGATGCGTCTGGATTTGGATATCCCGCCTCTGAACGAACGTGAGCGGGGATACATAGATGCAATGAAGGCCGCCGGTCAGGAAAAGCACATAGCCATACATCGCATACGCTTTGGCGAGGAGATGGAGAGGGATCTGATGGAACCCCTGAAGGATGTACTTGCCACAGATGCCGTTTTCTTCTCTTCTCACCGTGTTTTCACCGAGGCGATGAAGGTGGTGGCACGTGTGGGAGGTGTCCCGGACCGGCAGTGCGTGCTATGCTTTGACGATGTCCGCCCCTATATGACCGGCGCGTCCGACATTCGCTATATAGAGCAGCCGATAGCCTCCATTGCCCAGAAATCCTTTGACCTGCTGCTGGCCAAGATGAAAGGTGACAAGCAGACAGGCAAATATGTTTTCCCTACCCGCAGCATAGACCGACAGTCGTTATTGAAATGAAAAAGATACTGATTCCGCTTTTGATGCTGGCCGCTCTGGCCTCTTGCAACCGTCCCTGCGGCAATGCCCTGGAGAATGTAGACACCAAAATTGGAGGAGTAGGCGTGCTCTTGCAGCCCACCCGCCCCACGGTGCAGCTTCCCAACCAGCTGATCCGCTGGTCGCCGGCCCGCGCCGACCTTCTGGACGACCGCGTGTGGGATTACCCGCTGACCCTGACCACTCACCGTCTGCAGAGTGTGTTCGGCTTCCTGCCCATCCTGAAAGAGGAGGGGGGGCGTCCCTGGCGCAGTGCCTGGCAGATTTATGACGGGGAGGTCACCACGCCCTACGAGTACAAATCCTGTCTAGAAGGGTGCGACATCCGCTTTGCTGCATCTAAGAAGAGCGGTATCATACAGATCAAGTTTGAGGGCCCCGGCCAGTTGAGGTTCCACTCTCTGCAGGGCCGCGGCAGCTTTGAACTTAAAGACGGTGTGCTTCGCGGCACCGAGCCTTTTGCCGGGATGACGGCCTTCACGTCGGTGGTTTTCAGTTGCCCCGTGACAGTGGCCGATTCCACCCCCGACGGCAAATACATCCTTCTGGATGTGCCTGAAAAGGAGGTTACCATCCGCTACGGCATTTCCTACATAGACTGTGACCAGGCTCTGGCCAACCTGCAGCAGGAAATCCCCACCGACAATTATGAGAAAGTGCGCGACGAGGCCCGTTCAGTTTGGGAAAAGACACTTGGCCGCATTGCCGTAAAGGGTGGCACCGATGCCCAGAGGAGGCTGTTCTACACCTCTTTCTGGCGCTGCTGCGAGCGTATGGTGGACATCAGCGAATACGGCCGCTATTATAGTGCTTTTGACCATAAGGTCCACGAGAGCGACAAGCCATTCTATGTTGATAACTGGCTGTGGGACACCTATGTGGCACTGGAACCGCTGCAGACGATTCTTGACCCGGCAAAAGAAGAGGATAAACTGAACTCCTACGTGGAGATGTACAAACAGGGCGGCACTATGCCGTCTTTTGCTGTCGTTTGGGGCGACTGGCCCGCAATGACCGGCAACTTTGCCGCCGTATGGATGGCCGACAGCCGTGCCAAAGGGCTGAATTTTGACGTGGAGACGGCCTACGAGGGCATCCGGGCCAACTCCCTGGACGCAACGCTGCTTCCCTGGCGCAACGGCCCCAAATGCGAGCTGGACGACTTCTACAACGAGCACGGCTGGTATCCCGCGCTGCATCCCGGCGAGCAGGAGACTGTAGAGGCTGTGTCTATGCCTTGGGAGAGGCGTCAGGCTGTGTCTCTGTCCACAGTATTCTCTTATGCTGACTGGGCCACCGCGCAGATTGCGCGCGAACTTGGCAAAGACGATGACGTGGCGCTGTTCCTTGACCGCGCTAAGTACTATCGCAACGTATATCGTCCCGACAAAAAGATGCTCTGGCCCCGCGACAAGGAGGGCAACTGGATAGAAGGGGTGGACCCGCGCTATATGGACCGCGCGTATTACACAGAGAATAATGCCTATACTTTCCAGTGGGACGTGAAGCACGATCTTGAGGGTCTGTTTGACCTGATGGGCGGCCGCGCCGCAGCAGAGAAGAATCTGGACGATCTGTTCCGTATTCAGCTGGATATGGCCAAGTTTGACTTTTTCAAGATTCTTCCCGACGCCACCGGTATGGTGGGGCAGTTTGCAATGGGCAACGAGCCCAGCTTCCATATCCCGTATATCTACAATTATCTGGGTGCTCCCTACAAGACCCAGAAGCGCATACATCAGCTCATTGACTGCCTGTTCTCCGACACTGTCTCCGGCATCCCCGGCGACGAGGACGGCGGCGGTATGAGCGCCTTTGTGGTGTTCTCTATGATGGGTTTCTTCCCCGTGACGCCCGGCGTGCCGGTATATGTAATCGGCAGCCCGTTCTTTGAAGAGACAAGCATCACGCTCCCTTCGGGCAAGAAGTTCACCGTGAGGGCTCGCGGCTACTCTGCAGAGAACAAATACATCCAGAGCGCCAAGTTAAACGGCAAGCCGCTGGACCGCAGCTGGTTTACCCACGAAGAGCTTATGGCCGGCGGGGTTCTTGAATTAACAATGAGCCCCAAACCTAACAAGGCCTGGGGCTCTGATAATCTTCCGCCTAGCAGCGTAGACTGGAAAAGATAGCGCTAATCGTTGTAGATATAGATGTCCTTGAATTTGATAAGGACGTCACCTTCTGTCTTGTTGTAGAACCTGAACCAGTTCACTGCATTCAGGTCGCAACTGCCCATATGTCCAGTGCGGTTCAAGTCCAGTACGATATCGTTCCAGCCGTTGTGGCAGTACTTGAGGAATGAGTTGGTGCCCCAGTGGAGTTCCTCCTCGTCAAATACGCCTGCGCTGCCTATTTCCAGCTGTCCATTTTGGTCTCTGAGGGCGGTGATGTCGCTGATATACATCTTGAAGTGCAAGTGTCCCTTTTCTAAGGTTGCACCAGTGTTGACGGGTGTCTTCAAACTCATCTGCAGGATGGAAAAGTCTGCGGCGGGGAATTGGGCACCGACACTCTTTTCATTGGCATTATAGCCAACCTTTGAGTGATAGTTGGGCGATGTTGCAGCAAGCCATCCGTCAATATCGTTCAGATAGTGCAGGTAATGTTTGCCGGCTGAGATTTCGCCGTAATCCTCATAAACCACAATGTCATCTATGCCGATAGGGTATTCATCCCAGTTGGGGGCCGCGCCGTCCATAATGATTCTCATCCAGTTTAGGCCTTCGGGATTCAAGGTGTAGCCTTCGCTTACGTTGGCATCCTTGAAAGCCAGGTCTATATAGTTCCATCCGGGCTGAAGGTTATTGGCAATGTCCCTGAAAGGCCAGGCTATTCTCTGCCTGTCCCCGCCGGCGCCGGCGTGGCTGAGTTCAATGCGGCATTTGTCCGTCAGGGTGTTGGATGCAAACCTGTTCCGGATATGGTCGGCAACGTTGCGTCTCACTCCGCCGGCTTCCATAGTGGCATCGGGGTCAAGCCACAGCCAGAAAGCCAGGTGCCCGCGGCTGGCAGAGAAGATCCTTGCGTTTACGATGTCGGCACCGCGCACGATACGCACCCATTCGGCTCCGCCCTTGTTTACGGTGCGCTTGAACCAGCCATTGCCCTCTTTCTGTCCCTCGTGGGTAATGTCGCAGTTGGTTCCGTCCGCCTGGCTCCTGCGGGTCTGATATGTGATCTCGTCGCAGTTGTCAAACGATACCGGGTCGCTCTTTGCAACCGGCTCCTCGGGAGTGTCGGGAAGGGTTGGTACGGGATCGGGTCCGGGCTCATCCGATTTGACGGTCACGGTACAGGAAGCGCTGAAAGTGCCGGCAGATGCCGTTATGACGGCGGTGCCGTCGCCTACGGCTACGACATTCCCTTCCGAAACGGTAGCAACGGAATTGTCAGAAGACTCCCATACAATTTCAGGGATGTCGGTGGCGTCTGCAGGAGAGAAAACCACTGTAAGTGTAGCTCCAACTCCCGGCTTGAGGCTGAGTTCTGTCCTGTCAAGTGCGATGCTTTCGAGCTGGGGCTCGGGTTCCGGCTCGGGCTCCGGTTCCGGCTCCGGCTCTGGTTCGGGTTCGGGTTCCGGCTTGTCGGATTTGACAGTTACTGTGCAGGAGTCACTGAACCCTCCGGCTTTGGCTGTGATTGTGGCGGTGCCGTCGGCAATTGCCGTCACCTTCCCGTCAGACACCGAGGCGACAGCAGTGTTGGACGACTGCCAGACGACCTCGGGAGGAGTCTTGAGGTCTGCCGGGATTAATGCCGCCTTGAGGGTAGCTTCCTGCCCCGGTTTGAGGTTCAACGAAGTTTGGTCAAGAACAATGTTCTCGAGCTTTGCTTCTTTAACGCATGACGCTGCCAGAAGCAGCGTCAGCGTAAAAACAATATGAAGTTTCTTCATCATAAGAGATTAGTCAGCGTAAACGTAGACGTCTTTAATCATACTTACGCAGTTACCACCTGCACTGGATTCATAGAAACGGAACCAGTTGATTTTGCTAAGATCGATGTCTCCGCCAGTAGAGCTGCCGTCCTTGAAGTCAAGGATAATGTCGTTCCATCCGCTGTGGCAGCCGCTGATGAAACTGTTGTTCCAGCTGAGTTCCTGACTGTCAGCCCTGCCTGAACTGCAAAGTTCGACCTGGCCTGCAGTGGACCCTGCCAAGGCAGCAATATCGCTTATGTACCATTTGAAGTGCAGATGACCGTTTTCTTTAGTGGCGCCGCTGTTTGTTTCTTCAGGGACGAAATAGAAGTTGAGAGCATTTGCAACAGAGCTCTCACTTACCCAGGCGGTGAAAGTCTGCTCAAAAGGATTCCAGTTGCAAGCACCACCGATGGTAAGATTCTGGAATTGCTCAAAGGTAGGAGTAAGCAGGATTTTCTTATCTGCAGCGGGAGCCTCGTAGTCTTCGTAAACCACGATGTTGTCGATACCGTAAGTGTAAGTGTCGTAGAGAGCTGCAGGGCCGTTCATATAAATACGGAACCAAATGATCTTTGAGAGATTCAGGGGATTCGGGTCGTCACCGTAGATCTGTGCATCCTTGAACTTGAGATCAATGAGATTCCAGCCGTCATTGAGGTTCTTGAGTACATTCTTGGTCTCCCAGAAGATACCCTTGTTGCCACCGATGCTGCTGAGCTCAACGCGGCCGCCGTTAATGCGGTTCCTTTTGGTGAGTTTCTCTGCATTGTTGCCGTCTTCCCTTGGCTCAATATAGAACCAGAAAGAGAGATGTCCGCGGTTGAAAGAAGAGATGCCGGCATTAACAGGTGCAGAGGATTTGTTGATCACAATCATCTCGGCCTGTTTGATGGTGGTGGATTTATACCAGCCGGTTCCCTCTTTGGGGTCGGTAGTAATGATTTCCCTGGTCCTGTTTGCATCTGCGCCCTTGGCAAAGAAGTCCAGGGCGTTGCAGCCTTCGAACAGAACGTCTTCGCTCTTTGTGGGCTCTTCAAATGCAGGAAGATTGTCGGTTCGTACATATATCTTCACGGGTGCGGTTTCAGTGTCGGTTCTCTTGGATACGGAGATAGCCACGTTGCCCCTTGCAAGGCCTCTTACAATACCATTGTCGCTCACGCTTACAGCCTCGGGATCTGCACTCTCAAACTTAAGGCTGCTGATCAGTGCATCTTCGGGTACGAGAGTGATGTATTCCTTGAGATCAAGAGACTTGCCGGTAGGTACAAACACCAGAAGTCCTCGGGTCTTGTTTCCATTTATGGTAAAGGATTCAAGGGCAGAGCCCAGTCTGATGGAGGTATCACCAACTTTCAGGAATACACCGTCTTCGTTCTCAACAATTTCGCACTCGCTGCCGCTCTTTTCGCCGCAATTAATCCAATTGCTGCCGTCAAAGCTGTAATACCAGGCGTTCTCTTCAAACTTGAACTCAGGCACCTTTGCAGATGCGGGTACAGAATTGCCATCGGCATCTTTAACTGTCTTGCCGTTGATGACCCAAACCAGGTCGTCGCCCTCTTTGGCAACGCCAATGGTGGGAGAGGTACCGTCTGCGCCGTTTTTGATGGTGGCGTGCTTGCCGTCAGTAAAGTTGATGACATAACCACCGTCGATATTGTCCACGCTCTCTACGTAAACCTTGTCTTTGATCTGGTTCACGATAGTGTTGACGCTGTTGGCTGTCTGGGTGGTTGTGCTAAGTTCGCTCTCGACTTTTTTAAGGCGTGAGTCAAGATCTTCCAATTTGCCATAAACATCACCGATGTCCATACAAGAGGCGCATAGCAGCGCCACAACTGCGATAAGAAGTAACGATACTTTTTTCATAACAATAATTATTAATTAGAGTTAGTATTAGTTGGTCTGTTTAAAGCCGATGGCGTCTATGCCATAGGTGTATTCGTAGCTGCCGGCCGGTCCGTCAAAGTAAATGCGGAAATAGTTGGCGCCTTTGGGATTGAAAGGTTTGTCGGGAGTCATTTCTTTGGCATCCGAGAACCTGAGCTGGATATAGTTCCAGCCGTCGCTGACCACATCGGCCAGGCAAGTCTTTGAACTCCAGTACAGGCATTGCTGGCCGGGGCCGCCGCTCTGGCTGAGTTCTATGCGGCCGGTGGCTACGGTATTGCGGCTGAGACTTGCGGCATCGTTGATATAGAACCAGAATACGAGATATCCCTTGGAGTAGTCGGTAATCTTGGTATCCATCGAGTTGCCTACACGGCTTATAATGAAGATCTGGTTGTCAGAGTTAGTGGTGCGCTCTATATAACCGCTGCCCTCCATCCGGCCTTGGGTCTCAACGCTGGCACCTTGGGTATGTGTGAAGTAGGTAAGGTTGTCGCAGTTGTGGAACATTAACAGGTCGGGATCTGCCGGCGGGTCTTCGCCCGGATCGTCAGGGTCGTCGGGCGTATCGGGAGTGGTGCTGCCAGGCACTACGATAGTTATGCTGGCCGCAGCACCGCCGCCGTCGGCCGCTGTTGCGGTGATGATGGCGGTGCCGCTAGACATAGCCCTTACCACACCGCTGCCGGTGACCACGGCAACTGAATTGTCGCTGCTGCTCCAGGTGATTCCGGGGTCGGTGACATTGGCAGGGGCGGTTGTCGTGAACGGCGCCAGTTCCAGCGTCTTGCCTTTTTCCAATTCATATGCCCCGCCCAGTGTGATGGATATGGAAGACATATAAACTCTGCGTGGCAGAACGGTCACGACGCAGGTGTCTGTGGCGAACGGGTTCACCACGCTTGTGGCTGTCACCCTCACTTCTCCCTCGCTAACGCCTGTAACAGTGCCTACGACAGAGATCGTGGCTATGGATTCGTCCAGGGACGTCCAGGTTACGACCGAAGAAGATCCGGCTGGAGAGAAACTGACGCTCAAAGGGTAGGTTTCGTCAACGCGTACGCTGCAGGTGTGGTTGTCCATCTGCAATTCCCTCACCAGTAGGGAGGGGATGTCAAACTTCTGCTGACCGCAGCCTGTCAGGCCCATCGCCAGGATAGAAAGTATGTAAAGATATCGTTTCATTACTCTTCCAGATAGCATCTCAATAATTCAAAAAATTCGGGGCCTGAAGTCCAAACAATTTCGGGATTGTGCTTCTTCAGGTCTTCATATACGTTCACATACCAGGACGGGGTCTTCAATACGGCCCTGAACCAATAGAACGGACAGTCTGTATGATTCTTGGTATTGGTGCGTATGACTTCGGCGGCATCGGACGACCTTTCTGCTCCGGCGCTTGGGCCGCACTTTAGTATCGGCATATTGTCCACCAAAAGGCTCTGCGCGGGTGTCCTCTGAGGCACGATTCCGTTGGGGCTGAAGGTGGCGTAGGCTTTGAATCCGTCATTTGACATCATCTTGGCATTGCCGTCTATGATGAAACCGCTCACGGTGATGTCGAATTTCTCGTACCAGGGTTTGCAGTGGGCCGCCCACTGGGCCATTCCGGAGGGGAGGCCGCTGATGGTGCGCGGGGTCTCTAGGCTGCCGGGATTAAGATAGCCCGCTCCGTTGTCGCCGGCTGCGAAATAGTCGTTTTCGGTGGCGTTGGTCCACATATAGTGCATAGCCTGCGGTGCGCGCCGTGCCAGGATGGGGGAGACGCTCCACATCATAGGGACTTTGCCCCTCTGGGTGTCATCCCAAATCCCGGGAGTAGTCTGGTAAATCCAGGCGGCGGCATCGTAGTCGCCCACATACAGCAGCACATAGCGTTTGCTTCTGTCCAGTTTTCCGTTGGGCAGAAGGTAACCTTTGGCCTTGAGTTCATCGCGAGTCACCCACTTCTGGGTGTATTTCTCCTGCAGGGGAAAGTGCTGCCAGAAAGAGGCGTTGGCCAGGGCGCCGTAGTTGGCGGCGTCGGCATCGTGAAAGGCGTTGTATTCACCGATTATCTCGGCAAATTTCCACTCGGTTTCGGTCGGTTTGTGGCGCCCGCCTATCTGACGGCTGTCGGTGTATTTGAACGGCCAGGCAGGGAAGCCGCCTATATGGCAGAAAATGTCGCCGTTATTGTTGTGACGGTAGATTTCCAGCAGCATCTTTTTCATAGTCACGTAGTCACCACCCACGCTTCCCTGAGGGTCATCCGTGGCAATCTCGTCGTGCCAGGGCGAGAGGTCGAAGAAGAAGGCCTTTTTGCCCACGAAATAGTCGTGGTTGCTGAGCTGATGATGGTTCTTTGCCGCAGAGCCGGGGCTGTTCATCCAGAACTGGTCTATGTAATAAGCGGCATACTCGGTGTTGCATTTGCCCGCTGCCAGGTAGTTCTCTATGGCCCAGTTGTAGACGTCGGTCTTGGACTTGAACATAGATGTCCCGTCCTGGTTCACGAGCCAAACCTTCACGGGGTAGTCGCGGGCCATAAAGCGGGTGTAGAAACTGCCGGGAGTAGGGTCATATCGCACTGCCACCAGATTCTCCACGCCGGCTATAGTAGAAGCCAGGCAGCTTGTGGCAGGCACCTTGGGGTCATAGACCACCAGACCTTCTATTTTGTCGCGCAGCATTTCACAAGCCTTTAGCGGGTCGTAAACGGTGACTCTCTGCCGTCCGGCAAGCCACTGGCCAGGGGCGCTGTAGATATTCCACCAGTATTCATCGGCATTGCCCCATTCATTCTCTACATAATCAAGATAGAGGATGGGCCCTTCGCGGTTTACAATTCCTTGCAAGGTGGCTGCGATGTGTACGGAATCCCACACTTTTTTCACGGCCGTTGAGTCACTGTAGCTCACCGAATTAAGGCGGGTCAAATCCAGCCAGAGCACCGCTCCCTCGGGAAGTTCGGGCAGGTTGGAGTCCGGTATAGTATATTCCGGTTTGCAGGAAGCGATTGTGGGCAGGGCAATGAGCGCTGCCAAAACCAATGATTTAATTCCAGCCTTCATTTTGTTCTATCTTAACGTCTTTATTGGTATCGATAACCGTCTGAGGAATAGGCCACAGCCCAAAATTCTTCATAGTGCCGCTGCGGGGAAAATCCCAGTAGGAATACTCCCTGATGCGCTCGGATGCTAGGGTGCCGCCCATACGCAGCAGGGTGCACCAGCGGTTTTCTTCATATATAAGTTCGCGGGCGCGCTCGTCCAGAATAAGTTCTACAGTCATATCTTCTGCCGTAACCATATACCTGGCCTTGGCGCGGCTGCGCACCGCATTTATGTCGGCCGCTCCGCCCTCTTTGTCACCGGCGCGCATTTTGGCTTCGGCCCTTACAAGATATGTCTCTGCCAGGCGGATGACATAGTCGTCGCGGTAGAGGTTGCTCTTGTTGCCACCCGCATCATCGTCGGGGTAGATATCGCTGCTGACCTTGCAGGAGATGGGGAAGGCTTGCGTATATGCAGCCTGTTTTGTGCTGGAGTCGGCCCCGTCGTGATAAAGCACGCTCCAGGGGATGACCTTGCCGTAGTATGCGCTGCCGGGCACGTTGCCAAGGAAAGTGCGCCGGTTGCAGGTTTCGCTGTTGCGGATGTCACCGTCGCCCCATTTGCCTGCCCAGATTTGGTCGCGGGCGTAGTCGGTGGGGCATACCCAGGTCACGCCGCGGCCGCCGGTATCCTCCATAGTGCCGTCCAGTATGCCGGGGAGGGACTCCCTGATACTCGGGGCAAAGCAGCGCGAATATGCCAGTCTGGAGGTGCGGTCGCCTGCTATCCAGGCATCGAGGCTGGTATTTATGGTCCAGATGGCCTCACGGTTGCCGTCGTTGTAGGCCACGTTTCCGGTTTGGAACATATCCCAGAAAACATTGCCCTCCAGTATCACACCGGCGCTGGCGTATGTGTGGTTCGGGGTTTTCTGCTTCGGGATATTGGCATAGTAAAACGTGGGACCTTCTGTCATACGCGTGCCAAAGCGGTTCCGCATAAGCGAATAAGTTCCGCCGTCAATCACGTCCGATGCGTATTCCACAGATTTCTGATAAGAGGCGCGCGCCTCTTCGCCGCGGCCCTCCTCTTCCAGCGCGATGCCCATATCCAGATGCAGCTGGGCAAGGATATGCTGAGCAGCGCCGCGCACCAGTCTGCCCTTCACGGGGCTGGTCACGGGGAAATCTTCCAGGCGGTCCTTGAGCTCGTCAATGGCGTATTGATAAGTCTCAACCCTCGTAGAGCGCTCAAAGTCGAAGCGCGGCTCGGTGCAGAGATTTTCCACTATAAATACACCGCCAAAGCATTCTGCCAGGTTCATATAGGCGTATGCACGGAAGAAATGGGCCTGTGCCAGGGCGTATAGCCTGTTGGCCTCCGAGTCCCAGGTGATCTGGGGCAGGTCGGCCGCATAAATCGCCATATTGGCATAAGAGATCATCTTGTACCAATAGTTGAAGATGAATTTGAAGACGCTGTGTTCGGGGTTGATGTTTGCGTAGTCGTTGAACTGATATGAGTGGCGGACGGTGGTCACGTCGTACATATCGGTGCCGTTGCACATACGGAAGACAAAGTATTCCCGGCCTTCGTTTCGCATAGACTTGATATCGCGGATAGAAGAGTAGCAGGTCAGCAGGGTCTGGTCCACCTGGTCCTGGGTAGAGAAGGCGTTGTCGGGAGTATAGAGATATTTTGGATTCTCCGTCAGGAAGGCGTCGTCGTTGCAGGATGCCAGTATAAGGGCTATCGCAATAAATGATAAAATCTTCTTCATAGCGCTAGAAACTTAAACTTACACCCGCGGTCACACTCTTGGATACGGGCATTGTTGATGAAAGTACGCTGCTCCCGGTCTCGGGGTCGTCGCCAACCCAGCGGGTGAATGTCAACAGGTTCTTGCCGGAGATGAACACCTTGAGGTTGTTCATATGCCAGCGCTCCATAAGGCTCTGTTTGAAAGTGTAGGAGAGGGTCACATCCTGCAGCCTGACGAATGTGCGGTCCTGAAGACCTTTGAAACGGCCGTCGGTAGAGAAGGTGGCAGAAGGATAAACGTTGCTGGGGTTGTCTTCGGTCCACCAGGGAATGTCTATCAGGTTTGCCGTGGCATAGCCGGTGATGTTGGACACGCGGAATGCGTTCTGATTCTCGCGCAGGTAGCGGTTTGCACCGCCGAAGATGCCCGCTATCATTGCGTATAGTTCAAACTGCTTGTAGCTGATGGTGTTGCTCAGGTTCAGGCGGAAGTTGGGGGAGGTATAACCCAGAATCACGCGGTCGTCTGCATTTATCTGGTCATCTCGGTTCATATCCACATATTTCGGGTAGCCCGGCACGCCGCCGTAAACACCGATATAGTCCACGTCGTCAACCTGCACGATGCCGTCTTCAACATAGCCGTAGATTGCGCCCAGACTCTTGCCTATGAAGCGGCTGTTGGAGATGTCGTCGTCTTCGCGGCCGTCTCCGTCAAGGTCTTCATAGTAGAGGTGCACCAGTTTATTGCGGTTAAGCCAGAAAGTCAGGCCGCTGGTCCACTGGAAATCGCGGGTGCGGATATTCACGGAATGGAGGGTCGCCTCTATACCGAAGTTGTCCACCTGTCCCATAGTGGATTTTACCGTCTCGAAACCGGTCATAGAGGGGATGGTGCGGTCGAATATCTGGTCTTTTGTCTGCGAGTAGTAGGTCTCGAGATCCACGTCCAGGCGTCCTTCAAACAGATTGGCCTCAACGCCCAAATTGTATGCGGTGGTTGCTTCCCAGCCAAGATTGTCGTTGCCCAGCGAGCTGATGGCCATACCGTAAAGAATCTCGCTGGTGTTCCATTCGTAGCGGATGCCGCTGTCCTGACCGTTGATGACCTTGGACAGGGTGCTGTAGGCGGCCAGGGTCTGGTTGCCGTTGACACCTCCGGAGGCCTTGATTTTGAGGTCGGTGACCACGCGTTTCAGTTCGGGTGTCCAGAAAGCCTCTTTGGAGGGGGTCCAGGCCACGCCAAGCGACCAGAAATTACCCCATTTCTTGTTTGTCCCGAACACCGAGGCGCCGTCGCGGCGGATACTTCCGGTGAAGGAATAGCGTCCGTCGTAATTATACAGCACGCGAGCCAGATAACCGATGTTGGCCGTCTCCACGCCGTCTTCGCTGACCTTCTGCACTGTGGCTTTCCTGAGGCCGTTGATGCCCAGCGTAGTGTTGCCGTTGGCGTAGAAGTTGGATGCGGTCATCTGCTCCATAGTATATTCAGAGTAGTCGCGGGTTGCCACCAGAGTAGCGTCTATGTCGTGCTTGCCGAATGCGTGCGTATAGTTGAGGATGGCATCGAACAGGCGCGAATAGGTGTCTTCGTTCTTGCGCCAGCCGCTGGCAGAGGCCAGCAGTTTTCTGTATGTTTCCGCACTGTAGCGGCTATCGTCGTCGTAGCGGCCTTCCTGCACGGAATAGCGTTCGTTGCGGAAGTCGCTGGTGTTCTTCCTGGTGTCGGTATAAGAATAGTTGAGCCTTAGCGAGAGCCCCTCAACCCAGGGCGCCTTGAGCACGGCACTGGCCTGCAGGCGGTAGTTGTTGCGGATGTCCACATCCTGGCGCATACTCTTGTCTGCCTGCCAGAGAGGGTTTTGATAGCCGTCGGAGCTGGTTACCGGGTATTTCTCCAATTCTCTTGTATTATAGCGGTAGGGCGCACCGTAGGGGCTCAGGTAGTATGCAGTAAGAATATTTGCGGCCACTCCGGAATAGTCCTGGCGGGTGAATGCTGCATCTACGCTGATATTGAGCCAGCTGGTGATGTCGGTAGAGAGTTTGCCCAGCAGGTTGAAACGGTTGAAGTCGTCACCTATTATAATGCCCTTGTTGTCGCTGAAGGAGGTAGAGAAGTAGTAATTGATGCCTTCTCCGGCTCCGCCCACAGAGAGCTGGTAGTCCTGTTTGCTGCCTATGCGGCTGCTGTAGTCCAGCCAGTCGGTGGTCTGTCCGGTCTGGTAATTGAGATACTCCTGGGGCGACATCCAACCAAGGTCAGTGCGGTTGTTGCGCGCCATAATTGCATCTACGTATGCCTGTCCGGTTTTCATCCTGGGCTTGTTGCCCCAGGTAGCGGCACCGTAAGAAGCGTTGAATGTTATGGTGGGTTTATGGCTGGCGCCTTTCTTGGTGGTTATCACAATCACGCCGTTGGCGCTTCGCGAACCGTAGGTTGCTGCACTGCTGGCATCCTTTAATATATCTATGGTGGCTATATCGGCCGGGTTGATGTCGTTAAGGCCGCCCATAAAGATAAGGCCGTCCAGCACAACCAGGGGAGAGGATGCTCCGGAGAAGTTTTTCTGGCCGCGAACCTGCACCGAGGGCTGACCTCCGGCAGTGTTGGTGGCGCCGATATCCAGACCCGAAACGTTACCCTTGAGAGACTCCAGGGCATTGCTGTTCACGGCCTGGGCAATTGGAGAATTCTCCAGCCTCACAGAAGCCACGCTGCCGGTATAGTCCTTGCGTTTGGCGGTACCGTAACCTATGACTATGACTTCGTCCAGCATCTGCCGGTCCTCTTTCAGGGTGACGGAAATATTGTCACCCGGGCCGGCCTCAATCTGTTGGTCTTCATAGCCCAGCAGTGTCACCACAAGTGTAACCGTAGAATTGATACCTGCGATTGATGCCTTGCCGTCAAGGTCGCTGACGGCCGCATTGTCGGTTCCTTTGACACGGATCACCGCCCCCGGCAAGGGGCCGGCATCGTCAGAAATGGTGCAGGTTACGCTGCCGGTTTTTTGGGCTGCGGCGATCCGGGGAAACACCGCAGCAATCACAAAAATTACCGTCAGCATCAGGGAGTAGTGTCTGATGCGTCTCACAACTAATAATGGGTAAATCGATTGACTATGTGTTATACATCTCATTGTTACAATACAAATTTAGGATAGGCATATTATTTTATCATTTAAAGAACGCTTAAAAATGAAAAAATATCGGTTAATTTGTATTAAAATTTTTGATTATTGATTAAATGAAACACAAAATAACCACTCTCTTCCTGATTCTGCTCTCTCTGTGTGAAGCAACCGCCCAGGGGCTTGACTTTCGCAGTATGAATTATACGATAGACGAGAGGACATCATATGAAGTGTTTACCGGACGGGCGCCAAGGTACGACGGCAGACTTGAGATTTCTTTTGAAATGCTCACATATCCCACTTCACGATATGGCTATGTCTTCAGACTGGAGAATATGGACGAGAAAGGTCGAATCTGGAATATGTCGTACGACGGGCGTTTGGAGCAAATAGTAATCAGGCTAAACGACGAGGGTCACAGGAGCGCAATATGCACAGAGCTGAATCGCAAGGTGTGGTCTGCATATAAATGGCACAAAGTGAAAGTAAGGTTCGATGCCGTTGCCGACTCTATTTATTTCAGTATAGATTCATTGAGTTATTCCCAGCCGGTCCATTTCTCTTCATCGACATTCCATCCTAAACTGTCTTTCGGCATCAGTGGCCACGTCGTGGAACTGCCCTCCTTCTCGATGCGGAACCTTGAAGTGTCCGATGAAAATCACGCCATCAGGTTTCCCCTTGATGAAAGTTCCGGAAACAAGGTCCACGACGAGCGTGGTGTTGCAAGGGGAAAGGTTGTAAATCCGACGTGGCTGATACACGATGCCACCCATTGGAAAAAAATCACTACACTGGAAACGGAGGGGCGGGCAGGAGTCTATTATGACTCGCAGAAACATCAGGCTATTATGTATGACAACGCCGGTCTGACTATATTCGATTTGGGCAGCGAGCGTTCTTCTCAAATTGAATATCTTTCTCCAATCCCGGTGAACATCCTTTCCGGAACATCTTTCTTGAAAGACGGATACCTGTATGTTTATGAGCTTAGTGAATGGGAACATCCCCTCGGAGCCCCGTCGGTTGCACGGCTAGATCTTGAGACTATGCAATGGGAGGTCATAAGCTGCGAGAGGCTGGACGGACCTATGCATCACCACGCATCTTTCATTAACTCCGTCACCGGAAAAGAAACCTTTTTCGGGGGGTACGGGAATATGTATTTCAATGGCGATTTTTACACTCTGGAGCAGGATGGTTCCTGGCAGAAGCACCCGGTGGAGGAAGATGGCGACGCCCTGTTGTTCCCTCGTTTTTTCTGTTCTGCAGGCACTTCTGCAGACAGCCTTGGCGCGTATATATTCGGCGGGATGGGCAATGAGACAGGCGAAGAAGTGGTTGGAAGGCGTTATTTCTATGATCTGCACCGATATGATTTCGTGACAGGAGAGACAAAATTCTTGTGGACTGCCGATTTGGGAGAAGAGTCCTGCGTCCCTGCCAGGGGGCTGGTTGTTCAGGACGATTGTTTCTACGCCCTCTGCTATCCTGAATACCTCACCATCGCGCCGATGTATCTCTATCGATTCAACCTTTCTGACGGCTCCCATACAAGGCTGGGGGCACCGATAGAGGTCAATTCAGACAAAGTGTGGTGTTATAACCAGCTTTATTATGATGCCGGAATCGGTCGGCTGGTGGCTCTCTGCATCAATAAGGACAAGCAACTGAGGCCTACGGTAGATGTCTATACAATGATGTTTCCACCGGTTGAGTCCGCCTCCGGCGGCGGACATTTCCCGCTGGTGGCTATGTTGCTGTTGGCGGTGCTGGGGCTGGCGGCGTCGCTGTTTGTCCTTTTCCGCTTACTGAAAGCCAGGCGAAACCGCAGAAAGGAGAGTGACAATTATGTTTTGTCCAGAAAAGATCCTGCAAAAAGAATATATTTGGCTCCATCCGGGCCTGACTCCATCCACCTTTTCGGTGATTTCACGGTAACGGGTCACGACGGCGATAATATCACCGGAGAGTTTACACAACAGGTCCGAACCCTTTTGCTGCTGCTTGTGAAATACTCGGAAACTGGGGTTTCTCCATCGCGAATCAGCGGCATCCTCTGGCCCGATAAGGAACCGGAAAAGGCGCGCAATTCGCGCGGGGTGGCTATGAGTAATCTCCGCAAGGCCATTGAACCCATCAAGGGGCTTTCACTTAGTTACGGTGATAATCTCTACCGGCTTGAGTGTTCAGACGGTTTCCATTTGGATTATCGTGATTTTATCAGCAGTATCTCCAGCGGCGATACCGAGAGGGCACTTGCAATAGTCAGCCGCGGACGGTTCCTCAAAGATATTCGAGACCCCGAGTTTGACTCTTTCAAGTCGGAGTCAGAAGGGGCGATACTTCCTTTTATATCCCAGCAGTTGAAGGAAAAGTTTGCCCAGGGCCGTTACAGGGCAACCATAGAGATAGCCGATATGGCTTTCGAATATGATTTGCAGGACGATTTGGCTATGAAACTGAGTGTCAAATCGCTGCTTGCCCTTGGCAGAAGAGATGATGCATTGGTGAGATACTCTATCTTCCAGGCGAATTACCGCAAACTATCCGGCGAACCATATCCCGTTAAATTTGAAAACCTGTAATTTTTGCTTAAATTTGAAACAGAAATAATCAAACCATTTTTTACAGAAGATAATGAAAAAAGTCGCTGACAAACAGATTCTGATGGCCGCCGATTTTGCCGGCTATCCCCTTAAAGAAGCTATCAAAGAGTATCTTGAAAAGAAAGGCTGGACTGTTACCGATATCGGTGTAAAGGCAGATTCAGACCCCGATGACACCGAGCTTATGTTCCACCGCATCGGTCTCAGGGTTGGCGCTATGATCACCGAAAAAGAGTTCGAGCGCGCCCTTATTTTCTGCGGCACCGGTATGGGTATCCACATTGCTGCCAGCAAGTGCCCCGGCGTTCACGCAGGTGTGGTAGAGTCTGTTCCCGCAGCCTTCCGCGCAATCACCGGCAACGGTGTCAACGTGCTGGCAATGGGTGCATTCTATGTAACTCCCGAGCTTGGCAAGCAGTGCGCCGACGCTTTCCTCTACAACGACTTCGGCAGTGGCTGGGAGTGGTGGCCCGACTTTGACAAGTTCCACCAGATCGCCATTGACGAGCTCAACGCCTTCAATTATGAAGAGTACAAGGCCAATGGCTTCAAGGTTAAGCATCTTGGCGACTGCCACTGCGAGCTCTACGACCGTCCGGAGGGCTTCAGCAGCGTGCCTCTGATGTGCAAGAGGTAGAGTTGCCCTGAACACAAAAATGCCCGCCTTATCAGCGGGCTTTTTTGTTTACAGCATCTTTATGAAGTAGCCGCCCACCACGCTGCGGGCGCGGAAGCCGCGGTGGTGCGGGACGTGTGTGAAGTACCAGTCGCTCATAGGGATGCGGTCCACGGTCTCGTTGTAGAATCGCCACATAGGGTTTATGAGGGCGTCAAAGTCTTCCTGGTTTGTGGCCATCGTGGCGGTCCAGACTATCCAGTCGCTCTTGGTGTACATCTCGCGGTTGTCCAGAGGCAGGCCGTAGGGGTTCAGTTTGGTCTTGTAGTAAGCAATCTCGGTGGCTGCCACGCTTTCAGGGAAGAGGTTCAGGCCAAGTATCTTGTCCCAAACCATATTGTATTTCTGGCTCCAGGTACCGCTCTTGTCAAAAGTCAGGCGGTAGTGGTCGCCGTCGTCGGCCATTTTGACCCATTCTGCCGCCATACGGCGAGCCTCGGCATCATAGTCGGCGGCAATGTCTTTCTTGCCCAGCTTGCGGGCCATCTGCGCGTATGCGCCAAGGGCCTCTATCGCCTTGATGGAGAGGTTGGTGTTATGGGCAAAGTGGCCAGCGAAATCGTCGGTGCAGAGCTGATTATCGGGGTCCAGACCAAAGGTGCGCAGGTAGGCGGCCCAGGTGGAGAGTGTCTCCCAGTGTTTTTCGGCATAGGCCCAGCTGTGCTCCCTGAAGCAGATGGCGGCGGTGAGAATTATCATATTGCCCGCCTCCTCTACTGGCATATCGCCGGGATAGGTCTGGCCGTTTGCTATGGGATAGGTGCCCAGGTCGTGGGAAGGGAAGGGCTTGGTCCACCGCCCGCTTTCCGAATAGTAGAAGTTGCCGTTGATGATGGCTTCGGCCAGGCGCGGATTATATTTCAGGTAGAGCGGGGCGGCGGGGTAGGCCACATCCACGGTGGCGATGCTGCCGTTGCTGTAGTTCTCCTTGGAGAGGAGCAGCAACTCGCCCTGCGGCGATTCCACCAGCTTGTGGGCGTGGATGCTCTGGCGGTAGGCCAGCGCGCACAGTTCGGCGTATTTGCGGCCGCCGGCGTGTTTGGCGTCCCTCATCAGTTTGCGGTTGAACGCATCGCAGCGGCGCATAAGAAGCTTATAGTCCTTGAGCGCTGCCGCAAACATATCGTCTATGGTCTTTTCGCCGCTGCGGTTCCAGTAGGGGCGGAGTCTCTCGCCAAAGTAGCGCACGGAGTATATGTCGTCGTATCCGGCCATAATCTTGCCCGACTCCATACGGGTGGAACCGAAGTCGCGCTCCAAAACCAGCATTCCGCCGCTGCCGATGCGGGCGTCGGTGCCCTTTTTCTCGGCAGCCAGATAGAAATAACCCCAGTCTATGCGCACGTCGTCGCCCTTGCGGCCCAGGATGTCCTGCGACTTGGTGCCGGTGGACAGCAGCACCAGTTTTCCCGATTCGCGCTTTGCCTGGACGGTCTCCTGGTCCGGGGTGTTTACGCCCCAGAGCGGTGAGGCCTCGAAGCGCAGGCTCATCCTGTGCGGCGTCTTGTCAGAAGGTACAATCTTGTAGGATATGTAGTTCACCGGACGGCTGATAAGCTCTAGGTCGTCCATCAGAAGCGGTGCGGTAAAGGCAAGTTCCAGTCTCACAGGCCCGCAGGTAAAGGCGTAGCCAGTCTGCGTGGCCTGCACGTCGGCGTATAGCTGAGTGGCAGTGGTGCCCTCGCCGCCGCCCATAAAGCGGTACTCGACTCCGTCCACCGTCAGATATCCCCTAAGCGGGAAATGCTTTAGGCTCCAGTGGCGCAGGTCCTCGTCGTAGAGGTGGTCAGCGGCGCTCCAGGCGCTAATGTTGGGGTCTATGGTGATGATGGGATAGGCGGGTGCGCGCAGGCTGTTGCGCTGGGCCCTGGCGGGAGCGAATGCAGCAAATGCAATCAGAACAGCGGTGAGAAGTCGTAACATATCGGTCAATTGGATTTATGGGATAAAGATAACACTTTGCCCCAAGAAAATGAGTATATTTGCATATATGACTCGCAGATTATTATCCGCCATTGCCGTGGCGTTGTTTCTGGCGGCCGGGCCGCTGGCCTATGCCCAAAAGACCCACGTGGACTCCTTGTGGATTGATGCCCGCGCCACTTTTCACCAGCAGACCGAGGCCGGGGTATATTCCACCCACTTTCAGGGAGATTATTTCAATGTGCACATCGCCGGCCATCTGACCGACAATATTTCGTTCAGGGTCCGCCAGCGGATGAACAAGAGAATCGACGCGGAGAACCCGTTCAACGCCACCGACTTCCTATGGCTCAAGTGGCAGGCGACGCCTCACTGGTCGTTCACGGCCGGAAAACAGGCCATCCTTCTGGGCGGCTATGAGATAGATTCGGCGCCTATCGAGGTATATTACTACAGCGCTTTCTGCTCGCATCTGTATCAGTACTACGCCTTTGGCGCCACCGCCACATATACCTTTGCACCCGGGCAGGATCTGTCGCTGCAGTTTGCCCCGTCGCCCATCTCCAGCGGCCGTCAGGACGCCTATTCATACAACGCCTACTGGCACGGCCATATCCTGCCGATGTGGGAGACGCTCTGGAGTTTCAATATTGTAGAAGACCAGTACCACCGCTCTATGAATTATATCATACTGGGCAACAAGTTCTATTTTGGCCCGCTGGTGGTGGATGTGGACCTTATGAACCGCGCCTCGCTGCGCCAGCCTCGCTATTTTCTTTCGGACTGGACGGCCATCTGCAAAATGATTTATTCGGTGGGCAAATGGAATTTCTGCACCAAGTTCGGCTATGAAGAGAATGCCGCAGAGAATGTGGATGCGGCCGGCCTTTCATACAATATGGCGCTGCCGGCCGGTCACAACTTTCTCTATGGCGGCTGCGGCGTGGAATACTTCCCGCTGGGGAAGGACAACCTGAGGTTGCACGCAGTCTTTTTCCGCGACAATCACGACCGCATCAACAATTATGATATCGGCCTGACGTGGAAGTTTGATATCTATAAGAGGAATTAGCGCCTCAGCACTGCTTTTTCTGAAATAAGTCCGTCGCGGTTGACCATCTCCACGGCCAACTCTTTCCAGTCGCCGGCCGGCAGACGGAATTCCATTGCGGGAGGAATCACAGGCCTTGCCTGGTCGCCGTTGGTGTCGTAGGTCTGATAACAGCCGTTCTCGGGCACCCGCCCAACCGGTTGACCATCCTTGTAAATGTTAAAGCAGTAGATGCCCGACTCGATGTCGGCATCGGCCTTCCAGCGGAGCTGGCCGTCTTCTACGCGCAGGTCGTAAGGTGCAGGCGGGGCGCTGGGGTCGGTGTATTTGCACTTGGAAGCATATTCCCTCCAGGCCACGGCGCTGGTATAGTCAGGCAACAGGCACAGGCCGCTCTTGTCGCCGCGGAAGTCGGATTCCTTGTAGATGTTGAAGGTCAAGGTGTCAGCCAGGTAGGTGAGGTCCCTGTCCAGGGGCTGCAGGCTGCCGTCGGCGGCAAGGCGCTGCTGGAGTGCGGCTTCCCAGAAGGGTATGGTGATGCTGCGGATATGGCTGTGGTTGTGGTTTTCACCCTTAGTGTAGGCGATAGACGCCGGGGCGTCGTGGGCGCGGAGGTGGGCAAATGAGTGGCGGGCGGTGGCGGGGATGTTGTCGGCACCTTCGCCCGGACCGGCGTGGCGGAAAAGGATGGGGACGTCATAAGCTTCCGGGGCGTAGCTCCACTGCGGGTCCCAGGCTGCCGAATAGGCAATTGCAGCTATTATGCGCTCCGGATGTTCGTGCAGCATGCTCAGCACCCAGAATCCTCCGCCGGAGTGTCCCCAGACAAGGAATGGTGCCCCGGCCAGTTCGGGGTGGCCAGTTTTGGCGCCCGCCTTGGTTAGAGCCAGCAGCAAAGACTTGTAGCTGCCGTTCTCAGGGTATGCCCATACGTCGCAGAGGCCATATATCGCGGCTTCTATTATTGCCAGGTCCCACTTGCGGGCCAGTGCCTGGTACTGCACGTCGCAGTGGCGGCTGATGCCGAATTCCTCCTGGCTGCAGCCGTGCTGGAACACCATCACGCCGCGGATTTGCTCTGCGGTGGAAGGCACGTAGATGCCGTAGTCTACGTGGTCGGCAAATTTGCACTCTTCGCCAATCAGGGTGATGGTGAAGGCAGTGTCGGCAGGCGGCAGGGGGGCGGCGGCAGAGCGCACCCGCGCGGTGCGGCAACCCGTCAGGAGAGCCGCGCCAATTGCAGCTATCAGTAGCAGCCGCTTCATATTATTGGGCGTAGAGTTTAATAATGTTCAGTATCACTTCGGTAGCCTTTTGCATACTCTCCAGCGGCACGAACTCCAGCTTGCCGTGGAAATTGTGGCCGCCGGCAAAGATGTTGGGGCAGGGAAGTCCCATATAAGAGAGGTTGGCGCCGTCGGTGCCGCCGCGGATTGGCTGTACGCGGGGCACTACTCCTGCCATCTCCATCGCCTTCATCGCATTTTCCACCACGTGGAAGTGCGGCTCCACCATTTCGCGCATATTGCGGTACTGGTCCTTGATTTCTGCGGTGACGATATTGCCGTATTTCTTATTGATGAAATCCACCGCATCCTGCACTATTTGCTTCTTGACCTCAAGCTTTGCGGCGTCGTGGTCGCGGATGATATAGTTAAGGTCGGCCTCTTCCACCACGCCTTTGAAACTGGTCAGGTGGATGAAACCCTCGTAGCCCTGGGTGTATTCGGGGCGCTGCTCTATGGGGAGCATCGCGTTCAGCTCCATTGCCACCAGGCAGGCGTTTATCATTTTGTTTTTGGCGTAGCCCGGGTGGATGTTGCGGCCGGCAATGTGGATCTTTGCGCCGGCGGCATTGAAGTTTTCATATTCCAGCTCGCCAATCATACCGCCATCCATAGTGTAGCCGTAGTCGGCGCCGAACTTCTTGACATCGAACTTGACCACTCCGCGGCCAATCTCTTCATCGGGAGTGAAGGCGATCTTGACCTCGCCGTGCTTGAACTCGGGGTGAGTCATCATATACTCTGCGGCACACATTATCTCTGCCACGCCGGCCTTGTCGTCGGCGCCCAGCAGGGTGGTGCCGTCGGTGGTAATAAGGGTCTGGCCGCGGTATAGCTGCATCTCGGGGAATTCGCTCACCTTAAGGCTTTTGCCGTCGCCAAGGACAACGTCGCCGCCGTCGTAGTTCTCTATGATCTGCGGCTTGATGTTGCAGCCGGGGGCGTCGGGAGAAGTGTCCACGTGGGCTATGAAGCCCAGCTTGGGGGCATTGGACGCCGTGTTGGCGGGGATGGTGGCCATCACATAGCCGTATTCGTCCAGGGAGGCCTCTATGCCCATCTGCTGCAACTCTCCCTGCAGCTGGCTCAGGAGTTTGAGCTGTTTTGCGGTGGAAGGCTGGCTGGGACTCTCTTCGCTGGATTGTGTGTCAAAAGAGACGTATCTTAAAAACTTGTCAAGTATCTTTTCCATTATTGCTCGGGTTTAGCTTTCAGTGACGAACATATCATATATATAATAATAAGCAGGTAAGGCACTATCGCGATGACCTCGCCGTAGGTTGCGTTCCAGCCGCTGAGGAACCAGTCGACCTTGGCAAACTTGAGTATCGCGCTCACCACGCCCATCAGCGCGCCGCCGGCAATGAAGCCGGAAGCGATAAGGGTGCCCTTTTCCTGCCGTGCGGTGTTCACAGCCTTGTCTTTGCTGCGGGAGCCCACAAACCAACTTATGGCACCGCCCACCAGCAGCGGGAGGTTGAGGTCAATGGGGATGAACATACCCAGGCAGAAGGCCAGTGCCGGCACTTTGAAGATGGTGAGCAAGATGGCGATGATGGCGCCGATGCCGTACATCAGCCAGGGGGCGCTGCCGCCCTCCATCATAGGCTGGATCACGGCCGCCATAGCGTTTGCCTGAGGTGCCACCAGCGCTTCGGGGCCGGTGAAGCCGTAGGTCTTGTTAAGCAAAATCACCACGCCGGCCACAGTAGCCGCAGCTACCAGCACGCCCACAAACTTCCATCCTTCCTGCTTTGCAGGGGTGGTGCCTATCCAGTAACCTATCTTGAGGTCGGTGATAAAGCCGCCTGCGGTAGAAAGGGCCGTGCACACCACGCCGCCAATCAGCAGCGCTGCCACCATACCAGAATCGCCCTTAAGGCCGCAGGCCACCAGCACCAGTGCCGTAATGATCAGCGTCATAATGGTCATACCGCTCACCGGGTTGGTGCCCACAATTGCAATGGCGTTGGCCGCCACGGTGGTAAAGAGAAATGCTATGACGGTCACAATCAGCAGCCCTACCAGTGCCTGCCAGATGTTGTTTACAATGCCGCCCAGGGCAAAGAATGCAAACACTGCCAGCAGCACCAGGATGATGCCGAACACCACGGTCTTCATAGGGATATCCCGCTGCGTGCGCTCTACCTGTTCTGCCGGGCCGCCTTTTTTCTTGAATTCGCCCACGGCCAGGCCCACGGCGCTCTTTATCACGCCGGCCTGCTTGATTATGCCTATGATGCCGGCGGTGGCAATGCCGCCGATGCCAATCTGACGGGCGTATGTGCGGAATATCTCATCGGCCGACATCTGGGAGATGGCGTCGGAGAAACTCATCCCCAGAAAATCCACGCCGCCGCAGAAATTGCCCAGCAGGGGAATCGCCACCAGCCACACCAGCAGCGAGCCGCAGCAGATTATAAAGGCGTATTTGAGGCCCACGATGTAGCCCAGGCCCAGCACGGCCGCGCCGGTATTGATTTTCAGCACCACTTTGGCCTTGTCGGCAACGACCTGACCCCAGTGCATCACCGTGGTGGAAAGTGTTTCTGTCCAGGCGCCGAAGGTCGACACCACAAAATCGTAGATACCGCCAATCAGGCCGGCCGTGATCAGGGTCTTAAAACTCTTGCCGCCGCTCTCACCGCTCACCAGCACCTGCGTGGTGGCCGTCGCCTCGGGGAAAGGATACTCGCCGTGCTGCTCCTTTACAAAGTATTTGCGGAAAGGGATCAGGAACAGGATGCCCAGCATACCGCCCAGCAGCGAGCTTAGGAACATCTGCACGAAATTGACATCCAGACCTAATATATAAATGGCGGGCAGGGTAAACACCGCGCCGGCCACAATCACGCCGCTGCAGGCGCCTATCGACTGGATGATGACGTTCTGGCCCAGGGCGTTGCGCTTTTTGAAGGCGCTGCTCAGGCCCACGGCTATGATGGCTATGGGGATGGCCGCCTCAAACACCTGGCCCACCTTCAGGCCCAGGTATGCAGCCGCGGCCGAAAAGATTATGGTCATAAGGATACCGATGGTCACCGACCAGACGGTGGCTTCGGGATATTTTTTCTTGGGAGACATTAACGGGGTGTACTCCTCGCCCTCTTCCAACTTCCGGTACGCGTTCTCCGGAAGGGATGTTTTGATGTTTTCGGAATCGTTCATAGTACTTCAAAGATAGGTATTATAGTGGCAAAATGATATTTTTTAAAAAAATTGTGTCAAAAATTTGGTGAAAATAAAAAGATGTGTATCTTTGCAGTCCCTTTGAAAAAGGGGTTAGTTGATTGAAATCTTGAGAGAGAATAAGAGGTAAAGAAATAAGATAGTCTGTAATAGAAATATTAGGGACTGCAATTTCAAAAGAAATCATGGAGGGCGACATAGTAATATGAAGTCTGAAATGATTCACTCAAGTAGTTACTTATAGAAGTAAACTGTTGAAAAACAGAGTACGAGAAATAACGAAGCGAAGAAGAGCGAACGGAGGATGCCTATGG
>JAEETP010000029.1 GCA_016290415.1 Bacteroidales bacterium
TACATTCAGGATTGTGAGATTGTTGTTGAAGGGGAAGATGGAGACCACGTCATATACCCGCACGGCGCCCTTGGGCAGGTCGGTGCGGATGCCGCCGAAATTGAGCAGGGAGATGTCTATCTTCTCTCCGGAATATTTTTCTGCAAAACTGCGCAGCGCATCCACGGCATAGTTGCTCAGGCCGCTTTCGGGGGCCTCCTTGGAATACACTCCGTTGCTGTAGCATACTATCTCCTGCAGGGGAGCCATAAGGGAGTCATATTTTGCAATAGCCTCATCCACCGCCGTGTCAGTGCCGGCATCGTAGCGGTCGGTCAGCTCGTGGTATTCCCAGGAATACTGGCTGTAGCCCTTGGGCCGGCAAGAGCAAAGCGCCAGCAGCAGCGCCGCCAAAACCAGTGCTTTTTTCATATCAGTCTTTGTATTTGAGCCACTTGAACAGATCTTTGAAGGTCGCCTTCTTGCCGTAGGTCAAAATACCTACCCTGTAAATCTTGGCCGAAGCCCAGGCGATGGCTATGAAGGTGACTATCAGCAGGAATATGGAGAGCAACAGCTGCCAGGTCGGCACCACGCCAAACGGGATCCGGGCCAGCATCACCATAGGCGATGTGAACGGAATCAGCGATGCCCAGACGCTAAGCTGGCTGGAAGGATGCTGGAATGTGTGCAGCATAATGAACAGACCTATCATAAGAGGGATGGTGATAGGCAGCGACAGCTGATTGGTGTCGGCTTCGTTGTCCACCGCAGAACCCACGGCTGCAAACATTGCGGCATAGAGCAGATAGCCCAGCACAAAGTAAATCAGGAAGCAGAGGAGAATCTGCCCGATGTTGATCTGGGCAATCTGGTCCATAACGGACGATATCTCGCCCAGGCTGCCCATATCCACCGGATTCACGTTGGCGTCGGGCAGCGGCGATTCTGACATCGCTGCAGTGACCTCTGCCATCTTTTCTGCCGTCTTGCTGGAAACCACGCCCTGCAGGCCGAACATCACGGCTCCGATAAGGATGATCCATATTGCAAACTGGGTAAGCGCCACCAGCGCCACGCCTATCAGCTTGCCCATCATAAGTTCGAATGAAGAGACGCTGGAGACAATAACCTCAACAATGCGGTTGGTTTTCTCTTCTATCACGCCCCTCATAACCATAGAGCCGAAGATGGCCACGAACATATAAATCAGGAAGCTGAGGACATAGGCAATGATCATATAAATCTCCACGGAATCCTTCTTTTCCTTGCCCTCGTTGGTCAGGGTATAGGCGTCTATCCTGACATCGCTCCTGACCTTGCCCATAATCTCGTCAAAGTCCTGGATGTTGAGCTGCTGGAGCTTGCGGTCGCGCAGGGCCATACTGATTTTGTCTTCCACGGCGCTTTTGGTGTCGATGCCCAGCGGCTCCTTGGAGTATGCGGTCACGGCTGCATTGCCGGCGGAATCCAGTGGCGAGACATATATCAGGGTAGATGAATCAAAGGTGTCGAAACCAGCTTTGAGGCTCTCCTGGGTAGTCTCCACAGGGAGGAAATTGTAATGAGTCTTGCCGGAATCTTCGAAATAACCTTCCAGCAAGCCGGTGTTGTCCACAATAGAAATCACCTGCTTGTCCTCTCCGGAATAGAGAGCGATTAGCACGGGTATGAACATCAGCGCCGCCATAAGCAGCGGGGTGAGCACGGTGAGAAGAATAAAAGATTTCTTCTTGACGCGGGTAGCGTATTCACGGCCTATTATGAGGCCTATATTGCTGAGTTTCATTTCTGTGATTCGCTAACAAGTTTGATAAAAATGTCGTTCATCCTGGGCACCATCCTGCGGGCGGAGATAATCTCTGCCTCGGATGCCGCCAGTTCTGCCAATACGCTGTTCACGGTGGCGCCTTCTGCCAGATTCAGCACGGCGCGCTTGCTGTCGCGAAGCTCTTCGCCAAGGGCCACGGTGTAAGTCTTGCCCGTCTCGGCCAGAGCACCGTTGTAGAGCAGTTCCAGCTGATCTGTGCCATAGCGGGCGCGGACATCGTCGGTGGCGCCGGTCACAACCAGATGGGACTTGTTTATCAGGGCGATATTGTCGCAGAGTTCCTCTACCGACTCCATATTGTGGGTAGAGAGTATCACTGTGGTGCCCTCTTCTTTCAGACGGAGAATCTCGTTGCGGATGGTCTGTGCATTCACCGGGTCAAAGCCGGAGAACGGCTCGTCCAGAATCAGGAGCTTGGGTTTATGCACCACGGTGGATATGAACTGCACCTTCTGGGCCATACCCTTGGAGAGTTCCTCTACCTTCTTGTTCCACCAGCTCTGAATCTTGAACTTTACGAACCATTTTTTCAGTTCGGCCTCGGCCTGCGCCTTGGAGAGGCCTTTGAGGCGGGCCAGGTACATCATCTGCTCGCCCACCTTCATCTTCTTGTACAGACCGCGCTCTTCTGGCAGGTAGCCAATCTTGCGCACGAACTCGTCGTCCACGGCCTTGCCGTCAAAAAAGACACGGCCATCGGTGGGGATGGTGATGCGGTTTATTATGCGGATCAGTGTGGTCTTGCCGGCGCCGTTGGGGCCCAGCAGACCGAATATCTGCCCGTCAGGAATCTGCAGGGAGACATTGTCCAAGGCGGTGAATTCACCGAACTTCTTGGTTATATTCTTACATTCAAGCATAATCGCGAAAGATTATAATTTACCGGCAAAGAAATCGTTGCCTTTGTCATCTACAAGGATAAATGCGGGGAAGTCCTCTACCCGGATCTTCCAGATGGCCTCCATACCGAGTTCGGGATATTCCACGCACTCGATGCTCTTGATGTTGTTCATACTGAGCACAGCTGCGGGGCCGCCGATGCTGCCCAGATAGAAGCCGCCGTGCTTCTTGCAGGCGTCGGTGACCACTTTGGTGCGGTTGCCCTTGGCAATCATCACCATAGAGCCGCCGTGATCCTGGAACTCATCTACATACGGGTCCATACGGTTTGCGGTGGTGGGGCCCATAGAGCCGCAAGGCATACCCTTGGGAGTCTTGGCGGGACCTGCATAAAGAATCGGATGGTCCTTGAAGTATGCGGGGAGGTCTTCGCCGGCATCCAGGCGGGCTTTGAGCTTGGCGTGGGCTATGTCGCGGGCCACGATGATGGTACCGCTCAGACTCACGCGGGTGGCCACGGGATATTTGCTCAGTGTGGCGCAGATATCCTTCATAGGCTGGTTGAGGTCTATGCGCACGGCATTGCCCTCACCTGCGCGGCGCAGCTCTTCGGGGATGAGTTCGTAGGGCTTGTCGTCCATCTTCTCTATCCAGACGCCGTCGGCGTTGATCTTGGCCTTGATGTTGCGGTCGGCAGAGCAGCTCACGCCCAGACCGATGGGGCAGCTGGCGCCGTGGCGCGGCAGACGTATCACGCGGATGTCGTGGGCAAATGCCACGCCGCCGAACTGTGCGCCCAGGCCTATCTTGCGAGCCTCTTCCAGCAGCTGCTTCTCCAGCTCGACATCGCGGAAAGCGCGGCCGCTGGCATCGCCGGTGGTGGGCAGTGAATCATAGTAATGCGTGGAGGCCAGCTTCACGGTGAGCAGGTTCTTCTCTGCCGAGGTGCCACCAATCACGAATGCGATGTGATAGGGCGGGCAGGCCGCGGTGCCCAGGGTGCGCATCTTCTCTGTGAGGAAGGGCACCAGGGTTCCGGGATTCTGGATGCGGGCCTTGGTCTCCTGGTAGAGGTAGGTCTTGTTGGCGCTGCCACCGCCCTTGACCACACACAGGAAGCGGTATTCCATACCCTCTGTGGCCTCTATGTCTATCTGTGCGGGGAGGTTGCACTTGGTGTTGACCTCGTCGTACATATTCAGCGGAGCATTCTGGCTGTAGCGCAGATTCTCCTCTGTATAAGTCTTGTAAACGCCTTTAGAAAGGGCCTCTTCGTCGCTGAAGCCGGTCCATACCTGCTGGCCTTTCTCGCCGTGGATAATGGCGGTGCCTGTGTCCTGGCAGAACGGGAGCTGGCCCTTGCAGGCCACCTCGGCGTTGCGCAGCATGGTCAGGGCCACATACTTGTCGTTTTCGCTGGCCTCGGGGTCATTCAGGATAGAGGCCACCTGGGCGTTGTGGCTGCGGCGCAGCAAAAAGTTGACATCGCGGAAAGCGGCGTGAGAGAGCGCTTCCAGGGCTTCCGGAGCCACCTTCAGGATTTTGTGGCCCTCAAATTCTGACACGCTCACGCCTTCCTTGGTCAGGCAATAATACTCGGTGGTGTCTTTACCGAGCTGAAACATAGGTGCGTAGAAGTAATCCATATCGATATTTAATTATTACTATTTCCGTTTTGCATAAGGTAGAGTTTCATAAACTCATTCAAGTCGCCGTCCAGCACGCCGGTGGTGTCGCTGGTCTCGTGGCCGGTGCGAAGGTCCTTGACCAGACGGAAGGGCTGCAGGGTGTAGTTGCGTATCTGGCTGCCCCACTCTATGCGCTTTTTCTGCCCCTCCAGCTCTGCCTGCTTCTCGCGGCGCTTCTGCAGCTCCAGGTCGTAGAGGTGGCTCTTGAGGATGCGCAGCGCATTCTGGCGGTTGTCCAGCTGCGAGCGGGTCTCGGTGTTTTCCACCACGATGCCGGTGGGGATGTGCCTTACGCGCACGCCCGTCTCCACCTTATTGACATTCTGGCCGCCGGCGCCGCTGCTGCGGTAGGTGTCCCACTCCAGGTCGGCGGGATTGATCTCTATTTCTATGGTATCATCTACCAGAGGATATACGAATACAGAAGAGAACGAGGTCTGGCGCTTGCCCTGGGCGTTGAAAGGGGACATACGCACCAGGCGGTGCACCCCGCTCTCGCCCTTGAGATAGCCGTAGGCATAGTCGCCCTCGATTTCCAAAGTGACTGATTTCACTCCCGCCTCCTCGCCTTCCAGCACATCCGCCACGGCCACCTTGTAGCCGTTGCGCTCTGCCCAGCGGGTGTACATACGCATCAGCATAGCGCTCCAGTCGCAGGACTCGGTGCCGCCGGCGCCGCTGTTTATCTTGAGGATGGCGCCCAGGTTGTCGCCTTCGGCGCTGAGCATATTGCGCATCTCCAGCGCTTCTACGCTGGCCACCAGGTCGTCATAGGCCTTCTGGGCATCGTCGGCCGCGTCTTCGCCAAACTCCAACAGAACTTCAAGGTCTGCAAGCTTGCTCTCGGCGGCAGCATAGCCGTCGGTCCAGTATTTAATGCCGGAAATCTTCTTGAGGGTCTTTTCCGCCTCTTTGGGATCGTCCCAGAAGCCCGCCTCCAGAGTGGTGGCGTGCAGCTTTTCTACCTGCTCCAGTTTAGCAGGTATGTCAAAGATACCTCCCCAACGTCTTCAACCGCTGTGCGATTTTACTAACCTCGTCCTGTGTTATCATAAAACGCTTTTATTTGGTTATACGAATACCCGCGGCCGGCGCCGAATTTCACGAGCTTTGCAAACACTTCCTGCCTGTCCCCCTTCAGGGTCCGCAGCTTTGCCGCAAGCACGCTCTCCATCTTTTTCTGCGCCTTGGCAACATCTATCTGCTCCAGGGCGCTGTCTATCACCTCTCTCTCTATCCCTTTGGCTGCCAGGGCATAACGTATCTTTTGCCCTCCCCAGCCGGCCAATGCGCTTTTGTCCCGCGCAAAAAAGGCCGCATATCGGCTTTCGTCTATATATTTATCCTCGCAAAGTTGCGAAATAATCGCTTGCGTGTCAATAGCATCCTCGCCCTTCATCCTCTCTATCTTGGCCGCGATATCCTTCTTGCAGTATTCCCTCATACTGCAAAGGCGGGTGAGGCGGGCCAATATCTTATCCTTTTCCATAGCCTAGAACCAGAATCCCAGGCCCAGATATGCACCCACCGAACGGGTGTAGCTGTTCCAGTTGAGGTCAAACTCTATGGGGCCGGCCACAAAATCAAAGGCATAGCCCAGCCGGAAGCCGGAGATGCCGTTGCCCACGGCAAGATTTTCAAAACTGTATGCGTCGCGGGCATAGTTGCCGGTGAGCATCAGATAGTGGCTCTTGTATATATTGTAGTGCAAATCCAGCCCCGCCACGGCCGCCATCGGGCCCATAGGCATCACGCCGGTAGAGCCGTAGAAAGGCATCTGGTGCTGGTTGTAACGCCCCGCCTGGGTGCCGCCTATGCTGTTCATCATCACCGCTGGTATATTCTGTCCAAGCAGCACCCTGGCGCTGATAAAAGGCAACAGGGTGAACCTTGGCCCCAGAGGCGCAGCCAGTTTGAAAGATGCATCAGTATCCAGGAAAGGAGAGCTGATTTCACCATAACGGAAATCGGTGATATACGAGGCAGACGCCTTGAACTTGAGTCCGCTGTGGGGGAACCAGGCATTGTCCTGAGTGTCCACGTCCAGTTTCAACAGAGGGCCGAAGAAGGTCTGGCGCGTATCATCGGTGTTGTAGTAGTCGGGCACCGACGGCAGGTCCAGGAATGTGCGGTAGTAATAAATATCCGCTTTGAGGCCGGCAAGGAAATGCATCCGGCGCAGATGGCCTGTAGAAACGGCCACTTCGAAGCCGTTCTGCAGATAGTCCATCAGATTGTAACGGCCGCCCGGCTCTTCGTAGATAGGCATTGCGTAGTGGCTCAGCAGATATCCCGCCTCGAATTCGGTGTAATTCCGGCCCAGGTAAGAATAACGCACCCCTAACTGATAGTTGTTGGCAAGTTTGGCCGTAAGTGCCAGACGGTGGCCGTAGAGGCTGTTGTAGTTGAACCCGACGGCCAGTAGTATGGCGGCCATCTCTTCTGTATCAAACCTCAGCCCCAGCCCCAGCCGGTTATTGCGGGCCGGCACCATTGTCATAGTAAGGTCAAACGGAGAGCGGACTCCGCCCAGTGAATACACCACCGAGCTGTAGGCCTTGGTGGCATAGAGCTCATCCACGGCATTTTCAATTTCGGAGAGGGATATCTCGTGCCCCGGCTCCAGGTCGAATTTGCGGCGCACCAGCTTCTCGTCTTTCTCGCTGATGCCCACGAACTTTATTGAAGATAGCACTATGCTGTCCTTCAGCTTGGAAGCCACCACAGCCTTTCTGGGAGCCGGCTGGGGCCCCACGAAGGTTTCGTCGTGCTCGCGCTCTTTGTCTTCAAGCATCTTTTTCAGGGCCAGCAGTTTATCCTTCTGCGCCCTGGCCGCCTTCTCGCCGTTGTCAATCAGGTGGCGGAGGCTCTCGTTGTTGAAACTCATAGTGCCCAGACCGTCTATTTCGGGCTGGATAAGGATATCGGTGTCGGCAATTGCCTCTTCTATCTTGCCGGCGACGGTGAGCCTGATCAATTTGCCCACCAGGCCCGACACCTGCTCCATATCGGCATTGTCGTTGTTGCTGGGGGTCTTGACGCCAATCACAATGTCGGCGCCCATAGCCCGGGCGACATCCACCGGGAAGTTGTTGCGCATACCGCCGTCCACCAGCACCATATCTCCCGTTTTCACAGGGGGGAAGACGCCCGGGATGGCCATAGATGCCCGCAGCGCCATAGGCAGGATGCCCCGGTCAAAGACCACCTCCTTGCCCGTCACCAGGTCTGTAGACACACAGGCAAACGGGATGGGAAGCGTTTTGAAATCGCACTCGTCGTGATAGCCCACGGTGCAGTCGGAGAGCAGACTGTAGACTTTCTGCCCGGCCATAAGGCCCATTGGCAGCATCCCCTTTGCAGAGCCTTCGGGTGCCAGACGGAACACGTCGCCCGGCATCTGGCGAGGCTGCCGAGGCAGCTCGCGATAAAGGGAATCCTCTATGGGGAGGCGGGCCAGAGCCGCCTTCCAGTCAATACCGAACGGTATCTGTATCAGATATTTGGCATCTTCTATCTTTTGCTCGAAAGAGACCTCTTCGCGCCGGACGTTGCCGGTTATCACATAGTCCCAGTCCTGGCTTGTGATTATGGAATCCATCTCGGCCGGAGTGTGCCCCACGGCATACAGGCCGCCCACCAGGGCGCCCATACTGGTGCCGGCAACCATATCCACCGGGATTCCGTATTCTTCCAAAACCTTTAGCACACCCACGTGCGCCGCACCCTTGGCGCCGCCGCCGCTGAGCACCAGCGCCACCTTGGGCCGCTGGGCTTCAGCAGAAAAAACTGTCAGTGCCAATGCTAAAAATATCGCTGCTATCTTTTTCATCATAATCAGTTTTTGGAATTTTTGCCTGCCAGAAGGCCGCAGGCGGCCATAATATCCTCCCCGCGCGACGCCCTTACGGTGGCGGTGACCCCGGCGGCACTGAGCCGCGCCTGGAAGGCCTCTATCATCTGCTCGCTGCCGCTGGCCAGGGGGCTGTCGGGAATCTTGTGGAAGCGGATCAGGTTGACCCTGCACTCCAGGCCGGAGAGCAGCCGGGCCAGGGCGTCGGCGTGACGCTTGGTGTCGTTGACACCGGCAAACATAATATATTCGAAAGTGACGCGCCGCTGCCCGGTGAAGTCATACTGCCTTATCAGCGACAGCACCTCCGACAACGGATACCGGTTCTCTACCGGCATCAGCTTCTGCCGCTCTTCGTGGAAAGGGTTGTGCAGACTCACCGCCAGATGGCAGCGGGTGCTGTCCAGAAAGTCCTTCAAAGTGGCCAGATCGCCTATAGTAGAGAGCGTTATGCGCTTGGGGCTCCAGCCGAAACCCCACTCCGAAGTGAGTATCTCTATGGCCGATTTCACATTGTCCCAGTTGTCCAGCGGCTCTCCCATCCCCATAAACACGGCGTTGGTGAGCTCTTCTGCCTCGTCCACATCCATAAACTGGGCTATTATCTCGCGGGCGGAGAGGTTGCCGTGAAAGCCCTGGCGGCCAGTCATACAAAAGGTGCAGCCCATTTTGCAGCCCGCCTGCGAAGAGACGCAAAGGGTGGCGCGGTCGCTCTCGGGAATCATCACCGTTTCTATATACTGGCCGGGGCGGACCGCCTCGAAGGCATACTTGCGGGTGCCGTCGCGGGAGGTCATAACCTCTGCCGGCTTCATATGCCCCACCTCGTATTCTGCAGAGAGCCTGGCGCGGTTCTCTTTAGAGAGATTGGTCATCTGGTCTATGCTTGTCACACGCTTTTTGTAGAGCCAGTCGGCAAGCTGTTTTGCCACAAAGCGCTTCATTCCGGCGGCGGTACAAACCCCCTCCAGTTGCGCCAGTGTCATACCCAAAAGAAATTGCGCCATTTTCAAATAATTTTAGGCAAAATTACTAAGAAAATGATTAAGTTTGCACCTATGACTAACGAAGAAGAGATAATCCGCAGAAGTTTCCGCCGCAAATGGTGGAACGATGTCAAGACCACCAGCAGCTGGTCCGTTTTCAAAATAATGGCAGAGTTCGTGCAGAGTTTTGAAAAGCTCTCTGAAGTGGGGCCGTGCGTGGCCATTTTCGGCAGCGCCCGCACCCTTCCGGACGACAAATACTACAAAGATGCGGTGGAGATTGCCAAACGCCTCACCAAGATAGGCTTCGGCATTATCACCGGCGGCGGCCCCGGCATTATGGAGGCCGGCAACAAAGGGGCCAAGGAGGGCGGCGGAGCCTCCGTGGGGCTCAACATCAAACTGCCGTTCGAGCAGAGCGCCAACCCCTATATTGACTACGACAAACTGATAGATTACGACTACTTCTTCGTTCGCAAGACCATATTTATGAAGTATGCGCAGGGCTACATCGCAATGCCGGGCGGCTTCGGCACCCTGGACGAACTCAGCGAGGCGCTCACGCTGATCCAGACCAACAAGCTGGTCTCCTTCCCCGTGATCCTGTACGGAAAGGACTATTGGAAGGGGCTGCTGGACTGGTTCCACAACACGCTCATCACCCATCATATGATCAGCGAGACAGACTTTGACATTTACCAGGTGGTGGACACTGTAGACGAGGCGGTGGCCATCATAGAGGAATTCTACAACAAATATGCACCCAAACCAAACTTTTAATATTATTTATTAACCTGAAACACAAACTATTATGGCTAAAGAAGAGATGAATCAAGCCGTGTCTAACGAGGAGAAGCTCAAGGCGTTGAAGGCGACTATTTCGAAGATTGAGAAGGATTATGGCAAAGGCTCTATTATGACGTTGGGAGACCAGCCGGATAGCGCTGTTTCTGTTATTCCGTCGGGCTCGATTGCCCTTGACCACGCGCTGGGAATAGGTGGATATCCCCGCGGCCGCGTCATAGAGATTTTCGGTCCCGAATCCAGCGGTAAAACCACTCTGGCGATACACGCCATCGCAGAGGCCCAGAAGGCGGGCGGCATCGCCGCAATGATAGATGCCGAGCACGCTTTTGACCGCAGCTATGCAAAGAATCTGGGCGTGAATGTCGACACCCTGCTCATTTCGCAGCCCGACAACGGCGAGCAGGCGCTCGAAATCGCCGACAACCTGATCCGCAGCGGCGCCATAGACATCATTGTGATTGACTCCGTGGCTGCCCTCACCCCCAAGGCAGAGATCGAAGGCGAGATGGGAGACAACAAGGTCGGCCTGCAGGCAAGGCTTATGAGCCAGGCGCTGCGCAAGCTCACCGCCAACATTTCCAAGACCAACACCTGCTGCATTTTCATCAACCAGCTGCGCGAGAAAATCGGCATCCTGTTTGGCAATCCCGAGACAACCACCGGCGGCAACGCCCTCAAATTCTATGCATCGGTGCGCATTGACGTGCGCAAGGTCACCCAGATCAAAGACGGCGACGAGGCCACCGGCAACCGCACCCGCGCAAAGGTCGTCAAGAACAAGATGGCGCCGCCTTTCCGCAAGGCCGAGTTCGACATCGTGTTTGGCGAAGGCATCTGCAAAGTCGGCGAGATTGTGGACCTGGCGGTGGAATACGACATCGTGCACAAGAGCGGGTCTTGGTTCAGCTACGGCGAGAGCAAGATTGGCCAGGGCCGCGAGGCTGTGCTGCAGGTATTGCGCGACAACCCCGAGCTCAGCGACGAGATAGAGGCCAAAGTGCGCGAGGCGCTGGCTGCAGTGAGAGACTAATTATTAAAATCAGAAAATGGACGTAGTACTTAGCGGAATCCGCTCCACAGGCCATCTTCACCTTGGCAACTATTTTGGAGCGCTCAAGAATTTTGTAAGGATACAGGACACACACAAGTGTTTCTTCTTCATAGCGGACCTGCATTCGCTCACCACCCATCCCCATCCCGCAGACCTTCACGAAGGTGTCAAAACCATCCTCGCGGAGTATCTCGCATCTGGTCTGGACCCGGAAAAGTCGGCCATCTTCGTGCAGAGCGAGGTGCCCGAGGTCAGCGAGCTGTATGTGCTGCTCAATATGCTGGCATATAAAGGCGAGATGGAGCGCACCGCTTCTTTCAAAGACAAGGTGCGCCACAACCCCAACAATGTAAACACGGGTCTTCTGACCTACCCGGTGCTTATGGCCTCCGACATCCTGATCCACAGGGCCAAATATGTCCCCGTGGGCAAGGACCAGGAGCAGCATCTGGAGATTGCACGCCTGCTGGCACGCCGCTTCAACAATATGTACGGCTGCGACGTGTTCCCCGAGCCCGAGGCCTTCAATTTTGGCAGCAACCTGGTCAAGGTGCCCGGCCTGGACGGCAACGGCAAGATGGGCAAGAGCGAGGGCAACGGCATCTACCTTTGCGACGACGAGAAATCCATCACCAAGAAGGTTATGCGCGCAGTCACCGACAGCGGCCCCACCGAGCCTAACAGTCCCAAGCCCGAGGTTATCGAGAACCTGTTCACACTGCTCAAGCTTGTGAGCGAGCCCTCCACCGTGCAATATTTCGACGAGAGGTGGAACGACTGCTCTATCCGCTACGGCGACTTGAAAAAGCAGCTCGCAGCCGACATCTGCAAGGTGACCCTCCCCATCCGCGAACGCATAGAGAGCATCTATAACGACAACGAATACCTGCGCAAGGTCACCGCTATGGGCCGTGAAAAGGCACGCGCATCTGCGCAGGCCACCCTGGCCCTTGCAAAAGAGGCCGTAGGTCTCAAGATGTTCTAGAGGCGCTATGTCCAAAGAACCAGAGCTCGCCCAGATCCACGCGGGGTTTCCATCCCCTGCGGAAGATTTTATGGACGTAGCCCTGGACCTCAACAAAGAGCTTGTCAGAAATCCCTCTTCAACCTTCTTTGCAAGGGTGAAGGGGGATTCTATGATAGAAGACGGCGTGTGTGACGGCGATATGCTGATAATAGACAAGAGCGCCGAACCCGCCGACGGCTGCCTGGCCGTCTGCTTTGTGGATGGCGAATTCACCCTGAAGCGCTATCGCAATATGGGCAGTTACGCCCTGCTGATTCCCGCCAACAAAGAGTACAAACCCATCCGGGTGGACGCCGACAACCAGTTTGCCGTGTGGGGCGTCGTGAAATATCTCATAAAAAAGGTTTAAGCCTATGCTGGGGCTGTGCGACTGTAACAACTTCTTTGTGAGTTGTGAGAGGGTGTTCCGTCCCGATCTGGAGGGGCGGCCCGTGGTCGTGCTCTCCAACAACGACGGCTGCATAATTGCCCGCAGCAACGAAGCCAAGGCCCTGGGAATCAAAATGGGGACGCCGCTCTTCCAGATCCGCGACCTGATCCGCAGGGAAAACATCTCGGTGTTCTCTTCCAACTATCAGCTCTATGGCGATATGAGCCAGCGGGTTATGAACATCCTGCGGCAGTCGGCGCCCGGCATCGAGGTCTATTCGATAGACGAGGCCTTCCTGAATCTGGACGAGATGCCGCTGGAAAAGCTGCAGCCGTTTGCCCGCGCCCTCTCGGCCCGCATCCGCCGCGAGGTCGGCATCCCCGTCAGCATAGGGATCTCCCCCACCAAGACGCTGGCCAAAATAGCCAGCAAGCTGTGCAAGAGCTATCCGGCCCTGAAAGGCGGCTGCCTGATGTACCGCAAGCAGGATGTGGAAAAGGTGCTCTCAAAGTTCCCCGTGGGCGATGTCTGGGGCATCGGCCGCAGGATTTGCGCCCGGCTGAACGCAATAGGCATCACCACCGCCTTGGACTTCTACAACCTGCCGGCAATGGCAGTGGACAGCAAGTTCACCGTGACGGGGCTGCGCACCTGGAAAGAGCTGCACGGGGAGCCCTGCATAGGCTTTGAAGATGTCCAGCAAGACCGGCAGACAGTATCCATCTCCCGCTCTTTTGCCAAGGAGATGACCACCCTTGAAGAGCTGGACGCCGCCATCAGCACCTTTACCGGCAAGGTGGCGGAGAAGCTGCGCAAAGACGGGCTGTGCGCCGAGCAGCTGGGGGTCTTCATCCTCACCAACCGCTTCCGCGAAGACCTGCCGCAAAACTATCAGATAAAGACCACCCTTTTCGAGGTGGCCACCGACGACACTCTGGAGCTCTCAGAGAGGGCCGCCGCCAGCCTCAGGCAGATATTCCGCCCGGGCTTTGCCTACAAGCGGGCCGGCGTGATCGCCACCCGGCTGGTGCCCAAGAAGGGCGTGCAGGCCTCTTTCCTGGACACCATAGACCGCGACCACCGCTCGCAGCTGATGGACATAATAGACAACATAAACAAAGTCTCCGGCAACTACACCGTGCGTCTGGCATCACAGGGCGCAATGGACCAGTTCTCTACACGGGCTATGGTTTCAAGGCGGTTCACCACCAGCTGGGACGAAATATTAGAGGTCAAATGCTAGAGCATCCGGTCATCATCACCCGCCGCCGCACATCGCGCATTACCATCCGCATTTCCAAAGATGGGGAGGTAAGAGTGTCTGCGCCACGGCTCGTGCCCAAACCGGTCATCGAGCGGTTTATAGAGTCGCAGAGAGACTGGATAGAGAAAAACCTGGCCAAGGCCGAGGCGCGGCAGGCCGGCAGGGAGGCGTTCTATTCCAAGCTGGACATTTCCACCGCTGCAGCCCGCAAAAAGGCGGTGGCGCAGCTGCGCGAAATTGTCTCGCCATTGATAGAGAAATACTCCGCCGAGATGGGCGTGGAGCCCGCCGGCATCAGTTTCCGGGCCACTAAGACCCGCTGGGGCAGCTGCAATCCCAAGACCCGTCAATTAAACCTGAGCCTGTACCTGTTGCTGCTGCCGCAGCGGTGCATAGAGCACATCGTGGTGCACGAACTGGCCCACCTGCTGGTGCCCAACCACGGCCCGCGATTCTATGCCGTTATGGACAAGCACTTTCCCGATTGGAAACAGGTCAGAAAAGAGACCTCAAAGCTGGTATTTTCGGGAAATATTTGATAGATTTGTAAGTTGGAATAGTTCCACTTGCAAATGAAACGGATCTTTACTGCCATACTTTGCTGCGCGCTGCTTGCTGCTGCGGCCTGCACCAAAACCAACCCACAGGACAAGGCCTTTGAACAGGCGTTCGTGAACATCACCGACGTCGTTCCCGACGCCATTCTGGAAATCAGGTATTTCAGCACCTACAACTTTGTGGGAGACCGCATAGAAGGCTACCTGGAGCCCACCGCCCTGCTCACCAAAGAGGCCGCCGCGGCACTCAAGGCCGTGAGCGACGATGTGGTTGCACAGGGCTACCGCCTCAAGATTTTTGACGCATACCGGCCGCAGTGCGCCGTGGACCACTTTGTCCGCTGGGCCAACGACGTGCCGGACATCCGTATGAAGCAGTATTTCTATCCCGATCTGGACAAGAGCGTGCTGTTCCCCCAGGGCTATATTATGGCAAAGAGCGGCCACACCCGCGGCTCCACCGTGGACATCACCCTGTTCGATATGAATCTTGAAAAAGAGGTCGATATGGGCGGCACCTTTGACTGGTTTGGCGTGGAGAGCCATCCCGATTTCTGCGGCAACCCCGAAACCGGCGAATACACCGGCGACAACAGCGCCAGCCCCACTGGCCGCAGCATCACCAAAGAGCAGTTTGAAAACAGGATGATTCTGCGCCGCGCAATGACAGCCCACGGCTTCAAGACACTGGACGAGGAGTGGTGGCACTTCACCCTCAGGGACGAGCCCTTCACCGACACTTACTTCAATTATCCCGTAAAACAAATCAAACACTGATATGGGCAGCGCCAAACAGATAACCGACCCTCACAGCCAGCAGCTGCTGGAGCAGTACCGCTCCCTGCTGCCGGTCTACGAAAAGATGGCAGAGGACATCCCGGAGAAGCTGAAAGGATTCTTTTCCGAGGCGGGCTTCATTGCCGCTGCCGTAGAGCACCGCGTAAAGACCGAAGCCTCCCTCAGGGGAAAGCTGGAGCTTAAGGGGAGCAAATACAACGATATCTATGACGTTACCGACATCATCGGTATCCGCGTTATCACCTTCTACATAGACGATGTGGACAAGGTGGCCTCTGTGCTGGAGCGCCTCTTCGAGATAGACTGGGTCAATTCTGTGGACAAGCGCAAGGCCCACGAGACCGACAGTTTCGGCTACCTGTCGCTGCACTATATCTGCAGGGTTCCCGAATCCTCCTACAGCGACCCGGAGCACCCCGAGGTCAACAAAATCCGTTTTGAAGTGCAGATGCGCACCGTGCTGCAGCACGCCTGGGCCAATATGAACCACGACACCGGCTACAAGAGCGGCGTGGAGATTCCCAAGGTGTATCTGCGCAACCTGAGCCGCCTGGCCGGCATCCTGGAGCTGGTAGACGACGAGTTCAGCCGCATCCGCCGCGAGCTGGCCGACTACCGCCGCCGCGTGCAGTCCCTGGTGGCCTCCGGCAACCTCGACGACGTCACCCTGGACGGCGAGTCATTCCGCAGCTACCTGACCATAGGTCCGTTTGACCGCCTGACCCGCAAGATCGCCTCGCTGAACCAGGCCGAGATACAGCAGGTGGACCTCTCTAACTTTGTCCCCCTGCTGCTGGGTATGGGTTTCAAGACGCTGGGCGAGGTGGATGCCTTGGTCAAGGACTATTCCGAAGCAGCCTACCAGATAGCCTGCTTCCAGATAGGCCTCACGGATATTGACATACTCTCCTCTTCGGTGGCGCCGCAGAATCTCTGTATGGCCTATATCCTGAAAAACGGAGGCGGCAGGGCCGGCCTGAGGTATATGCTGAACCTTTTGAACGGAGAGTCAGACAGCAACGACGTTATGGCCGAGTTCCTGGTGAAACAGACCAAGGACCTGCCCTTTATGAATCAATAAGATATGGCAAACGCACCCCTCAACACCGATATCCTGGACCGCGCGATAGTGTTTGCCGTGCGTGCCCACGCAGGCAGCGAACGCCGCGGCAAGGGTTTCCCCTACATAGTGCACCCTATGGAGGCCGTGGCCATTGTGGCCACTATGACCGCCGACCAGGAGCTTCTGGCTGCTGCGGCACTGCACGACACGGTAGAGGACACCGGTGTCACTGTAGAGCAGCTGCGGCAGGAGTTTGGCAGCAGGATTGCCGACCTGGTGGCCCAGGAGAGCGACAGCCTGACCCCCGGCCTCAGCGAGGCCGAGAGCTGGAAAGCGCGCAAGCAGGCCGCCATAGACCGCCTGTCGGGTGCCAGCCACGAAGCCAAAATGGTGGCGCTGGGCGACAAACTCTCAAATATGAGGGCCATCGCCCGCGACTATGCCTTGCAGGGCGACGCCCTGTGGAACATATTTCACGTGAACGACCGCAGTCTGCACGAGTGGCACTACCGCGGCCTGGCAGATGCCCTGCGTGAACTTGACGGCACTTTTGCATTTCAGGAATTCGAACAACTGATCAACCAAGTATTCGATGGAACCGATAAAGATAAATCTTAGCGACTACGTCCTTTCGGGCGGCGGCGCCAACGGCGAGAGCTACAACCACAAAACCGACCCCTCGGTGATGCTTAAGCTATACTTCCCCGGGAAGATACAGCAGCCGCTGGACGAGATGCTGCTGGCCCGCAAGGTGTACGATATGGGCATCCCCTCCCCCGAGCCGGGCGAATACGTGGTTACCGAAGACGGCCGCTACGGCATCCGTTTCCGCCGCATATTGGACAAGAAATCCTATTCCCGCGCCACGGCCGACAATCCCGAAAAGGTGGCCCAATATGCCGCCGAATTTGCCGGAATGTGCCGTCAGCTTCACTCTACGGTGGTGGACACGACCCAGTTTGAAGACGTAAAGGAGCGCTACTACCGTCTGCTGGAAGCCAACCAGTTCTTCACTACTGCAGAAAAGGATAAGATTGCCCGCTTCATTGCCGACACTCCCGACGAACAGACCGCCATACACGGCGACCTGCAATACAGCAACGCCATTTTTGCCGGGGACAAACGGTATTTCATTGACCTGGGCGATTTCTGCTACGGCAACCACCTGTTTGACGTCGGGATGGTGTATCTGTGCTGCAATTTGAGCCCGGAAGAGTTCATACAGGAGACTTTCCATATGCCCAAGTCGCTGGCCATAGAGTTCTGGCGCAACTTTGCCCCCGAATACTTCGGAGATGGCATTACGTTTAAAGAAATTGAAGAATTGATCCGCCCCTATGCGGGGCTCAAGACCCTTATCATAGAGAGGGATACCGGTGGCCCTATGCCTGTGTTCCGAGAAGCTTTGAAACCTATCCTATGACACTGAGAGAAAGAATAAACAACGTCATTCCCAAACGCTCTGCCTGGGCCGGGCTTATGCTGGTGATTGTGGCTGCGGTCACGCTTGAAGCCACTTCGCTGATACAGTCGTACTATGCCCGCCGGGGTCTTAGGGAAGAGGCCTCTAAACGCGCTGAGACCCAGCTGGAGGCATCCCGCAACAAGATTATGGATGTCATAGACCAGACCGAGACAGCCGTGAACAACAGCATCTGGATTGCGCAGTGGTGTCTGGACTATCCCGACAGCCTGAACCGGGTGTGCCGGCGTCTTGTGATGGACAATCCCGTGATTGCGGGTTCCACAATCGCCCTGGTCCCGGGCTATCTCCGCCGCCGTCCGCTTTTCTCGCCGTATGTATGCCATTCCGGCGACACCCTGGCTCTCAAGTCGCTGGCCACAGAAGAGTACAACTATCCCGAGACGGAATGGTTTGTAAAACCCATTGAGCTGAACCGCGGCTACTGGTCCGAGCCATATGTGGACACCGGTGGCGGCGAGATGCTTATGACCACCTACTCCGTTCCCATAAAAGACAAAAAGGGTAAAACCGCCGCTGTGCTCACGGGCGACCTCGCCCTGGACTGGCTCTCCGACATTATGGGAAAGATTGAAATCTATCCCAACGCCAACAGCATAATGCTAAGCCAGACCGGCCGGTTTATGGTGAGCAAGAGCAGGCAGATCACAAAGGACCTTTCCCTCGCGGAGGTAGTGGCACAAATCAAAGACCACCCCGACTACAAGGAATTGGAGAGGGCAATGTATGCCGGCGAGTCGGGTGTGCAAGTAATAACTTTCGATGGCTCGAAGAGTTATGTGTATTACGCCCCTATAGAGCGCACAGGCTGGTCAATGTGCATCATCATCCCGTCTGAAGACATATTCGGAGACATTCAAAAGCTGGACAGATGGGTGCAGTTGCTGCAGCTGCTGGGGCTTCTGATGCTGATACTCATAATCCACTTCTTTGTCCGCAGCCTGGTCAAGAACAGAGAGCTCAAAGACCGCAAGGACAGGATGGAAAACGAGCTGCACATTGCCAGGGGCATCCAGATGGCAATGATTCCCAAGACCTTCCCTCCTTTCCCCGAGCGGCACGATTTGGATATGGCGGCCACCATCATCCCCGCCAAGGAGGTCGGCGGCGACCTGTACGACTTCTTTATCCGTGACGAAAAGCTGTTTTTCAGCATTGGCGACGTAAGCGGCAAGGGAGTGCCGGCATCACTGGTAATGGCCGTCACCAGAAGCATCTTCCGCTCTATAGCAGGCCACGAAAACAGCCCCAAGACCATCGTTTCCGGCCTCAATGACGCGCTGGCCGAGATGAACGAAAACAGTATGTTCGTCACATTCTTCTGCGGAGTGCTGGATATGGACACCGGCGTTTTGAAATACTGCAACGCCGGGCACAACCCGCCAATGATTCTTACCAACGACATCACCGAGCTCAAGGTGGAACCCAACCTTCCGCTGGGCATCCTTCCCGGAATGGAATATAAAGAGCAACAGTTCAAAATGCATCACGACGACGCCCTGTTCCTCTATACCGACGGCCTTTCCGAGGCAGAGAATTCCACTCACCAGCAGTTTGGATTGGACCGCATCAAAGAGGCCCTTCGCGGCCACAAGAATTCCGAGGCGCACCTGAGCAATATCCAGAACACGGTCAAGGCCTTCGTTGGAGATGCGCCCCAGAGCGATGACCTCACTATGCTGTTCATACACTATCTGGGAGCGGCCCGCAGAAAAGCCGGCCGCGGTGTTTACAACATCACACTGGACAACAATGTGTCGCAGATATCCCGCCTGGCCGGCTTCATAGAAGAGATTGCCGGCGAAAACTCCCTGGACAGCGGACTTGCAATGAGCCTGAACCTTGCCCTGGAAGAAGCGGTGACAAATGTGGTCCTGTATGCCTATCCACAAGGCACCGCCGGCACTGTGGACGTATCCGCAAAGGCGCACGGCGGCAAATTGACATTCACTCTGAGCGATAGTGGCACGCCTTTTGACCCCACGCAGGTTCCCGATGCCGACACCAACGCCCCGCTGGAAGAAAGGCGCATAGGCGGGCTAGGCATCCATTTGGTACGCAACATTATGGACTCTGTCAAATACGAATATTCAGAAGGCAAGAACATTTTAACTATGATCAAAAACATTTAAGCGATATGGAAGTACAAATCACAAAAGACAAGAAAGAAATTGTTGTGACCCTCATCGGGCGCCTGGACACTCCCGCTTCGCAGGAAGTGGCAGAAGCAATGGAACCCGTGAAGAAAGAAGCTGCTGGCACCATCATACTGGATTGCAGCAAAATGACGTACATCTCCAGTTCCGGACTCAGGATTTTCCTGGGCCTGCGCAAGGCCGCAGCCGAAAAAGGCGGGAAGATTATTGTGCGCAACATCAGCGACGACATCCGCAGCGTGTTTATGATGACGGGATTCCTGAATCTTTTTGAGATAGAATGATAGAATGATCCCCCTCTCCCTGTTCTCCATCAACCTGTTGTCAGAGCACATACTGCTGCTGGCATCGGTCCTGATTTTCGCCGCCATACTGGTGATGAAGGTCGGGGCCAGGTTTGGTGTGCCGTCGCTGCTGCTGTTCCTTATTCTGGGTATGGCGGTCGGGAGTGACGGCATAGGCCTTCACTTCGAGGAGTACGAAGACGCGGAATCCATAGGGCACTTTGCCCTGTCCATCATTCTGCTCACCGCAGGCCTGGAGACCTCCCTGAAACAAACCAAGCCGGTTATGAAGCAGGGCATCCTGCTCTCCACCGTGGGAGTGATGCTCACCGTGCTGCTTGCCGGCGGCGCTATGTACTTTATACTGGGAGAAGTATACGGAGCGCCGGTGCTGGGCTGCTTTTTGCTCGCGGCCATTATGGGCTCCACCGACAGTGCGTCGGTGTTTTCTATCCTGCACGGCAAGAACCTGCATCTGCGCGAGAACCTGGGCTCGATGCTGGAGCTGGAGTCCGGTAGCAACGACCCTATGGCATACACCATCACCATCATCCTGGTGGAGATACTCTCCTCTCCCAAAGGCGAGGCCGTGAGCACGGGTTCAATGCTTCTGACGGGGCTTCTGGTGCTGATTGTCCAGCTGGTTGTGGGCGTGGCCATAGGTCTGGCCGTGGGACATATTGCCAAGTGGGTCCTGAACAGAATCAAGCTGCCCGGCATCGCCCTCTATTCCATCCTGATA
>JAEETP010000030.1 GCA_016290415.1 Bacteroidales bacterium
ACAAGCCTCGCGGCCGCGTGTTCTATCATATCGACAACGGGACATTCGAGGTGGCTGTAGGCAAATGGATAGAAGAGTATCCTCAGGCATACGAAGAGATTCTAAAGGAATTCAACCTTCCGCCGGATAAAACTACTGCTAAATACGCATATCATTGGGATATCGGGCAGTCGTGGCGATAGGGTAGTCGTTAATGTTTGCTTATTACAACCACCTTTCGTTTTATAAAATCCTTTATCTTCAAAGGCCATCGACAGGCATTTCCACGCATAGAATCAAAGGAAATAACGGGCAGGCGATTATCGTTAAATGCACCAATAAAACTTGCGCGCCAGACTAATTGACCGTAGATCTGCCAAAACTCACGGCCGTGGGGGGGGCTTGCTTTTTCTTTCGCTTCTCGAACTCTGTGTAGTGAAGGTGGTGTGCATATTCGTGTATAGCGGTCTCGTCACAATTATGCACATCGCGCCAGCCATCAAATATCTTTATGCGGGCAGTTTTGGGGTAATATGTGCCCAGTCGTTTTTTCGGCTTGGTATGAACAACCTCTAACGTGAATGGTACTTTACAGGAGTATAATGAAAGGAGGAGATCTGTGTAGTATTGCGCATCCTTAATCATGTCTCAATAATACATTTGCACTTGTTACATAGTGTTAATTTGATCATATCCAGTGTCGCCGCAGTGATGCTACGGCCCTTTTTAATGGTGGCAGAGTGGCAAAATCAATAATTGTGGTTGATTCTAGATAGTGGAGTATCTTCTCATGGAATGGTTACAATACTGGTTTGGTTACTTCGTTGCTTTGCGACAAATATCAATGTCGGATTGAGTGCGTATTCTGATGTGACGTAAAGTTCGCGGTGGATTATTATCACTGAATCGGCAATGGAGTAAATGGTGTTAGAAATGCCAAAATTAGAGCTGGCGTATAAGCTTTGAAAGAAGGAGTCTCTGGGTCGTTGGCTGATTACAATAATCGGAATATTCAGTTCTCGTGCAGTCTCTTTCAGTTTATGAACGATATGGCATATTTCAGCATTGTGATATCCTCGTAGCACTCTTGGCCCCTCTATTAACTCTAAGTAGTCAACTATAATCAAGCGAACTTTAGAGTCCTTGACCAGGGAAAATCCTTTGTCCTGTATTTCGGAGATAGTTCTCCGTGGGGTATCATCAATGAAAAGGCGTTCTGGTATTATTGCCGATGCAACCGGCAACTCGTTAAGATCTCCAGCCAAAGAAAAGAATCCAACAGGTACTTTTTGCTCATTGGCTGCGTTCAAGGCTATATTCATTGCAAAAGATGTCATACCTGTTCCAGGACGCCCCGTAACGAGAATAAGTTCACCTTTTTTCCAACCTCCAGTAATCTTGTCAATAGATGGGTATCCGCTCAGGATTCCACGAGAGTTCTCTTCCATATAGTTTGCTTTTTCATGGCAAAGCTATGGAGTTATAATGCCAAAGAATGGCAAGGAGGGTTGCTGGTCTGGCTGGGGCAACACCGGCATATCAGCATTTTACCGATTATCTCATAACAAGTTATTTCGGTATCTTTGCTTATTGAACATAAATACAGGTCTTAATAACACAACATCATAATATGGCCAAGAGTAATATACCTATCAAGCAATTGTTGTCTCTTCCTGATGAGATTATTTCAGATTGCAAGATTCATTTTGCGAAATATAACGGTTATGATAACCCCCTTGATCTTTTCCTCAATAACCCAGATGAAATCAAGGGGTGGAACGAATGGAGAGGTCACAAGAACGACTTTAACAGAACCTATATTTTCACAGTAATTCAGTTCCCGAAGCGAGCTGACAGATGGCTCTTTGTCGGGATTTACAAGGTCGTTAAGAGGTATGATGACTTCTGGAATACTGAACATGGCTATGATGTTGAGTTGACAAATCTATGCGGCGACCTTATCGGGAGGCTAATTGTCGACTATTATTTTGATTATCCACATGGACGTTCCGTTATAATGGAGAATTACTTGGACAATATTTCCATTGCAGAAATCCTCCCCAGTAAGTACGATGGAATTCAGTTCCCTGGCTTTGACTCAATCAATATCCCTTTCGCACAGTTACAGACAATTGTCAAGGCTGACAATCGCGAATGGCGGACCGCTCTTCAAAGCATATACGGAATCTATCTGATTGTGGATCAAAAGAGCGGAAAACAATATGTGGGTTCCGCCTATGGAGGAGGTGGTTTATGGAAGAGATGGTCTGATTACATCTATTCTAAGGGCTCCGGTGGGAATGTTGGCCTGGATGAATTACTTGAAGGGAAGCCTGAAGACTATGCCGAGAAGTATTACAAATTCTCTTTGCTTGAATTCTTCTCCACCAAGGTATCAACTGATTATGTTGTCTCTCGCGAAAATTTCTGGAAAGAGGTTTTGATGACTCGAAGTTTCGGGTTAAACAGAAATTAGTCTGAACGAAAGGCATTATATAAAACGTCCCGTCCCCTATACAGAGTCAACTTCTATCAGGGATAGACTCCAACCAGAGTCAACCTAAATCAGGAAATGACAAAGGCGGGACATTTGGGATAAGTGGGACAATCTATTAAAGAATACAATAGTTCTTATGGAAATATGGGTCGTAATCACTCCCACTCATCATATTCGGCAAAGTCTTCTCTCACAGAGTCGAGAATGTCCTTTTCTGTTTCGAAAAGGACATTCTCATAGATGTCAATATTATCCTCAATTTGCTCGGCGACTCTTTCATAGAATGCACACTTTTCATCGCCATATTTATATCCTTGTTCGCTTCTTTTTTGGTACTTGTCAATGATAGCTTGGATCTTTGATCTTTCCATAGTGATATAAATCGATAGGGGTTAAGCCGTTACTACAATATACGGTATCTGATGAGTGTTGAATACAATGGAATAATAGTTATAACAGAGGAGTGTCTTCTATGCAATGATGAAATCCCCCTCAAGAACCCAGTCTAGTTCTTCTTCGACTGCTTCTCTAATAGTGTCGTCATCGGCAGTATCGCGCAATTCAACATATTTGCTAAATGCGGCTACTTCTTCGCCAAAACGGCACAGGACTTGGCTTACACGTGCACGAATGTCTTCGATGCTTATATCAATTATCATTGATTGAATTTCAAATATGTCTTGGGCTGCAGCCTCTACGTCGCTATTATTGTGTCCAAGTGCCATAATACAAGTAAGCCACCTGTCAATCAGGGCATTATTGGTTAGTATGTTGTCAATATCATCGTGCCCGATTAGACGTTTTTCGAGGCTTCCTTTAATCATTTGTTTAACGATTGTTTCCATAAAAATGATTGTGTTAGTGCAGTTTGTTTAACAAATATAGTATAATCTTGGTGTATATCAATCGCCCTCAGTCCCTCAAAGTACGCCACGTTCATATACGTTGTGCGGCTGGGGGTGGATTTTGTTTTGAGACCTTTAGGGTGGACGTGGCCGAAGATGTGATACTACGGGCTGGCGACGGATATGGTGCTTTTGGCGTGGAACGAGATGGAGGCTCTGGCCTGGACGATTACTGCGATAGCCTGTCGCAGTACCTCATTTGCCGCCTCCTGAAGAAGAGACAAAGGGTTGGCCGCGGTGCTAATCCAGAGTACGTCCTTATCATAATAACTCTTATTCCGAGGCCTATATCTTATTAAACGAATTAATCGCTTCAATTATGGAGTTCACATATACCTTTTTGCTGACAGTCCGATTATTGGGATGATAGACATCCAGTAAGAGTCTGCCCTCCCATTTATAGGCATCTCCGGCATAAACGTTTTCAAAAGAGATACTTCCGATTTTATTGAGATCAGAAAGCATGTCGTTTTTGAAATGTTTAAATGTGTTGGCAAAGATTATTACATCAGGCTCATATATATCAATCTGCTCAAATAAGATTGGTTTCCAGAGCCTATAGCATTCGGCGATGTGGCCATCATTTGAGACGGAGTATCCAGGCATCTTGCTCACGTTGATGTAGGCAATTTCCTGAAGTACGTCCGCCATTGTTTTATCGTTCCGAATCCAGTCCATATCATCCCACAATAAACCATGTTTCAAACCATACATTGTGTAAATGATAGGCTGCCAGGATGGATTAGACCAGGCATTAGATTTGGCGAAGCAATCACGCGCCAGATTCCATCTGCCGCCAGAAGGTTCTCCGTTGATTATCTCATCATAAGGCTCTTTCATTACCCACATTATGTGTCTTTTAGCGGCGAGATACTTAGCTGAATCGTAAACTCCGTCCGTTATAGGGTCAACATCATCATTTGCCAATTTTTCATTTTTGGCTAAGTCGTAGATTTCTTTCTCGAGGGACTCCTGTGCACATTTAAGTTCATTTGCATTCATATACTTCATCCTTGTTACAAAGAATAATAATCCAAATATAGTGAAATAAGTGTAGTTCAATGGGCTCTTAATGCTTCAAAGTATGCCACATTCATATATGATGTGCTGCCGGGGATGGATTGGGTTTTGAGGCCTTCGGGGTGGACGTGGCCGAAGATGTGGTAGCGTGGATGAGCGGCGGTAATGGACAGGAATAGCTGCTTGTCGCCTTCTTCGCAGTCAAGGTGGCCGTAGGCCGGGCCGTGGGTGATGAGGAAATCGAGGTCTGAGGGAAGGGTAACGGACTCTTTCAGATAGGGGCGGGCGGGGACGCTGAAGAACGTGATGCCGTCGAAATCGATACCACTGTTCTCAAGAAACACGATGCCTTCCGGAATCAGGCTGCGGGCATAGTCGGGCTGGGCGTCGATAATCATATCGTGATTGCCAGCGACAAATATGCGCAGTGCGGCTGGAATGGCGGCATACCAGGCGAAGAAGTCCTTCAAATCAACCGGGTCGAAGCCTTCACAAGCATCCCCGGCGCAAATCAGGATATCGACCTCGGCAGGCACTTCCAGCCGCCGGTACATCCCATGCGTATCGGCGAAAGCGAAGATTGTATGGCCTTTATAGGATATCATCATATTAATTTGTCTTTCAGTTCCGGTTTCATTTCGCGGACTATTTCGAGAACGCGTTCCATCAGGGAGGGGTACTCTTCGTCGTAGTAATAGCCGGTGATAGTCCCGGGAACGTGATTTTTCTCTTTGAGAAGGTCGACATTATCGGGGCAGTCATAGACGTGTTCCCAATTATCGTCACAGCGGAGCAGTTCTGCTGTCCAGGGGTCTTGGTGGCGCCAACGGAGGTAAATACACCAATTGCATCCAGCTAGATCTTGAAAGTAGTACTCAATCTGTGCAGGGCACCAGTGGCGAACATCCACATACCAGTGATTCAGTTTCGGCTTCATATCTTTAATCTCCCCATAATATTGAACGTTCTGCAAGTATCTTCCAGAGCAGCATCCAGGCTTTGTCGAAACGAAGTTGCTGGGCGTCGGACCAGTAACACTCTCCGCCGTCGTTGGCGCGTGGGATGCGGCCGCGGTTACGCATGTTTACTTGGTGCTTGAATGATCCAGGATCAGGCCAGGTGCCGTCCGGGCCAAGGCCGTCGTCGTAGTCATTCTGCCCGCCTTGCTCCAGTATGATGTCTATCATCTTGATGGCGATATGAATCTGTCCTGCATAATACGGGCCTTTGACAATGTATGACAGGTTGAGGTTGTAGCGCTTCATAGTAACCAACTTTGCCCGCAGGTGAATCAGCATATATTCATAATCCCAATCTGCTGAGAAAGCGGCATGCCACTGGCGCATGGCCCATTCGCGGTGATCCTGCATCAGTCGGTCACGGCGGTTCATATAAGTTTTGTTTGTCCAAGCCATTTCCTATTCGTCCTTTGTGATACAAGAGTATCGTTTCCCGTCTTGATCGACGAGGTGCTGATGGGTAATCTTTATGTCAATCCAGAAGTCATCCATCCGAATCAGGTCAGGGATGGAAAAAGATTTGTGGCAGCAGAGGTCGTGGACTGCATGGCAGATGCATATGTCCTTGAATTCAGGCTGGTCCAGCGGGACTTCGTCCCATGTGTCACCGTCATCCAGGAAATCGTCAAGCCTCAAATCTTCGGCCGGCATATTTGACCGATGCTGCAGGTCATATGATGTCCAACAGGAGGCGCAATCATTTTCGTCGGCATCCGTATAAAGGTCGTAAAGGATATTCATCATTGTTTCGAAATCGGAGCCGTAGATGTTAGGTAATACATCCTCCTGAATAACCGAGTCACATTTGTCGTTGAATACATATCGCAGCGTCCCTTCAACCATTATGTCATCGTCAAATTCAGGGTCGTAGCCTTGCGCCAGTATGCTCCGGTAAAGGCTTAGCGCCTTGTTGTGCATCTTCTTGGTGAGATTGTTTAGCAGGTCGTTCACTTTCTTAAAGCGTTCCAGCTCTTCCGGCCGGCATTCAAACATCTCGTTCAGAAGGTTGCAGCGTTTTCTGAGAAGTATCTTAAGCACTCCTTTCTTATGTTGTCCCCACTTGTAAATAGGCGGGAAATACGGACCCATATCCTGAATCTGTTTCTCGATTTCTGCCAGTTCATTTTTCTGTTTCGCGGTCATACTAGTTCTGTTTTTACCGCGAAGATAGGTTGCCTTACTGCCGAAATATGGCAGTGGGCCTAAAACTATGTGTTACGGCCGGGAAATTGCAGGCAATCGGGGTATCAAATAGATTCATTATGGAAACAATCAGACGTTATAACGGGATTATCCGGCCGAAGTTTACGCCGGTGTTTATTACAGAGCTAACAGACGATGAGGTGTTTGTGTTCGGCAGCAACCTGGCGGGGGCGCACGGAGGGGGCGCAGCGCGCATCGCCTATGAGAATTTCGGCGCGGAGTGGGGCGTCGGCGTGGGCCTCATGGGCCAGAGCTACGCGATACCCACGATGCAGGGCGGCGTTGAGACCATCAAGCCGTACGTGGACGATTTTATCGAATTTGCCAAGGCGCACCCTGAGCTGTTTTTCTATGTGACGCGCATTGGCTGCGGCATCGCCGGCTTCCGCGACCGCGAGATAGCGCCGCTCTTCAAGGAGGCCGTGGGCGTACCCAATATCTGCCTGCCGGAAACTTTTGCAAATTTGCTGAAGTAAAAGTCTTACTGCCATATTTTGGCAGAAGCGACCCATATCTTCGCATCCGTAAAAATGCGAAGTATGAGGAGGACAATTATCGAAACTATGTGCTGCATCAGAGAGAAGATGCGGCAGGAGGGCGGCGACAAGATGCCGCTGGACAGGCTTGTGAAAGCCACGGCAGAGATTGATGAACTGGCCGGGGTGCTTAAGCTGTCGCCGACACAGGTAGTGCTGCTGACAGCCATCGTACATAAATCCAGCCGGTGGCGCATAGATGCCGACGATATCGCCTCAATGCTGGATTTGGAGTATTTGAAGTTTTTGACATACGACGCGGACCTGGAGGCACTTCGCAAGAGAGGTTATGTCCGTATGGACAATGAGGGGCATCTTCGCATTCCCAAGAAGGTGCTCAAGAGCCTGAAAAACAATGTGCCGGTGGAACCCGAGCCCACCACCGGGCTTACCACAAGCGGTTTGCTTTGCCGTATCAAGGAATATCTGGAGTTTCTTGGAGACGAAGAAATGAGTTTTGGTGAATTTCTGTGCGAGGTGGAGCATCTGCTCGAGTTGAATCCTGAAACCAGTCTGTCCAAATCGTGCAAAAAATATCTGAAGAACGTCGACGAGGACGAGCGTGTGGTGCTTTATGCTTTGATTTATCGTTTCTGGTTCGAAAAAGACGATATGGTGGGCTGGCACGACCTAAACCAATATTTTGATGAAACGGCCTTTGCGGAACTGCAATCGGCCTATTCCAGAGAAGATTTGGCCCTCCAGAAAAACGGGGTGATTGAGTATTCGATGGAAATAGGGATTATGGACAAGGATTATTTCAAAATCAAGGATGACATAATGCAGGAGATTTTTGAAGATGTGGGCGGTATCCGCAAGCACACTGTGAAAGTTTCCGCTTCCCGTGAGATGAAATCCGACGCCATCGTTGCGAAAGAGTTGTTCTATAATCCCGATGAGGGGCGCCAGGTGGCTCAGCTCAAGGACCTTATGTCCGAGGCCCGCTTCAATGAAATCCGCGGTAAAATCCACGATAGAGGGATGCGCACCGGTTTTACTTGCCTGTTCTACGGCGCCCCCGGCACCGGCAAGACGGAGACGGTGTATCAGATTGCCCGCAGTTGCGGCCGAGACCTCTACATCGTGGACGTTTCGCAAATCAAGAGCTGCTGGGTGGGTGAGAGCGAAAAGAATATCAAGAATGTCTTTGCAAAATATCGCCAGTGCGTTGCAACGGGCGGTACGGTTCCCATCCTCCTTTTCAACGAGGCCGACGCCATCTTCGGTATCCGTCAGGAAGGGGCCGAGCGGGCAGTGGACAAGATGGAAAACTCTATCCAGAACATAATCCTGCAGGAGATGGAAGACCTGGACGGAATACTGATAGCCACCACCAATCTGACTACCAATCTGGACAAGGCATTCGAGAGGAGATTCCTCTATAAGGTCCGCTTTGAGAAGCCTTCAAAGGTAATAAGTGCCGCCATTTGGCGGTCGATGATGCCGGAATTAACGATGGCTCAGGCAGAGGAATTGGCGGGACAGTATAGTTTCTCCGGCGGTCAGATAGAAAACGTAGCCCGCAAGAAAACCATCAAGGCAATTCTGGCAGAAACAGAGCCGGATTATGAGCAAATAAAGGAATTCTGTTCGGAGGAGACTATTGACAATGCTCCGGCTCGCAAGAAAATAGGATTTTAATTAAATTTGTATCGGTATGGCAAAGAACTATTTCAAACGTTACGTATGGCTGATAGACACAATCTATCGCAACGGCTATATATCTTTTGACGACATCAGCCGCAAGTGGGCCCGCTGCAGTGTGAATGAGGCGGGGGAGGGGTATCTGCCCGAAAGAACGTTCTTCAACCACATTGAGGCTATTCGCGATATGTTCGGCATTGAAATAAAGTGTGACCGTTCGCGGGGATATTACATTGCCAACAGCGATGATCTGGAAGAAGACGGCATAAGGGCCTGGCTGCTGCAATCGATGTCGCTGAACAATATGCTGAGCGAATGCAGCAATTTGCGCGACCGGATTCTGTTTGAGGAGATTCCGTCAAGCCAGAAGTGGCTGGCCCTGTTTGTGGATGCGATGCGCGACAACAAGTCGGTAGAAATCACATATCAGAGTTTTACGAACGAAGAGCCATATACCTTCTCAATCAATCCGTATTGCCTGAAGCTTTTCAAGCAGCGCTGGTATGTGCTTGCCAAGAGTGTGGCAACTAAAGATATGCGCATATATTGTCTGGACGAACGAATGATGGATGCAGTAATGACTGATGACACATTCCGCATCCCAACTCGATTTAATGCGGAAAAGTTTTTTGCCAATCTGTTTGGCGTGATAGCGTCGGAGGATAACCCCGAAATTGTTCGTCTGAGGGTTGATGCTGATCAGGTTGGCTATTATAAATCGCTTCCGCTGCATTCTTCTCAACGTGAGATTGAAACGACCGATGAGTATTCGGTATTTGAATACAATCTTGTCCCCACCTACGACTTTATGCAGGAAGTTTTGAGCAAGGGTCCGTTTGTGGAAGTACTAGCTCCTGACAGATTCAGAACCTTGGTTCATGCTTACACCAAGGCAATGTTAAACCGATATGAACAAGTTGACTGATTTCGCCGCCATAGACTTCGAGACCGCCAACGAGTGCCCCAGCAGCGTTTGCAGCGTGGGGGTGGTGGTAGTGCGTGACGGGTGCATCACCGACACTTTCTACAGCCTGATCCATCCCGAGCCCGAGTATTATCAGTGGTTTTGCCGGCGGGTGCACGGCCTTGGCCCGGAGGATACCTACGATGCGCCTGTCTTCCCATTCGTCTGGGAAAAGATAGAACCCCTTATCGAGGGGCTGCCGCTGGTGGCCCACAACGCCCGTTTCGACGAAGGATGTCTCAAAGCCGCCTTCCGCGTATATCAGATGGACTATCCCGACTATCAGTTTTATGACACGCTGGCAGCTTCGCGCCGCCACTTCGGCTGGAATATCGAGAACCACCAGCTGCAGACCGTGGCCGCCGCCTGCGGCTACGACCTTGTCAATCACCACCACGCCCTGGCCGATGCCGAGGCCTGTGCGCACATAGCGATGCAGATTCTGTAGGTTTTCTGTTAGATTTGTGGCCAGGAAGCATTTAATCTGTATAAACAATCCAACCGACCATGAAAACCAAGGCCCTCTTTATTTATATTGCGCTCGGAATCGCTTTTGCGGCAGTCTCTCTGTGGGTGTTTTTATCTAAAGGGAAAAATGCCAGGGCCATCCGTACCAAGTATAAACTTGGAGGGGCTATGATTGCTGCTTGGGCCATCCTCTCGGCCGCCAACTGCCAGGGGCCCGGGCCGATGGTCACTTGTTATGATCCCGTGCCGCCCCAGAACGAAGTCCTGGTAGCTGCTAAAGATCAAAATGCCCAGACTTTGAAGTGTGGCGATATTATCCAGGTAATGGTATTGTCCCCGACTTTTCGTGAATACCAGATAACGCTAGCGACAGACGGGGCTGAACCAAAATTACTCCAGAGTGAGACCTTTGTCCGCGAAGAAGGGGAGGTGGGCTCGTGGGAGGCAACCTTTGAGATCGAGATTGCAGAAACTGACTATAAGGGGGCTGTGGTCTTAAAGGTGTATGGCATTGATGCCGATGCAGAGAAGACTCTGGTTGGTAAAGAAACAATAATCCTTCACTGATGAAGGAGCGATTCCACATAGGGAACATCGTTTATGAATTGACAGATGCCTGCAACCAGTGTTGCAGGTTTTGTTATAATTACTGGCGAGACGGCAGCAGTCCGATAGTCACGCCCTCTGATGCGCTGGCCCGCAAGACCTTGCGCAAACTGCTCTCCCAGGCAGCCGTGGGCACGGTTTCCTTTTCCGGAGGAGAGCCTATGCTGCTTAAAAATATCCACGATCTGGCTATGTATGCCCGCCTTCGCGGCAGCAATGTGAACATTCTTACCAATGGCACTCTGCTCACTTCGGACGCCCTGGCCAATTTTGAGAGTTTGGGCATTGGCGCCATCCAGATTCCGCTGCTCAGTGCAGACAGCGGCATCCACGAATATCTGACTTCTCTGCCGGGCTCCTGGGAGAAGGCCCGGACGGCGCTGTGGCGGGCTGCGACCCTGATGCCGCAAGGAGCCTATGCCGTGCTGGTAATCACCAAAGTGAACGCCCCCGGTGTTTCTGCTACCTTGAAACTAATCCGCGACCTGGGAGTCAGAAATGTAATGGTGAACCGCTTCAACGTGGGCGGGAACGGAATCAAGAATTCAGACGAACTGGCGCTGAATCCGGCCGCTCTCAAGCAGGCTTTTGCCGACGTTGAGTCTTTCGCGGCCGACCACCCTGATATGCGTTTTGTAAGCGGCGTCTGCACCCCGGTTTGCGTTGTGGATACGTCGGCATATCCCCACATCCTTTTCACAGGTTGCAGCACAGACCTAAACTGCAGGCCGGTTACGGTTTCCTGGAGCGGCGACGTGCGTTTCTGCAACCATTCGCCCCACGTTCTGGGCAATATTTACGACCGCCCCGTGGGCGAGATACTTTCAGATCCCGAAGTGACAGCCCGCTATGCCGTTGTTCCTGAAAAATGCACCTCCTGCGCCCACCGGAAGTTCTGCAACGGCGGCTGCCGCGCCGCCAGTGAGCAGCTCTACGGCACCTTTGACCTTCCCGACCCGATTTTGACAAGCGGAGCTGGAGTTTAAAGCTTTGAGAATCAGCCGAGTGTGAATAATCGCTCCACTTGTTTTGATGGAGCGATTATCTGTAACTCTCAGGTGCATAGTGTGTTATCCTCCAGCGGATAAAATAGATTTGGTCTTTCCTCAATCTCTTGCGATATTTACACAAACAAACAACAAGAGATATGAAGGGGCGGCTTTCTTTCCATATAGGTGCTGTTCAGCACGTCTATCAAAAGCAGTACAGTGGATATATTATCTTTTACTCCGTAAAGGACTGTCTGGTGTTTTTCACTATGTTTTCCATAACCGCACGCCGATTTGGGGTCAGAGTGTTGGGGCTTTGTATTATGGTCGACCACATTCACGTGCTAGTGGATGTGCCGGACAGAGGGCTTCTCGGGGATTTTGTGCGATACTACACCTCGTGGTTCTCAAGGGAATACAATAGTTGGCACGGATTGCAGGGGCAGTTGTTCAAAAGACCGTTCGGAGTTGCCAGCAAGAGCGGATCCAAAAGCATAAGAAGTGCGATAGCATATCTGTACAACAATCCGGTTGAAAAGCAGTTGTGTGACCGGCCTGAGCAGTCGATGTGGAATTTCCTTGCATATGGAGCAAGCAAGAATCCATTTTCAGAACCGTTGAAAAAAGATAAGGCAAGCGTGTCTTTGCGTCACGCCGTCCAAGTGGTGAAGTATTTAAGGTCTTTGGAAGAGCCGATATCGTACATTCAGTTATCAAATATGCTGAATACGCTGAGCCGGAAAGAGAAAATGCAGCTGTCAGAGTATATTATTCGGACATATAATTGTATTGACTATGAGGCGGTAGTTGGCTATTTTGGCGGATATGACGAGATGGTTGCAGCAATCAATACGACCAAGGGAAGCGAGTACTCAATTAAAGAAGATTTCGTGTCGGGCTCCGATAAGATTTATAGCAAAATGACCAACTTCTTGCTGAAGTCAAATGTGTTTGAAAGCATCGATGCATTGTTGCGTCTTCCCGACGAGAAGAGGTTCGAGTTGTTTGAGCCGCTTGCCATATATACGGGTGCCAGTTCAAAGAAAGTGGCAAAGTACCTGCACATTAACCTGGAGGATAATACTCTGGTAGACAGAATGTTGTGAATAATCGCTAATGGATCTCAGATGGAGCGATTTTCTGGAAAGCATAGAATGATAGATATTTGTGCTCCAGACAAAAATGCCTACCTTTGACATTGCTATGAAAAAAGTGAAAATTACCGCCGTGCGGCGGACGGAGTATCCCGATTTGATGAAGATTTACGAGAATCCCATTGAGCACGCTTGCGAGGTGACGATAGGGCAGGAGTGGGTGTCGGTAGACGGCCGCAAGCCCGAGGGGATGTGCGGCGAAGCGTGGAAAAGTATGCAAAGTTTTGTTGAGGCGCTCTCCCGGGGGGAGGGCAATTTCTTCGACGGCTGGATGAAAAACCCCTTCAGTGCGATGATCAGCTGCAACGACGGCTTCCGCCCCGTAAGTTTTTATCTGGAGACCGTGGAGTAATGTCCTGTTTTATTTATATTTGCTTTCGTAATAGACTAACACATAACACAAATAACTATGGTAACCGAGAAACTCGACATTATGAAGACCATCCGCGAAGGCGTTCAGTATGGTCTCAAGAACTTTTTACCGCTTCTGCTGATGGTGGTTCTCTATTTTCTCACCTTCTGGATTCCATACCTGAACGTGGGCACAACCATCGGCCTCTGTAAGGCTGTGATTGGTATTGGCCGTGGCGAAACCATCAATCCAACCGCCATTTTTGACAAGGATAACTTCAAGAACCTTGGCGGATTCTTCTTGCTGCTGGGCTTTATCACCATTGGCACTGCTGCAGCCGCGATGTTTATGTTTTTCCCCGCTCTGGTGATTGGCATTGCCTGGAGTTTTGCAATCTATTTCCTGATAGACAAGAAGGTGTCGCCCCTCAAGGCGCTTGGCCTGAGCTATGACAGCACCTACGGCAACAAGTGGCGCATATTTTTCCTGGCGCTGCTCTGCGGCCTGCTTTGCTGCATTGCCTGCGGTATCCTGGGCGCCATTCCCAAAATCGGCCCCGTGCTGGCTGTGATTGGAGGTCTGCTTTGCACTGCCATTATGGTGGCAATAGATGGCGTGATGTACGATTTCTTCTCCAAGAAGGCCGACCTGATTCTGGCCGAGAAGCGCGAGAAATTCTGCGGCAGGTTTGCTGCTGAGGCAGAAGAAGCCCCCGAAGCACCCGCCCAGGAGGCGCCCGCCGAGACTCCCGCCCCCGAAGAGCCTAAGGCAGAGGACCATTCGGCTTATATGCCAAAGGCGGACGATGAACCCGCCCCTGAATCGCCCGCTGAATAGCGCAAATAAAAACTTGCAAAAAGACGCACATCGGACACTTTTCCGGTGTGCGTTTTTGCAAAATAATACTTACCTTTGACCTTGAAGTCAATCGAGTGACCTTTAATACACGCCATCTATGACCAGATTCAGAAACCTTGCTGCGGCGCTGGCCGCAATAGTTGCCTTAACCCTATCCACTGCACCGCTCAGTGCAAAGAAAGAGGCGCAGCCGGCCAAAAGTGCTGCTTCATCGCAACTTAGCCGCACTGCTCCCCAGGAGCGCCCCTACACCCACATCCTCAAATCCAGGAAAGAGCACGGAGGCGACTTTGTGTGGAAAATGAAAAAGGCAAGCGAGGTTAATGTTCCGGCAGAAAAGCTGTCGGACATCCGCTACGACGATTCTGACTGGATGGAAGCCATTGTGCCCGGCACCGTGCTGCACTCCCTGGTAGAGAACGGCGTCTATCCCGACCCGTACTTCGGCGACAATAATGAGATAGAAAAAGGACTGATTCCCGACATTTCTAAGGTCGGCCGCGACGAATATACCTACTGGTTCCGCACCAAGCTGGATTTCCCCTACGAGACTGACCACGGCCGCCGCATCTGGATGCAGTTTGACGGCATCAACTATCACGCAGAGGTGTGGCTCAACGGCCGTCTGCTGACCACCTGGACCGGTATGTTCTGGGAAGAGAGGGTAGAGATAAGCGAGTTCATCCGCCTTAAGGGAGAGAATGTGCTGGCCATAAAAGTGACCCCTATTGACAGTCCCGGCACACTCGCGGCCCGTGAATGGGGCGCCGGCAAGGAGTTCCACAACGGCGGCGACGGCTGGATTGGCCGCAACGTCACAATGCTGATGAGCGCCGGCTGGGACTTCACCTTCTGCGACGGCGTGCGCGACCGCAACACCGGCATCTGGAAGGATATCAAGATATATCAGACCCGCGAGGCCAGCGTCTTCAATCCGTTTGTCCGCTCTAAACTGAGCCACCCGAACTACGACGAGGCCGCCGAAACCATCTCCCTGGAGGTGATAAACAACACTATGGGCAATCTTGACTTTGATGTCGAGGCGGAGATAGAGGGGACCGGAATAGTGGTTTCCCAGCCGGTGAAACTCCAGCGCTGCGAGAAACGCGAGGTGGTCTTCACCCCGGAGGAATTCCCGCAGCTGAATATCAAGAACCCCAGACTCTGGTGGCCCATAAACAAAGGCCCCCAGAATCTCTATAATCTGAAGGTAAGGGCCAAGATTCGCGGCACTGTGGTAGATGAGGCCTCCCTGCGCTTCGGCATCCGCGAGGTCCGCGCCGACCGCAACACCCCCGACAAGTCCAAGACCTTCTATGTGAACGGCCGTCAGATATTCATCCAGGGCACCAACTGGATTCCCGAGGCGATGTGCCGTGCAAACGACAAGCGCATTTACGCCCAGCTGCGCTACACCGCCCAGACCGGCATCAACCTGCTGCGCCTCTGGGGCGGCGGCATCACCGAGAGCGACTATTTCTATTCCCTCTGCGACGAGCTGGGCATCCTTGTATGGGAGGAATTCTGGATGACAGGCGACACCAAGCACCCTGTGGATCAGGGCGTTTACCTCAAGAATGTAGCTTCGGCCGTAAGGCGCACCCGCGTCCATCCGTGCCTGGCATTCTATGTCTGCAGCAACGAATCCACCTACACCCAGGGCGTTCCCGAGCTGATAAATCTGCTGGACGGCACGCTGCCCTACCAGATGCAGAGCGAGTGCGACGGCGTGCACGACGGCAGTCCGTACAAGACGGTGAACCCTATGAGTTATTACGAGAACACCGCATCGGAGCGCGGCAGCCGCGTGGATGGTTTCAACCCCGAATACGGCGCCCCGTGCCTCCCCACCGCAGAGTGCATCAAGGAGATGATGCCCGAGAAGGACTGGTGGCCCGTCGGCGGCCCCGTGTGGGACTATATGGAGGGCAACCGTTTCTACAAGATGACCACCCTCTACAAGGATATGACCGACCAGTTTGGCGAGTCCTCAAATATCGATGAATACGCAGAGCGCGCCCAGTTTGTGGGGGCGATGATGTACCGCGGCATAAGCGACGTATGGCGCTATAACCAGCTGACCAGCGGCGACCGCTTCTGCAGCGGCTACCTGTTCTGGTTCCACAACAGCCCCATCCCCCAGACTCCCAGCCGTATGTGGCACTGGAGCCTGGAGCCCACCGCGGCGCTCTACACTATGGCCAACGCCAGCGAGCCGGTACACCCTCAGTTCGACTACATCAAAAACACCGTTTCCGTCTCCAGCGACCTGATTGAGGCGCTGCCGGGCTGCAAGGTCACCGCCGAGGTGATTGACGTTCCCGGCCGCCGCGTCCTGTATAAAGAGGCCAGGGTGGACGTTCCCGCCGAAGGCACCGCCTGCGACATTATCAAGCTCGATTTCCCGGCAGATATCTATCCGGTACATTTCATTAAGCTGCGCCTACTCAACGCCGCCGGCAAAGAGATAGGCAGCTGCTTCTACTGGCGCTCTACCGACGAATATAAGGGCCCCAACACTGTCAGCGGCCCCTGCACCGCCGGCTTCCAAGCCATCAACAACCTGCCGGAAATCAAGCTCCGCGCCAAGGTTTCCCAGGGCCGTGATGCCGCCGGAGAACACGTCACCACCGTCGCCCTTAAGAATCCTGCCAGAACCGTGGCCTTCTTCACCCGCCTGCAGTGGCTGGGTCCCGACGGAAAGGCTGTGCGCCCGTCGTTCTACAGCGACAACTTCTTCTGCCTGATGCCGGGCGAAAGCCGCACCATAGATATCAACAATCTGCCGGAAGATGTGCCGGCAGGCAAATACACACTGGTTGTGGGCGGCTTCCGCCAGAAAGAGCAGAGATTTACCGTTGAGGTTAAATGAGAAGACTGCTGACCATACTTGCCGTGGCGTTTCTGACCGCTTCCTGCGCTCAGACGGCGGCGCTCAATCGCACCATAGCTGAGGATAAGCTTATGGCGCAGGTGGACAGTATGGCCAAAGCCCTGGCTGCAACCGGTTTCAATGCCGGCAGCGTGTATAAAGAGATCTGGATTCGCGATTTCAACACCTTCATAGAGCTTTCGCTGGAAGTTATGCCGCGCGCCGAGGTCCGCGAGGTGCTGGACACCTTCCTGGATTTCCAGGCTGCGGACGGCAATGTCCCCGACGCCTTTGTGGTGGTGGCCACGGCCGACAACCTTGGCTATAAATACCGTTTCTGCGAGGCGCACCCGGATATGGCGGCCCACAAGAACACCGTGGAGACCGACCAGGAGAGTTCGCTGGTGCAGGCCGTGGCGCAGTATGTGGCCATTACCGGCGATTATGATTATCTGAAAGAAGTCCGTGCCGGCAAAACGGTGCTGGGGCATCTTGAAGATGCGATGATGTACCTTCGAGGCAACAAGTGGAACGACACGTACGGCCTGATTACAGGCGCCACCACGGCCGACTGGGGAGACGTGCAGCCCGAGCACGGATGGGGCGTTGAGATTGACGAAAATACCCACTACACAATAGACATCTACGACAACGCTATGTTCGCCCTGGCGCTTGACGAACTGTGTATGCTTGAAGGCGGCAGCAACTCTGCAGACCGTTGGCTCAACCTCAGGGATACCCTCAAGAAGAACATCAGAACCCATCTCTGGGATGCCAAACGCCAAAAGTTCCGCCCGCACATCTACCTGAACGGCTCGCCTTTCCCTGCGGATTTCAACGAAGATGAAATCTACTATCACGGCGGCACGGCCGTTGCGGCACTGGCGGGCATCCTCACAAAGAAAGAAGTGGCGAATGCCAACCGCCGGATGCTGGCCAATATGAAGGCGGCGGGGGCGCAGAGCATAGGCCTGACGCTTTATCCCGCCTATCCCGACGGCTTTTTCGCCAACCCAATGATGGGGGCGTATCAATATCAGAACGGCGGCGACTGGACCTGGTTCGGCGCCCGCTGGATTGAGGTATTGGTGCGCTATGGTATGATTCGTGAAGCTTATGATGAATTGAAACCGATGTTGCAGCGCACCGTTGATGGCGGCTTTTACGAGTGGTATCACCTGGACGGTACGCCGGTGGGCAGCGGTACATATCGCGGCACGGCCGGAGTATTGTATAGAGCAATCAAGGTGTTGCGAAGGCCATCATATTATGAATTGAAAAGGATAGGATAACAATAACATAAATAATCTAAATATAAGTCAAGAGTTATGAGTAACATTTCAAGACGCAAGTTTATACAGGTCGGCGCAGCAGGTGCTGCCGGCGTGATTGCGGCCACCAGCGGCCTTAGCGCAATGGAAGCAATGGATCCCCGCAAAAAGAAAAAAGTTCAGCCCGAACCCAAGCCCGAAAAGGTGAAGATGGCAGCCATAGGCATCGCCAACCGCGGCCGTCAGATTATCCACGAGTTCGACGCCACCGGACTGTGTGAGTTCGTGGCTCTTTGCGATGTGGACCCGCTGAGCAAAGAGAGCCAGCAGACAATTGCCGAACACCCCAACGCAAAGGTGTTCACCGACTTCCGCAAGCTGTTCGATGAGTTTGGCAAGGAGTTCGACGCAGTGTGCATCGCCATCCCCGACTTCTCCCACTTCCCCGTGACTATGCTCGCGCTGAACCAGGGCAAGCACGTCTATGTAGAGAAACCGCTGGCCCGCACCTTCTACGAGTGCCAGCTGTTGATGGACAGCGCCCGCCGTCATCCCAACTTGGCTACCCAGGTCGGCAACCAGGGCCACTCCGAGGCCAACTACTGGCAGTTCAAGACCTGGCAGGAAGCCGGCATCATCAAGGATGTATACCGCATCGATGCCTTCTTCAACGCCTGGCGCCGCTGGTATCCCTACGATCCCAACACCGACCGTTATCCCGAGGCACAGCCCGTTCCCGAAGGTATGGACTGGAACCTCTGGAACACCACCGCTCAGTTCCACGATTTCAACGAGAAGTATCACCCCGGCAACTGGCGCGGCTGGTACGACTTCGGTCTGGGTGCCCTTGGCGACTGGGGTGCGCACATCATTGACACCTGCCACGAGTTCCTGCAGCTGGGTCTGCCGTACGAGATAGATCCGCTCAAGATCACCGACTACAACGATTACTTCTTCCCCAAGGAGACCACCCTGCGCTTCAAGTTCGCCGCCCGCGGCGATATGCCGCCGGTGGATCTGACCTGGTACGACGGCGAGAAGAACTTCCCGCCGCTGCCCGAGGGCTACGGCAGCAGGACCGCCGTTCAGGACGACGTTCCCGCCTCTGGACAAAATGTTCCCGGTGAAGATTCGTCACTGAGTCCCGGCAAGGTCATTTACAGCAAGAATCTGACTTTCCGCGGCGGCACCCACGGCGCTACCCTGAGCATTATCCCCAAGGAGAAGGCCAAAGAGATGGCTCCTTATCTCCCCGAGGTTCCCGGCACACCCTCCAATCACTTTGCAAACTTCCTCAAGGCCTGCAAGGGAGAGGAGAAGACCCGCAGCCCGTTCGAGATTTTCGGCCCTATGTGCCAGACATTCTGCCTGGGTATCATAGCCATACGCACCGGCCGCAAGCTCACCTTCGACCGCGTAAGCAACACAATAGTGAACGATCCGTTCGCCAACAGCCTGCTGGCAGACCGTCTGCCTCGCAAGGGTTGGGACGAATACTACAAGATGTAATCAGCTATGAAGAAAGTCATAATACTGGCAATCGCCGCCGCGGCGATGATTGCCGCTTCCTGCAACTGCCCCAAGTGCAAGAAAGCCGACGAGTGCTGTAATCAGGAGTGCGAACAGCCCTGCTGGGGCAAGTATGCCGCTATGGAAGCTGCCGCCGAGCCCAATACCCTCACCGAGGCCGAGGAGGCCGACGGCTGGAAACTCCTTTTCGACGGCAAGACCACCGAAGGCTGGCAGAGCGCCAAGCCCGTCAATATGGGCAAATTCCCCGAAGGCGGCTGGGGCATCACCGAAGACGGCCTGCTATATGTCTTTGCCGGTGACGGCGCCGAAAGTGCCAACGGCGGCGACATCATCACCAAAGACAAGTACCGCAACTTTGTGCTTAAGGTCGACTTCAAGATGACCAAGGGCGCCAACAGCGGCATCAAGTATTTTGTGGATCCGTTCCTGAACACCGGGGCCGGCAGCGCAATTGGTTGCGAGTTTCAGATTCTGGACGACGACAACCATCCCGACGCCAAGCTGGGCGTGAACGGCAACCGCACCCTGGCCTCTCTCTACGATCTGATTCCCTCCAAGCACGAGCCTCTGAAGGATAAGTTCGGCTGGAACACCGCAATGATTGTGGTGGACGGCAACCACGTAGAGCACTGGCTGAATGGAGAAAAGGTTGTGGAATACGAGCGTAACAACCAGATGTGGGATGCATTTGTAGACTACAGCAAATACCGCGACTGGCCCGACTTCGGC
>JAEETP010000122.1 GCA_016290415.1 Bacteroidales bacterium
TCTTTTTTGCAATGCAAAAGTAGACTACGGCTCCCGCGCGCAGAAAAGAATGCAACCTCTACCCGGTTTTTGTTGTCAAAACCGGTAATTTGTGACGAAAGTGCCGGATTTAGTGACGAAAATCATCGTAAATGACGTTCGTCACACCAAGATTGTTGACGAAAAACTAGATGCTGGACTCTATCTTATTTCTCGGATATCAGTCGGAAGGATCCTATAGCGAGCAGTGTCTGGGCAAGGAGGTAGGTGGCCATTACGCCCAGGCGGCCGCCGCAGGCTGCGGGGTCATTGAAAGTCTGGATGGCTATCAGGCTGTCGCTGAAAGCGAATATAACCGCACCGCAAAGCAGTATCCACCAGGTCTTTGTGCCAAAGCGGATAGCGCCTGCCAGCGTGCTGAATATCAGAGCCATCAAAGTCAGTCCATAAACAGCCATAGGGGCCATAAGGGCGCCCTTGATGCCTATCGCCGTCACCAGGCCGGCCACGGCCGCAAGCGACACCGCTATCGCCACAATCCATATCCAGGGCTTCAAGCCCTTCCAGCTTTTGCCGCCGAAAAGGGTGATGTAGAATATGTGGCCAATCAGGAAAAGACCGATGCCCAGGGCAAAGAAGGCAAACTGTTCGTAGCCGATAAGGGCCGTGTCGCCGCCAAAGCCGAACAGCTGGGCGCAGGCCAGCAACTTGGCCTCGCGACTCTTGATGCCGACTCCCTGTGCCAGGGCCGCCATTGTGGTCAGGCACAGCAGCGGCATAAGTGCCGGTTTTACCGTGTCTGCGAGGCCGCTTTCTATGATGCATCCATATAGGTTAAGCGCGGCGCAAATGGCAAAAAGCGCCGCCGAAATATGCCAAAGTCTAAGAGATTTCATAACTTTGATTATTGATTCATTCTCAAAGTTAACAAAAATGAAGAAATTTTTACGCGTCCTTCTGGCCTTGCTTGTGGTTGCCATTATCGGCGGCTGCCTGTATCTCAACACTTTGATGCCCATCATCACCGGTTATGCCGCCAAGAACCTCGCATCCGCAGTGTTCATCTCCGGCAGGCAGCAGGCTGACGTAGAGGCGCTGGACCTCAAATTCTCTTTCATAAAGTTCAACCACAATAAGGTGGATTATGAAAAGAAGACGGTCACCAGCCGCTTCCTCTGGGCAAAATCTACCGCCGCCTACCGCGAAGGCTATGGTGTGACCCTGCTGCGCGGCAAGAAAAAGGATAAAAAGGCCTTCCTGGAGCAGAAGTATCCGCTGCCGGCTGCAGAGGCGCTGCCAGATTATCTGCAGCCGGGAGATTCGGCTCTCGCTGCCAGGCTGGAGCCGATAGCCAAGGCTTTGGTGGACGATCGTACATATAACGGCCATCCCTTCGCCTTCGTGGTCCTGCACAAGGGCGGGGTAGTGGCAGAGCGCTACGACAGCGGCATCACCGCCGGCACACAGCTGCTCAGCTGGAGTATGGGCAAGAGCTTTACCAATGCCCTGGTCGGCATTATGGTCAAGGATGGCCTGCTGAATATCTTTGCCCCGATGGATATCCCCGAGTGGCAGGGCGACGGACGCAAGAATATCACTTTGAACGACTTGATGCAGATGAGCAGCGGCCTGGAGTGGAACGAGAACTACGGCAACCGCAGCGACGTGAATCTGATGCTGCACCGCGAAACAGATATGGGCCTCTATACTATCAACAAGCCGCTGGAACACGAGCCCGGCAGCTACTGGTATTACTCCAGCGGCAATACCAACCTGATAATGAGATATCTGCGCGGCAAGTTTGCCTCTGATTCGGAGTTTCTGGGATATATCCGGGAGCGGCTGTTTGCACCACTGGCCATAAACAATGCCCACCTCGAGCCCGATATGACCGGCACACCTGTCGGTTCCTCATATCTCTATGTCACCGCCCGTGACTATGCCCGTTTCGGCCAGATGTATCTGGACGGCGGCGTGGTGCAGGGAGAGCGCATCCTCTCCGAAGGATGGTCTGACTATGTGGCCACGCCCGCCCCGGCCAGCGAGGGCCGTTACGGCTCCTTCTTCTGGCTCAACCGCAGCGGCGCCTGCCCCGATGCTCCGGAGGATATGTATTCCTGCCAGGGCCACGACGGCCAGCAGATCTACATCATCCCCTCTAAAGAACTAGTAGTGGTTGTGCTGGGCTATTCCCCCAAGCCCGACCGCGTCATCAACTTCAACGACCTGCTGAGAGATATCATTGAGCAGCTGTAAGTCCCAGAAAGGGGACAAACCCGGCGACACCTCAAGCCTATTTTTAATAATCGCCATCAGGCGATAGCGAAGCGGCGGGGTTTGGGGCAGAGCCCCAGTATTATAGGCAGAGGCCCGAGCCCGCACAAAAAAAGGAGCGCTGGAAAGCGCTCCTTTTTTTGTGCGGGCGAAGGGACTCGAACCCTTACGCCGTGAGGCACTAGATCCTAAGTCTAGCTTGGCTACCAATTACAACACGCCCGCAATTGTCGGGTGCAAAGGTATTTATTTTTGGCGGTAAAGCAAAACAGCCCGACTTAGTGTTTCAATATAACGCCCAGGACATTAATACAGAGACCGAAATTGATACTCCAGGCAGGTGCCGGATAGGCAAAATTGTTGTGAGCCGCATAGATGCGTGCCCTAAGCATAGTCTCTGTAACGCCGTAAGTTGTTCCCCAGTCAGTGTACTCAATTAGTCGATGAATCTTGAAATCTGCATTTATGCCCGCCTGGTAACGGAATCCTGATATTTCGTCTGAATCCTTATCAGGGTTGACATAGTTGATTGGATAGTCGATGAATCCTACACCTATGCCGGCAAAAGGGGTAAGCCGCCACCACTGTGTATTATAAACCGAATATCCCACCGAGAGTTCCATATTGCCACCCTTCATCTTCTCTCCAGCATCCCACTGATATCCGTCCAGAACGATATCCCTCTTCAACCTGCCGCCCCAGCCAAGAAGTCCTTCCATGAATATGTTGAAGCGGTTGTAGACCAGATCAAAGCCGAAAAGCAGGCCGGTCATAGGGGTGACGTACTGGGGCAGAATGCCGGTATAAATCTCCGAGCCGATGCCGACGTGCATGCCCAAGCCAAATCCTTTGGGATCTATTACCAGATCGTCAAAGCGTGCTTCCGGTGTTTTTTCAAGCTCTTGTCGGATAGCCTCGGAATAATTTTTCACCTCTTCCTCGTCCTGACCCTGCGAGGTGGCCTCTTTCATCTCCGCCAGGAAACTGTCTGCCACGTCAAGATGGAATCCAGTCACGGAGCGAAGGTCAAACGAAGATCCTTTCTTAAGGTCCCACTGGGCGCGGCGGCGGCATAATTCCACATAATCGAAACAGGTCTGCAGGTAGAGCAGCGTATTGTCGTTCTTGTAATCCGGATGTATCCAGGATGAGAACGGATTCATTAAGGTCCTTGTGGTGGGCGCCGAGATGGTGGTATTCCCAATCTTGAACCTTTCTATGTCCCAGTGTATCCCGTACTCCAAATTCAGAATCATAGGATACTTGTCCTTTCTGACAGAAAACATATTCAGACTCAACGGGCCTTCATCCCAGTAATGGATAGATGATTCCATTTCCAGACCTCGGCCCAAATCGTTGACGACATGAATATTGCGGCTTGGCGTGACTTCTTTGTCCTGTGCGAGAACGGTGATAGACGCCAAGAGGACAAGCAATAACGAAGAGATTTTTTTCATACTACTATCTATTCTGATAATACGAATATACAACAATATTGCTATCTTTCGAACAAGAATCACTTTTTATGAAACGTACGATTTATATTGTGGCGCTGCTGGCAATGGCGTTCTGTCCGCTTCTGAAGACTGCGGCCCAATCTAAGGTAGACACGCTTGTAATAAGCAAATTGCACTATACCGGGCCTTACACCCAGGTGACACCTTATATGACAGACGAGACCGATGCGGCCGGCAAGAAATATGAAGCCGGGGAGGCAATGCTCTCCCAGGAAGTGTCCCTGGAGGCGCTCAAAAATGCTCCGGAAGTGGATGTGCTTCCCGCAACCAGCGATGCCCCGCAGCTTCATCTGGCCGGCTTTGATATAGAGACGGCCGGATTTGCCAAGGCCGACCTGATATACGAAGGCCCCGAAAAGCACTCCCTGTTTCTGGATGGCAAACCTATGGGCGGATCTTCCCTGAAGCTGGAGCCCGGAACTCATACCGTGGCCGTAAAATGGCTCACCGACACCACCAAGGCAGATAACCTCAAGATTTCGCTGGCCACATCTTCCGCCATCAATACCGGCGCCGATGCCGCCCGCATTTATTCTCTGGACATCAATACCCAGGGCATCGGCTGCAGCAGCGCTTTGCTTTCGCCCAGCGGAAAATACTATATGCTGGCTCCTTACATCATGAGAGACAA